>CAIJPE010000225.1 GCA_903822435.1 uncultured beta proteobacterium | reverse complement strand
TGCTCACATGGTCTTCCTGGTTGGCGCTGGTGGGCAGGCTGTCCACGCTGGCCGGGTGGGCCAGGCTCTTGTTTTCGCTGGCCAGGCTGGCGGCCGTCACGTGGGCGATCATGAAGCCGCTGTTCAGCCCGGCGTTGGCCGTGAGGAACGGCGGCAGGCGCGAGACGCTGCTGTCGATCAACATGGCGATGCGCCGCTCGGCAATCGCGCCCACCTCGGCAACGGCACAGGCCATGGCGTCAGCCGCCAGGGCCACGGGCTCGGCGTGGAAGTTGCCCCCGCTGATCATGGCGCCGTCCTCGGCGAACACGAGGGGGTTGTCGGTCACGGCGTTGGCCTCGCACAGCAGCACCCTGGCGGCGTGGCGCAGCTGGTCCAGGCAAGCCCCCACCACCTGGGGCTGGCAGCGCAGGCAATAGGGATCCTGCACGCGCTCGTCCCCCACCGTGTGCGAAGCGCGGATGGCGCTCCCGGCCAGCAGCCCGCGGTAACAGCGCGCCACGTCGATCTGCCCTGGCTGGCCGCGCAGGGCGTGGATGCGCGGGTCGAACGGTCCGTCGCTGCCGCGCGCCGCGTCCACCGTCAGCGCACCGATGACGAGCGCGGCCTCCAGCACGGGCGCGAAACCGAACAGTGCGTGCAGCGCCAGCGCGGTGCTGGTCTGCGTGCCGTTGATCAGCGCCAGGCCCTCTTTGGCGGTGAGGACCAGCGGGGCGATGCCAGCCCGCGCCAGCGCCTGGGCGGCCGGGCGGCGCTGGCCGTCGACGATGAATTCGCCCTCGCCCAGCAAGGCCAGGGTCATGTGTGCCAGGGGCGCCAGGTCGCCACTGGCGCCCACGCTGCCTTGGCTGGGTACGCAGGGCACCAGGCCAGCGTTGTGCACGGCCAGCAGGGTGTCCACGACCACCGGCCGAACCCCCGAGTGCCCGCGAGCCAGGCTGGCGGCCTTGGCGGCCAGCATCAGGCGCAGCACCGGCGCCGACAACGGCTCACCCACTCCCACGCTGTGGCTGCGAATGAGGTTGAGCTGCAGCGTGGCCAGGTCGGACTCGCTGATGCGCGTGCTGGCCAGCTTGCCGAAGCCGGTGTTGACGCCGTAGACCGGTGCTTCACCCTCGGCCGCAGCCCGCACCACGGCCGCGCTGGCCAGGATGCCTGGCAAGGCCGCCGGGTCCATCAGCAGCGGCTGGCCCCCTGCGTGGATGGCCCGCAGTTCGTCCAGCGTGAGGTATCCGGGTCGCAGCAGCATCGGGACGGCCCGGCTCAACTGCGCAGCATGGGCAGGTCCAGGCCCTGCTCACGGGCACAGGCCTTGGCGGTGTCGTAGCCGGCATCGGCATGGCGCATCACGCCAGTGCCGGGGTCGTTCCACAGCACGCGTTCGATGCGCTGGGCAGCCTCGGGCGTGCCATCGCACACCACCACCACGCCGCTGTGCTGCGAATAGCCCATACCCACGCCGCCGCCGTGATGCAGGCTGACCCACGTGGCGCCCGAGGCGGTGTTCAACAGCGCATTGAGCAGCGGCCAGTCGCTGACCGCATCGCTGCCGTCGGCCATGGCCTCGGTCTCGCGGTTGGGGCTGGCCACGCTGCCGCTGTCGAGGTGGTCGCGGCCGATCACGATGGGCGCCTTCAGCTCGCCGCTGCGAACCATGTCGTTGAAGGCCAGGCCGGCCAGGTGCCGCTCGCCCAGGCCGATCCAGCAGATGCGCGCCGGCAGGCCCTGGAACGCGATGCGTTCACCGGCCATGTCCAGCCACCGGTGCAGGTGCTTGTTGTCGGGGAACAGCGCCTTCATCTTCGCGTCGGTCTTGCGGATGTCTTCCGGGTCGCCGCTGAGCGCCACCCAGCGGAATGGCCCCACGCCGCGGCAGAACAGCGGCCGCACGTAAGCCGGCACGAAACCGGGGAAATCGAAGGCGTTCTTCACGCCGGCGTCGAAGGCGACCTGGCGGATGTTGTTGCCGTAGTCCACCGTGGGCACGCCCATGGCCTGGAAATCGAGCATGGCCTGCACGTGCACGGCGCAACTGCGGGCGGCGGCCGCCCGCAGGGCCGGGAAAGCCGCGGCGTCGCCGCGCGCGGCCTGCCACTGCGCCACGCTCCAGCCGGCCGGCAGGTAGCCGTTGACCAGGTCGTGTGCGCTGGTCTGGTCGGTCACCAGGTCGGGCTTGATGCCACGCCGCACCAGTTCGGGAAGCACCTCGGCCGCATTGCCCAGCAGCGCCACCGAAACGGCTTTCTTCCGGGCCGTGTAGGCGGCGATGCGGGCCAGCGCGTCGTCCAGGCTGGCGGCCTGCTCGTCCACGTAGCGGCTGCGCAGCCGGAAGTCGATGCGGCTCTGCTGGCATTCGATGTTCAGGCTGCAAGCGCCCGCAAAGCTGGCCGCCAGCGGCTGCGCACCGCCCATGCCGCCCAGGCCCGCCGTCAGGATCCAGCGTCCTTCCAGGCTGCCGCCGTAGTGCTGGCGCCCGGCCTCGACGAAGGTCTCGTACGTGCCCTGCACGATGCCCTGGCTGCCGATGTAGATCCAGCTGCCGGCCGTCATCTGGCCATACATCATCAGGCCCTTGCGGTCGAGTTCGTCGAAGTGCTCCCAGGTGGCCCACTTGGGCACCAGGTTCGAATTCGCGATGAGCACGCGGGGGGCGCCCTCGTGGGTGCGAAACACACCCACCGGCTTGCCGCTCTGCACCAGCAGCGTCTCGTCGGGCTCGAGGCGACGCAGGCTTTCCAGGATGGCTTCGAAGCAGTCCCAGTTGCGCGCAGCCTTGCCGATGCCGCCGTACACCACCAGCGCGTCGGGGTTCTCCGCCACCTCGGGGTCGAGGTTGTTCTGCAGCATCCGGTAGGCGGCTTCGATCAGCCAGTTGGCGCAATGCAGCGTGCTGCCCCGCGGCGCGCGCACGGGGTGCGGCTGGGCAGCCTGATGAATGGCGGACAAGTCGGTCATGGCGGAGCCCCGCTGGCTGAGGGTGGTGGTTGGCAATGCCCGCAGGCGCTGCGACTGCCCACAAGAATAGACCCTGCACGAGCGCGGGCCTCTTCGAGGCAACCCGCAGCGATCGTCGAGTCAACGCCCGTGTCCGGATGGGCGGCCGCGCACTCTTCGTTCCGTCGAGCCGACCGGGCCGTGCCGTGGCCAAGGGCGTGGTCGATGTGGGCACCATGCCCGGCGGGTGATGGACGTCATCGAGCGGGCCGTGCAGGAAGCCGGCGAGACCCTCGGCGACGTCACCCGCAGCGGCTTGAAGCGGGCCACGCTTGCTATCCTGCGCCGGCCGAGCAAGCCCAGGAAGCAGCAGCCCCATGACCGACCGCATCGACCTCCGTTCCGACACCGTCACGCGGCCCACGGCCGCGATGAGAACCGCGATGGCCGCCGCCGAAGTGGGCGACGACCAGTACGGCGAAGACCCCAGCACGAACCGACTGCAGGCCCGGTGCGCCGAACTGCTGGGCAAGGAAGCGGCCGTATGGATGCCCACCGGTACCATGGCCAACCAGGTGGCACTGCGCACCTTGACAAGGCCGGGCGACGAGGTGGTGGCCAGCCGAGAATCCCACGCCGCCTGGCATGAACTGGGCGGTGCGGCGGCCAACGCCGGCGTGCAGATCCACGAGATCGGCCAAGGCGGGCGCTTCAGCGCGGACGACCTCCGCGCGGCGGTCAAACCGCGCAATTTCCCGATCTTCCCCACCACCACGCTGGTCGAGGTGGAGAACACCCACAACCGGGCCGGCGGGGTGATCGTGCCGCAGGACGAGGTGCTGCGCATTTGCGCGGTGGCGCGGGAACTCGGCCTGTCCACCTTCCTGGATGGCGCGCGCCTGTGGAATGCCAGCGCCGCCACCGGCCTGCCCGTGGCGGCGCTGGCCGCTCCGTTCGACCTGGTGGCCGTGGCTTTCAGCAAAGGACTCGGCGCGCCTGGCGGCTCGTTGCTGGCGGGCACCCGGGCGGCGATCACGGCGGCCAACCGGCACCGCCAGCGCCTGGGCGGAGCCATGCGCCAGAACGGCATCTTCACGGCTGCGGCCCTTTACGGACTGGACCATCACCTGGCGCGGCTGCCCGAGGACCACGCCAACGCCCGCGTGCTGGCCGAAGCCCTGGCAGCCGGGGCGCCGGTGCAGTTGGACCTGGCCACGGTGCAGACCAACATCGTGGTCTTCCACCTGCCGCAGGCGCTGCCGCTCGACGCACCCGCCCTCAGCGCCCGCGCCCGCGAGCGGGGGGTGCTGGTCAACGCCTTCGGGCCTCGAACGGTGCGCGCGGTGACGCACCTGGACGTGACGCGGGCCCAGTGCCAGCAGGCGGCGCGGGTGCTGGTGGAACTGCTGGCGGGCTAGGCCCGGGGCGCTGGCCCGGTCGACTCGCGCACCACCAATTCCACTTCCATCCCGGTGGCCGAGGTCACAGGCCGCTGCTCGAGGAAAGGCCGCTGGCCGAGGGCGACCAGGCCTTCCTCGACCTGGACGAGGGGTCAAGCTGGCGCCTGAAGGGTGCAGCAGGCCGAGAGGGCTGTGTGAAGGCCCTGTCGCGGTGCGCCCCTGGGCGCAGGACAATGGCACCATGAACCGCGTCAATCTGCGCTCGGTAAAGCCACAGCCCTGGCGCAACGGTGGCGGCACGGCCCGCGACCTTCTGGCGTGGCCGCCGGCCGCGCCCGGGGGGGACTGGCTGCTGCGGGTGAGCGTGGCGGCCATCACCCGCGATGGGCCGTTTTCGGCGTATCCCGGCATCGCGCGCTGGTTCGCGGTCGTCGAAGGGCCGGGTGTGGTGCTGGGCCTGCCACAGGGCGAGGTGACGGTTCGCGCGGGTGGCGAACCGTTGCACTTCGACGGCGAAACGGCCCCCGCCTGCCGCCTGCTGAACGGGGCCACCGAAGACCTGAACTTCATGATCCGCCGCGATGGCGGCCGCGGCACGCTGCAACGCGCAGAGCCCGGCAGCGAGGGCCCGGGCCGCTGCGGATGGCGGGCCTTCTTCACGGCCGACGACACCACGCTGCGGGTGGACCGGAAACCCTTGGAGGCACCGGCCGGCACGCTGCTGTGGGCCGACGCCGCCGACGCCGCCGCGTGGCACTGGCCCGAGGCACGCCGCAGGCTGCGGGCCTGGTGGATGACGTGGGAACGCCCTTGAGCACGCTGTGGCGCCATGCGCGGCTGGCCACGCTGGCGGGCGAGCAGGGCTGGGGCCTGGTCGAAGACGGGGCCCTGTGGGTGGAACACGGGCAACTGCGCTGGGTGGGGCCCGATGCCGCCCTGCCCCCGGGCCTGACGCCCGAGACCGAACACGACCTGGCCGGCGCCCTGGTCACTCCCGGCCTGATCGACCCGCACACGCACCTGGTCTACGGCGGCGACCGGGCCGCCGAGTTCGAACAGCGCTTGCAGGGCGCCACCTACGAGGAGATTGCCCGCGCCGGCGGTGGCATCCGCTCCACCGTGTCGGCCACCCGGGCCGCCAGCGACGACGAACTCTTTCGCACCGCGGCCCTGCGCGCGCGGGCCCTGATGGCCGAAGGCGTGACCACGCTGGAGATCAAGTCGGGCTATGGCCTGACCGAGGCCGACGAGGCGCGATGCCTGGCGACGGCCCGGCGCCTGGGCCGCGAGCTGCCGCTCGGTGTGCGCACCACATCGCTGGGCGCGCACGCGCTGCCGCCCGAGTACGCCGGCCGCGCCGACGCCTACATCGATGCCGCCTGCGGCTGGCTGGCCGGCCAGCAGGCTGCAGGCCTGGTCGATGCGGTGGATGCGTTCTGCGACACCATCGGCTTCACGCCCGCCCAGACCCGGCGCATCTTCGAAGCCGCCGGGCGCCTGGGCCTGCCGATCAAGCTGCACGCCGAGCAGCTCAGCGACCAGGGCGGGGCGGCATTGGCTGCACGCCACGGGGCACTGAGCTGCGACCATCTGGAGCACCTGTCGCAAGCCGGCGTGGCGGCGATGCGCGCGGCCGGCACGGTGGCCGTGCTGCTGCCCGGGGCGTATTACTTCCTGCGCGAGACCCGGTTGCCCCCGGTGCAGGCCCTGCGCGAAGCGGGCGTGCCCATCGCCATCGCCACCGACCACAATCCGGGATCGTCGCCCACGCTGTCGCTGCTGCTCATGCTCAACATGGCCTGCACCCTGTTCCGGCTGACCCCCGAGGAAGCCTGGCGCGGCGTCACGCAGCATGCTGCGCGGGCCCTCGGGCTGCGCGACCGGGGCTGCCTGGCGCCGGGCCTGCGCGCCGACTTCGCCGTCTGGCAGGCCGAGCATCCGCGCGACCTGGCCTACCGCTTCGGGCACGGCCGGTGCATACGGTCGGTGTGCGGGGGCGTCGAAAGGACCCCACCATGAGCGAGATGGCCTACACCCTCCACCGCGGCCGCCTGCCGCTGATGCTGAGCATGCCGCACGTCGGCACCGAATTGCCGGCCGACCAGCGCTACCGCTACACCGAGCGGGCCCTGGCTTGCGAAGACACCGACTGGTTTCTCGACCGGCTCTATGCCTTTGCCATCGAGATGGGCGCCAGCTTCATCGTGCCCCGCTACAGCCGCTACCTGATCGACCTGAACCGGCCGACCACCGGCGGGCCGATGTACGTGGGCCAGAACAACACGGGTCTGTGCCCGACGCAGCACTTCACGGGCGAGCCGCTCTACCACCCGGGCTGCGAGCCCGACGAGGCCGAGATCGAACGCCGCGTGGCCACCGTGTGGCACCCGTACCACCACGCGCTGGGGCATGAACTGGCGCGGCTGCGCGTCGGCCACGGCCACGCCGTGCTCTTCGACGCTCACAGCATCAAGAGCGAGCTGCCCTGGCTGTTTCCGGGCACGCTGCCGCACATGAACCTGGGCACGGTGGGCGGCGCCAGCTGCGCGGCCACCCTCCGAGAGGCGCTGTCGGCCGCGCTGGCCAGCCAATCCACCTACAGCCACGTGGTCGACGGCCGCTTCAAGGGCGGCCACATCACGCGGCACTTCGGCGTGCCGAACGACGGCGTGCACGCCGTGCAGCTCGAGATGTGCTGGCGCGCCTACATGGACGAATCGCCGCCCTACCTCTGGCACGGTGAACGTGCAGCATCGGTCACGCCGCTGCTGCGCCAGCTGGTGCAGACCCTGCTCGACTGGAAGCCTGCATGACCGGTGGCGGCGACACGATGCTGTGGGCGCCGCAGGCCTGGATCGACGGACAGTGGGCGCATGCCGTGCGGCTGCAGGCCGACCGTTCGGGGCAATGGACCGCCATCGAGGCCGGCACGCCCGCGCCAGCCGGCGCCACGCTGCTGCCCGGCCCTGTGCTGCCCGGCCTGGTCGACGCCCACAGCCACGCCTTCCAGCGGGCCTTTGCCGGGATGGCCGAACGCCGCGAAGGCGAGCACGACGACTTCTGGTCGTGGCGCGATCGCATGTACGGCGTGGCCGGGCGCATCACCCCCGGGCAGTTGCGGGCCGTGGCCACGCAGTTGTATGCCGAGTTGCTGGCCGGCGGCTTCACGCAGGTCTGCGAATTCCACTACCTGCACCATGAACACACCGGCTCCCTGCGGGGCGACCCGATGGCGATGTGCCAGGCGCTGATGCAGGCGGCCGCCGACACCGGCATCGGGCTGACGCTGCTGCCGGTGCTTTATGAAAGGGCGGGCTTCGACAGTCCGGGCCTGCGGCCCGAGCAGCAACGATTCCAGGCCGATGCGGCTGCCGTGCTGGCACTGCGCGACGGCGTGCGGGCGCTCGGGCAAACGCGGGTCAGCGCCGGGGTGGCGATCCATTCGCTGCGCGCGGCACCGGTCGCGTCCCTGCGCGACCTGCTGGCCGGCCTGGGCAGCGACCCGGGCCCGATCCACATCCACATTGCCGAGCAGGCGGCCGAGGTGCAGGCCTGCGAGCAGCACTTGCAGGCCCGCCCCATCGAGTGGCTGGCCCGCGAGTTTGCGCTGGATGCCCGGTGGCAGCTGGTTCACGCCACGCACGCCAAGCCGGGCGAAATCGAAGCCGTGGCCGCGAGCGGCGCTGGCGTGGTGCTGTGCCCCAGCACCGAGGCCAACCTGGGTGACGGCCTGTGCGACCTGCCGCGCTGGCTGGCCGCGGGCACGCCGCTGAGCCTGGGCACCGACAGCCACGTGGGCCGCGGCGCGGCTGAAGAACTGCGCTGGCTCGAATACGGGCAGCGCCTGATCCGGCGCGAGCGCAACGTGGCGGCCGACCCGTCGCGCGCGGGTGGCGCGACGGCCGCGCGCCTCTTCGAGCGCGTGCTGGCAGGCGGTGCCGCTGCCGCCGGCCTGCCGCGCTGGGGGCTGCGAACCGGCGCCCGGGCCGACCTCGTCGTGCTCGACCCCGAGGCCCCGGGCCTGTTGGGCATGCCCGCCACCCACGCGCTGGATGCCTGGGTCTTTGCCGGCAACAGCCCGGCCGTGAGCGAGGTGTGGGTGGCCGGGCAGCGGCGTGTGGCCCGGGGTGTGCACGTACAGCAGGCCGCTTTCGCGGCCCCCTACGTGGCGGCGATGGCATCGCTTTACGGCCCGCAAATGTGACTTTCTTGCCACACGCGCTGACGCCTTTCACCACTTCTTTACCGGCACCGCATTCAACCGGAGCGCTCGCCTGCCGTTGTCATAGGACACGCAGGAGAGCGGCATGGAAGTACAGGTCGAGGACAGTCGGCAGGCGGCCCCAGGCACCCTAGCCCCACAGGCAGCCTCAACCGCGGGGGCGCTGGCACTGGCAGCCAGCCTGGCGGCTTGCGGCGGCGGTGGCGGCAGCGCGGCACCGGGTGACGGGTCGGGTGGAGGTACGGGTGGCGGCACCTCCGCGCCCACGGCAGTCGAAGCATCGCGCTTCCTGGCGCAGGCCTCCATGGGCGCCGACCGCGCGCAGATCGCCCGTGTGCAGAGCCTGGGCTATGCCGGCTGGCTGGACGAGCAGTTCGCCATGGCTGCCTCGCCCACGCGGGTGAGCTGGCTGCTCGGCAAGGGCTACGACGCCGCGGGCGTCAACAACACCTTCAAGAACGGCTTCACGGGCTTCGACCCCAGCCATTGGCGCAAGCTCATCGCGTCCCCCGACACGCTGCGCCAGCGCGTCACGATGGCCTTGTCCGAAATCGTGGTGGTGTCCTTGCTGGGGCTGTCCGGCGGGTGGCGCCAATTTGCCGGCGCCGCCTTCCTCGACCTTCTGGAAGCGAATGCCTTCGGCAACTACCGCACGCTGCTGCAGACCGTCTCCACCCACCCCACCATGGGCCAGTACCTGACCTTCCTGGGCAACGTCAAGTACAACGCCACCACGGGCGCCCTGCCCGACGAGAACTACGCCCGCGAGCTGATGCAACTCTTCAGCATCGGCCTGCTGCAGCTGAACCTGGACGGCACGCCCAAGCTGGTGGCAGGCAAGACCCAGGAAACCTACACCCTGGACGACATCACTGGCCTGGCCCGCATCTTCACGGGCTGGGACGCCGACACCTCCGGCACGGGCACCACCACGCCCGACTACCGCACCCGGCCGATGGTGCAGGTCGCCAGCCGGCACGAGACCGGGGCCTCCACCTTCCTGGGTTCCACCGTGCCGGCGGGGCTGGACGGCCCGGCTTCGCTCAATGCGGCGCTGGACATCATCTTCGCCCACCCCAATGTCGCCCCTTTCGTCAGCCGCCAGCTCATTCAGCGGCTGGTCACCAGCAACCCGAGCCCGGCTTACGTGCAGCGGGTGGCCGGCGTGTTCCTGAACGACGGCAGCGGTGTGAAGGGCAATCTCAAGGCCGTGGTGAAGTCCATCCTGCTGGACGACGAAGCCCGCAATGCCGCCAACCTCACGACCACATCCTTCGGCAAGCTGCGCGAACCGGTGATGCGCCTGGTCGGTTGGGCGCGGGCTTTCGGGGCTACCTCGCCCAGCGATGCCTGGACCATCGGCGACACCTCCGACCCCGCCACCCGCCTCGGGCAGAGCCCTTTGCGGTCGCCTACGGTGTTCAACTTCTTCCGGCCAGGATACGTGCCGCCCAACAGCGGCATCGGCACGGCCGCCCTGGTGGCCCCCGAATTCCAGATCACCAATGAATCGTCGGTGGTGGGCTATGTGAACTACATGCAGACGGTGGTCAGCAGCGGCGTCGGCGATTTCAAGGCCGACTACACGGCGCTGCAGGCCCTGGCCGACGATGCCCAGGCGCTGCTCGACGAACTGAACCTCGTGCTGGCGGCCAACCAGCTCGGCACGGCCACGCTGGCGCTGATGAAGCCCGCGCTGGACGGCATGCCGGCAGGCACCGCCACCGCGCGCAACAACCGCATCTACGCGGCCCTGGTGATGGTGCTGGCCGCACCCGAGTTCCTGGTCTCGAAGTAAGCGCCCCCGCGCACCGAAGAAAGCCCCGATGAAGCAATCCACCCGCATGGACGCCTCGCGTCGCGCCTTCCTGCAACGCGCCAGCGCGCTCTCGGTGGCCGGAGCAGCGGCACCCTGGGCGCTGAACATGGCCGCGATGGGCGAAGCCGCCGCCAGCACTGCCACCGACTACAAGGCGCTGGTGTGCGTCTTCCTGTATGGCGGCAACGACTACGGCAACACCCTGGTGCCCTACGACACAGCCAACTACAACCTCTACAACGGCCTGCGCCCGACCCTGGCCTATGCCCGCAGCGCGCTGGACGGCACCGTGCTGCAGCCAGTCACGGCCCTGGCCGGCGGGCGCCAGTACGCGCTGGCCCCGGAGCTCTCGCCGCTGCTGCCATTGTTCGATGCCGGGCACATGGGTGTCATCCTCAACGTGGGCACGCTGGTGCAGCCCACCACCAAGGCGCAGTACCTCGCCAAGACCGTGCCGCTGCCGCCCAAGCTGTTCTCGCACAACGACCAGCAATCGGTCTGGCAGAGCTCGTCGCCCGAGGGCGCCACCTCGGGCTGGGGCGGCCGCCTGGGCGACCTCTTCCAGGCCGGCAACGGCAACGCCACCTTCACCTGCATCAACGTGTCGGGCAACGCGGTGTACCTGTCGGGGCGCACCGCCGTGCAATACCAGGTCTCTCCCAGCGGCTCGGTGCCCTTGAAGGCCCTGGGCACGCCGCTGTTCGGCTCGGCGGCGGCCTCGGCTGCCCTGCGCACGCTCATCACCCAGCCGCGCACCCATCTGCTGGAATCGGAGTACACCCGCGTCACGCAGCGCAGCATCGACGCCAACGCCTTGATGTCCAGCCAGTTGGTGCCGGCCACCGCCATCGCCACGCCCTTCCCCACACCCAACAGCCTGGCCGACCAGTTGAAGCTCGTGGCCCGCATGATCGCCAGCGCCGACGGGCTCTCGGCCAAGCGCCAGGTGTTCTTCGTGTCGCTGGGCGGATTCGATACACACGACGGCCTGCTGACCGACCACCCGGTGCTGCTGAATACCGTCTCCGGCGCGCTGTCGGCCTTCTACGCCGCCACCGTGGAACTCGGCGTGGCCAACCAGGTGACCACCTTCACGGCCTCCGACTTCGGCCGTACCTTGAGCGGCAACAACGACGGCTCCGATCACGGCTGGGGCAGCATGCACTTCGTGATGGGCGGCGCCGTCAACGGCCAGCGCTTCTACGGCACGCCGCCCGTGGTGGCCAACAACGGCCCGGACGACGTGGGCCAGGGCCGGCTGCTGCCCACCACCTCGGTGGACCAACTGGCCGCCACGCTGGGCCGCTGGATGGGCGTGAGCGACACCAACCTGCTCACGGTGCTGCCCAACCTGGCCAACTTCGACGCCAGCACGCGCAACCTCGGCTTCGTGTGAAGCTCGGCAAAGGCCGGTGCCGGGGTTGAGCCGGCACACGGAAGTATGTATGATCCATGCATACCCAATTCTGCGTGGGACGCCATGGAAGCCACTGTCGCCGAGCGCGGCCAGATCACCCTGCCCAAGGCCGTGCGCGACGCGCTGGGCCTGACAAAGGGCACGCGCCTGCGGGTTGAACTCGAAGGCGGCCGCATCGTGCTGCACAAGGAAGTCCAGGACGCCTTGTCGCGCGTGCGGGGCCGCTTCAAGCTGCCCGAGGGCGTGACCACCGACGACGTCATGCGTGAACTGCGCGGCCGCGCGCCCGGCGACCCGATCGAGCCCTGAACGCCCGCCCCCGCCCCATGCCCGCTGCGCCGCGAACGATTGCGGTCGACACCTCGGTCATCGTCGATCTGCTCGGCGACGACAGCCGCGCCGATGCCGCCGAATCGTGCCTGCGCGAAGCCCTGAGCCTGGGGCCCGTGGTGGCCTGCGAGGTCGTGATCAGCGAAGTCGTGGCCGGCCTGGGCCACAGCTCGCAGCTGATGGACGCGCTGGAGGAAATGGGGCTGAGCTACTCGGCGCTGGAGCTGCGCTCGGCCGCGCGTGCCGGCGAGATGCAGCGCCGCTACAACGAGCGTCTGCGCGGCGCCGGCAAGCGCGGGACGCCCGGCCCGATGGGCACCCGCACCGTCCCCGACTTCCTCATCGGCGCCCACGCACTGCTGCAATGCCAGGCACTGATCACCCGCGACGCCGGCTTCTTCCGCGACTACTTCAAGGGCCTGAAAGTCATCGTGCCGAAAGGCTCGTGACGCAGGCTGACAATCCGGCCTTCCCCTCGCTGTCCATCCGCCCCTCAACTACCCGAGAACCCCCATGCCCACCAGCACCGGCACCAAGACCAAGCGGGCCCCGGCCCACGCCTACGCCAAGACCCTGAAGACCTTCAAGACCGCTTCGGGCAAGGAAGGCAAGTTCTACTCGCTGCCGGCCCTGGCGCGGCAGTTCCCCAACGTCAACCGCCTGCCGGTGAGCATCCGCATCGTGCTGGAAAGCGTGCTGCGCAACTGCGACGGCAAGAAGGTCACCGCCGAGCACGTGGCCCAGCTGGCGCAGTGGGGCGCCACGGCCGAGCGCACCGACGAGATCCCGTTCGTGGTGGCCCGCGTGGTGCTGCAGGACTTCACCGGCGTGCCGCTGCTGGCCGACCTGGCCGCCATGCGCAACGTGGCCGAGAAGATGGGCAAGGACCCCAAGCGCATCGAACCGCTGGTGCCCGTGGACCTCGTGGTGGACCACAGCGTGATGATCGATCACTTCGGCACCAAGAAGGCGCTGGACCTGAACATGAAGCTGGAGTTCAGCCGCAACCAGGAGCGCTACCAGTTCATGAAGTGGGGCATGGACGCCTTCAGCACCTTCGGCGTGGTGCCCCCGGGCTTCGGCATCGTCCATCAGGTCAACCTCGAGTACCTGGCCCGCGGCGTGCACAAGACCGCCAAGGACAGCGCCAACCCCGGCGTGTACTACCCCGACAGCCTGGTGGGCACCGACAGCCACACCACCATGATCAACGGCATCGGCGTGGTGGGCTGGGGCGTGGGCGGCATCGAGGCCGAAGCCGGCATGCTCGGCCAGCCGGTGTACTTCCTCACGCCCGACGTGGTGGGCATGGAGCTCACCGGCCAGCTGCGCGAAGGCGTCACCGCCACCGACCTCGTGCTCACGGTCACCGAGATCCTGCGCAAGGAAAAGGTGGTGGGCAAGTTCGTCGAGTTCTGTGGCGAAGGCACCCGCACCCTGAGCCTGCCCGACCGCGCCACCATCGCCAACATGGCGCCCGAGTACGGCGCCACCATGGGCTTCTTCCCGGTGGACGAGAAGACCATCGACTACTTCGTCGGTACCGGCCGCACCAAGGCCGAGATCGAGGCTTTCGAGGGCTACTTCAAGGCCCAGAAGATGTTCGGCGTGCCCAAGGCCACCGACATCGACTACACCAAGCTCGTCAAGCTCGACCTGTCCACCGTGTCGCCCAGCCTCTCGGGCCCCAAGCGTCCGCAGGACCGCATCGAACTGGGCAAGGTCTCGTCCAAGTTCACCGACCTGTACAGCGCCCCGGCGGCGGAAGCCGGCTTCAACCAGCCTGCCGACAAGCTGGGCACGCCGGTCAAGACGCCCTCGGGCCTGGAGATCCGCAACGGCGACGTGCTGATCGCCGCCATCACCAGCTGCACCAACACCAGCAACCCCGGCGTGCTGCTGGCCGCCGGCCTGCTGGCCAAGAAGGCCGTGGAAGCGGGCCTGAAGGTCAAGAAGCACGTCAAGACCTCGCTGGCCCCCGGCTCGCGCATCGTCACCGAGTATCTGGAGAAGGCCGGCCTGCTGCCCTATCTGGAGAAGCTCGGCTTCGACGTGGCGGCCTACGGCTGCACCACGTGCATCGGCAATGCCGGCGACCTCACGGCAGAGATCAACGAAGCCATCACGGCCAACGACCTCGTGTGCGCCGCGGTGCTCTCGGGCAATCGCAACTTCGAAGCCCGCATCCACCCCAACCTGAAGGCCAACTTCCTGGCCAGCCCGCCGCTGGTGGTGGCCTACGCCATCGCCGGCAACGTCACCAAGGACCTGATGACCGAGCCGGTGGGCCGCGGCAAGGGCAAGGACGGCAAGGCCAAGGACATCTTCCTGGGCGACATCTGGCCCACCAGCGAGGAAGTCCACAAGCTCATGAAGTTCGCCATGAACGGCAAGGCGTTCCGGGCCAACTACGACAAGGTCAAGAACGAGCCGGGCAAGCTGTGGGAGAAGATCAAGGGCGTGAAGGGCAACGTCTACACGTGGCCCAAGAGCACCTACATCGCCGAGCCGCCGTTCTTCAGCGACTTCACGATGGAGCCGGCGGCCATGGTCTCGGGTGTGCAGGCTGCTCGCATCATGGGCCTGTTCGGCGACAGCATCACCACCGACCACATCAGCCCGGCCGGCAGCTTCAAGGACACCACGCCCGCGGGCAAGTTCCTGCTGGAAAACGGCGTGCTGAAGGCCGACTTCAACAGCTATGGCTCGCGCCGCGGCAACCACGACGTGATGATGCGCGGCACCTTCGCCAACGTGCGCATCAAGAACCTGATGCTGCCCGCCAAGGCGGACGGCAGCCGCGAGGAAGGCGGCTACACGCTGTACCAACCGGGCGGCGAGAAGCTCGCCATCTACGACGCCGCCATGAAGTACATGGCTTCCAACACGCCCACCGTGGTGTTTGCCGGTGAAGAGTACGGCACCGGCTCCAGCCGCGACTGGGCGGCCAAGGGTACGGCCCTGCTGGGCATCAAGGCCGTGGTGGCGCGCAGCTTCGAGCGCATCCACCGCAGCAACCTGATCGGCATGGGCGTGCTGCCCCTGCAGTTCAAGGCCGGCGACTCGTGGGAGAGCCTGGGCCTGAAGGGCGACGAGACGGTGGACGTGGTGCTTGCCGCCGACGTCAAGCCGCTGTCCGATGCCCAGCTGGTCATCACCGGGACCGACGGCACGAAGCGCGAGTTCACCGTCACCCTGCGCATCGACACCGCCATCGAGGTGGATTACTACAAGCACGGCGGCATCCTGCCGTTCGTGCTGCGCCAACTCCTGGCGGCCTGATGTAAGGAAGCCCCGGGGCCTCAAATCCCCGGGGTTAACCCGTAAGTAGTCCCGCGCACCCGAAGAGCCTTCCGATCAGGCATTGTCATGGGCTGCGGACGCCAAGACGCGTCCGTGCCCTATCGGCATTCAATTCCTGACGGAGACACAGATGATCATCACCCGCAGAGCCCTCACGGCCGTGGCCCTGGCAACCTCGTTGTGCGCCGCGTTCACCTCGGCGCAAGCCGCTGACCCGATCAAGATCGGCGTCCAGGGCCCCTTCACCGGCGGCTCGTCGTCCATGGGCGTGAGCATGCGCGATGGCGTGCGCCTGGCAGTGGACGAAATCAACAAGGCCGGCGGTGTGCTGGGCCGCCAGCTGCAGGTGGTGGAGCGCGACGACGAAGCCAAGAACGAACGTGGCGTGCAGATCGCCCAGGAGCTGATCAACAAGGAAAAGGTCGTGGCCAGCGTGGGCTACATCAACACCGGCGTGGCCCTGGCCTCGCAGCGCTTCTACCAGGAAGCCAAGATCCCGGTGATGAACAACGTGGCCACCGGCTCGCTCATCACCCATCAGTTCGACGACCAGCCCGATAACTACGTCTTCCGCAACGCCGCGCACGACAGCATCCAGGCGCCGATGATCGTGGAAGAGGCGGTCACCCGCCGCGGTTTCAAGAAGGTCGCCATCCTGGCCGACTCCACCAACTACGGCCAGCTCGGCCGTGACGACCTGGAAAAGGCCCTGGCGCTCAAGGGCATCAAGCCCGTGGCGGTGGAGAAGTTCAACATCAAGGATGTGGACATGACGCCGCAGCTGCTGAAGGCCAAGGAAGCCGGTGCGCAAGCCATCCTCACCTACGGCATCGGCCCCGAACTGGCGCAGATCGCCAACGGCATGACCAAGCTGGGCTGGAAGGTGCCGATGATCGGCAGCTGGACCTTGTCGATGGCCAACTTCATCGACAACGCCGGCCCCGGCGGTGAAGGCGCGCGCATGCCGCAGACCTTCGTGCAGGAGCCCACCACGCCCAAGCGACAGGCCTTCATCATCAATTACCTGAAGACCTTCAACCCCAAGAACGCGCGCATCGATTCGCCGGTGTCGGCAGCGCAGGGGTATGACTCCATCTACCTGCTGGCTGCGGCCATGAAGCAGGCCGGCGGCACCGAAGGCCCGAAGATCAAGGCGGCCCTGGAAGACCTGAAGACGCCGGTGGAAGGCGTGGTCACCACGTACAACAAGCCCTTCACCGCCAAGGACCACGAGGCGATCACCGCCAACATCCCGGTGTTCGGCGAGGTCAAGGGCCAGCGCGTGGTCTACGCTTACACCGAAGACCAGAAGAAGGCTTCGGAAGTGCGTGTCAAGGACCCCAACGCCAAGGGCGCATTGGCCGTCAAGAAGTAGGCGCCGCTCCCTCTATGGGCGCTTGAACCCCACGCCGCCGGGCCCCCAGCCCGGCGGTTTCATGTTGGCCACCCGGGCTCGCCATGCAGATCCTCACCCAACTCGTTTTCAGCGGCATCGCGCTGGGCATGATCTATGCCGTCATCGCTTTCGGCTACCAGCTGACCTTCGCCACGTCCGACACGCTGAATTTCGGGCAGGGCGATGCGCTCATGCTGGGTGCGCTGGTGGGCCTGACCCTGGTGGAGAAGTTGGGGCTCAACTACTGGCTGATGATCCCGCTTGTGTGCCTGTTCGGCATCCTGCAGGGTGCCTTCGTCGAGCGCATCGGCGTGCGGCCGGCCATCAAGATCAAGAGCGAGTTCGGCTGGATCATGTCCACCATCGCGCTGGGCATCATCTTCAAGAACGTGGCCGAGAACGTCTGGGGCCGCGATGACCTGAAGTTCCCCTCGCCGCTGCCCGAAGAGCCCCTGCACTTCCTGGGCGCCAACGTGCTGCCGATGGAAATCATGGTGGTGGTGGGCGCCATCGGCATGATGCTGGCGGTGGAAGTGTTCAACCGCCGCTCCATCTACGGCCGCGCCGTGGTCGCCACCTTCAACGACCGCGACGCGGCCAAGCTCATGGGCATCAACACGGGGCTGGTGATCACCTTTTCGTACGCCCTGTCTTCGCTGACTGCGGCCTTCGCGGGCGTGCTGATCGCGCCGCTGACGCTGACCGGCGCCACCATGGGCGCCGTCCTGGGCCTGAAGGCCTTTGCGGTGGCCATCATCGGCGGCCTGACCAGCGGCCTGGGCATCATCGTGGGAGGGATCATCCTGGGCATCGCCGAGACCACCACGGGCTTCTACATCTCCACCGGCTACAAGGACGTGCCGGGCCTGGTGCTGCTGCTGGTCGTGCTGGCGCTCAAGCCGGCCGGCCTGTTCGGCAAGACGGCCATCAAGAAGGTCTGACGATGTCGAGAAAGCTGATCATTGCCGGCGTCGCGGCCACCCTGCTGGTGGCCGGGCTGCCGCTGGCGGTCCAGAACCCGTACTACATCCACCTGATCGAGACGATCATGATCTACGCGATCGTGCTCTTCGGCCTGGACATCGTCGTGGGCTACACCGGGCAGGTCTCGCTGGGCCATGCGGGACTCTTCGGCATCGGCTCCTACGCCGTGGGCGTGATGGTCATGAAGCTGGGCGCCCCGCTGTGGCTGACCCTGCCGGTGGCCATCGGCGTCACGGCGGGCTTCGGGGCCCTGCTGGCCCTGCCCGCGCTTCGGGTGACGGGCCCCTACCTGGCCATGGTGACGCTGGCCTTCGGCACCATCATCCAGATCCTGATCAACGAGATGACCTTCCTCACCGAAGGCCCGATGGGGATCAAGCTGACCAAGCCGAGCCTGTTCGGCAGCAGGCTGGACGAGCGCGAGTTCTATTGGCTGGTGCTGGCCATGCTGGTGCTGTCGCTGATCGTGGTTCACCGCATCCTGCGCTCGCACCTGGGCCGGGCCTTCGAAGCGCTGCGCGGCAGCCCCGTGGCCTCGGATTGCATGGGCGTGAGCGTGTACCGCTACAAGGTCTACGCCTTCGTGATCAGCGCCGGGCTGGCCGGGCTGGCCGGCGGCCTGTACGCCTACTCCGAGCAGTACATCAGCCCCAATACCTACAATTTCGAGCTGACGGTGCTGTTCCTGCTGGCCGTGATCATGGGCGGGCGCAAGACGCGCATCGGTGCGCTGCTCGGTGCTGCCATCATCGTTCTGCTGCCCAAGCTGCTGGACGACCT
This sequence comes from uncultured beta proteobacterium, assembly GCA_903822435.1. Lineage (GTDB taxonomy): Bacteria > Pseudomonadota > Gammaproteobacteria > Burkholderiales > Burkholderiaceae_C > Rubrivivax. The sequence goes on along the minus strand of CAIJPE010000225.1, from coordinate 19,351 downwards.
GGAGCTGTTCCGCACGGTGGCCGTGATCGTGGCGGTGCTGGTGGCCGTCGGCGCAGCCATCTCGGTGCAGCGCGGCAAGTCCACCTGGAAGCAGGCGGCCGTGCCGGTGGTGGGCAGTATCGCGCTGGCGGGGATCTCCTTCGTGCTGCAGACCATGACCGACTGGCGTCTGTCGATCTTCGGATTGATCACGCTGTTCGTCGTGTACTACCTGCAGGACGGCATCGTCGGCTTCGTGCGAGCGGCCATGGGCCTGCGGCCCGGCGGCCAGGAAGCGGCCGCCACGCCCAAGTTCGTGGGGGGCCGCGACGCCATCTCCAATGCCACTGCCGACATGCCGGCCGAGCTGCTGACGGCCCGGGGCGTGCTGATGCAGTTCGGCGGCCTGAAGGCGCTGAACAACGTCGACCTGAACATCCGGCGCGGCACGGTTCACGGCCTGATCGGCCCCAACGGCTCAGGCAAGAGCACGATGATGAACGTGCTCACCGGCATCTACGTGCCCACGGCGGGCGACATCTCCTTCGCCGGGCGCAGCGTGGTGGGGCGCACCTCGTCGGACATCGCGCTGTCGGGCATCGCCCGCACCTTCCAGAACGTGCAGCTCTTCGGCGAGATGACCGCGCTGCAGAACGTGATGGTGGGCCTGCACCATACCTTTGCCAGCAACCTGATCGACGTGGCCATACAGACGCCGCGCTACCAGCGCGAGGACACCGAGGCCACGGCGCGCGCCCGCGGCCTGCTGGAGTTCGTGGGCCTGGACAACCTCGAACGCGAGGAAGCGCGCAACCTGCCCTACGGCAAGCAGCGGCTGCTGGAGATCGCTCGGGCCCTGGCGCTGGACCCGCAGCTGCTGCTGCTCGACGAGCCGGCGGCCGGCCTGACGGCCCCCGACATCAAGGACCTGGTGGCCATCATCCACAAGATCCGCGACCACGGCATCACGCTGATCCTGATCGAGCACCACATGGACGTGGTGATGTCGGTGTGCGACACCGTCTCGGTGCTCGACTTCGGGCAGAAGATCGCCGAGGGCCTGCCCGCGGCCGTGCAAGCCGACCCGAAGGTCATCGAAGCCTACCTGGGCGGTGAGGCGGAGCCCCATGGCGCCCCCAGCGCCGCCTGACTCCGCGAATGCACAACCCATGCTGACCATCCACAATCTTCACGCCGGCTACGGCAAGGTCGAGGTGCTGCACGGTGTGACCATGGAGGTCCCCCGCGGCAAGGTGGTAACCCTCATCGGCTCCAACGGCGCCGGCAAGACCACCACCATGCGCGCCATTTCCGGAATGATCGCGCCGAGCGCCGGTGAGATCACCCTGAACGGCAAGCGCATCGACGGCCTGGAGTCGTATCACATCGCCCGCCTGGGCCTGGCGCACTCGCCCGAGGGCCGGCGCGTCTTCGCCACCATGACCGTCACCGACAACCTGCGCCTGGGCGCCTTTCCGCGGTACACCGGGGCGCGGCCCAAGGGCGACATCGCGGCCGACCTGGAGCGGGCGCTGGAGCTCTTTCCGCGGCTGAAGGAGCGGCGGCTGCAGCTGGCCGGCACGCTCAGCGGTGGCGAGCAGCAGATGCTCGCCATGGCCCGCGCCGTGATGCTGGCGCCCGACGTGGTGCTGCTGGACGAGCCGTCGATGGGCCTGGCACCGATCCTGGTGGACGAGGTGTTCCGGATCATCAGCCGGCTCAAGGAGCAGGGCGTCACCATGTTGCTGGTGGAGCAGTTCGCCGCCGCGGCGCTGGGCGTGGCCGACTACGGCTACGTGCTCGAGAACGGCCGCATCAGCCTGCACGGACCGGCCGCGCAGCTTCGCGACGACCCGGCCGTCAAGGCAGCCTACCTGGGCGGCGGGCACTGAAGCCCCGAGGGTCCGGGGGCGGCTCCTCAAGCCCCCGGACCAGCGGCCGAAAACAGGGTGTGTTCAAACGGAATGCAATTCCGATGGACGCGCCTGCCGAGCGCGCGCACATCGCCGAGACCCTGCTGCGCAGCGCGGGACGGCTGATCGTCGGCCACAACGAGCGCGAGATCGTCCTGGGCATCTGCGAAACGCTGACCCGGGTCAGCCCGCGGATCGTGATCACCTGGACCTGGTTCGGGCGCAAGGACACGCCCACCATCGTGCCCCAGGTCTGCGCCGGCACGGCGGCCGAGTATGCCCGCCGGCTGGTCATCCAGCGCAACCCGCTGACCGAGCGCGGGCCGGCCTTCCGCGCGCTGGAGGGCGACCGGTCTGCGCCCTTCAAGATCTCGCCGTTGTCGCCCTTCGGGCCCTGGCGGCAGGCCGCGCTCGAACACGGCGTTCGCAGCACGCTGGCACTGCCGCTGCCTTCGACGCTGCAACACATCGGCGGCCTGGTCGTGCTGTACGCCGACGTGGCCGACTACTTCGAAACAGTGGGCGTGGGCCTGTTCGAAGCCGTGGCCGATCTGCTGGGTTCGGTGCTGACCCTGGCCGGCGAACGGCAAGAACTGGAGCACGCGGCTTACCACGACGCACTGACGGGCTTGCTGAACCGCCATGCCGCGCCCATGGTCGGCCGCCGATTGCGCCGCGAGACCACCTTTGCGCCACCCGCGTCGGTGGTGCTGCTGGACCTGGATCACTTCAAGCAGCTCAACGACACCCATGGCCACGCGGCCGGCGACCAGGTGCTCCAGGCTTGCGCCACGAGCCTGCGCACCACCTTGCGCCGGGGCGACGAGGCCTTGCGCTGGGGCGGCGAGGAGTTCCTGGTGACGCTGCCGGGCAGCGGCCTGGCCGACGCACTGCGTGTCGCCGAAAAGCTTCGCGCAGCGGTGGCCGGCATCGACGGGCCCGCGCCGGTGAGTTGCTCGCTGGGTGTGGCCGAACTCGCTCTGAACGAGCCGCTGACCGATGCGGTGGCCCGGGCCGACGCAGCCCTGTACCGCGCCAAATCCGACGGCCGCAACCGCGTCGCGGCGGCTGGCTGAAGCGGCCGAAGGCCGGCTGTCGCTCAGCGGCCGCGCAGAAACAGCGCGTCCAGCTCCTTCATCGTCACCTGCCGCCAGGTGGGGCGGCCGTGATTGCAGGTGTCGCTGCGCTCGGTCTGCTCCATCTCGCGCAGCAGGGCGTTCATCTCTTCCAGGGTCAGACGCCGATTGGCGCGCACCGCGCCGTGGCAGGCCATGGTGGCCAGGATGTCGTCGCGGGCGCGCTGCACCACGCGGCTGGCCCCGGCTTCGGCCAATTCGGCCAGCACCGAGCGGGCCAGTTCGGCCAGATCGGCATCGGGCAGCGCCGCAGGCCGGCTGCGCACCACCAGCGTGGCGGCCGACAGCACGTCGATGTCCAGCCCCAGCTCGGCCAGGGTGGCGTGCTCGGCCTGCGCCGTGGCCACCTCGGCCGCGGTCGCCGAGAAGGGGTGGGGAATCAGCAGCGGCTGCGAGGGCAGCGCCCCGCGCCCTGCCGCGTCGCGCTTCAGGCGCTCGTAGACGATGCGTTCGTGCGCGGCGTGCATGTCCACGACGATCAACCCCTGTGCGTTCTCGGCCAGCACGTACACGCCCCCGATCTGCGCCACCGCGCGCCCCAGCGGCCAGGCCGCGGGCTCGGGGGTGGCAAGGGCTGCGGCGGCCGACGCAGGCTCGCCCAGGGCGCCAGCATCGTTCCTCAGGGCAGCCCAGGCACCCAGGCCGCCGCTGCCCTGGGGCGTGCGCCAAGGCCCCTCGGACAGCCAGGGGGCAGGCCGTTCCTGCGCCTGGCCGATCGACGCAGGCCTCGACTCGGCCAGGGCCAGCTCCGGCTGCCATCGCGGCATCTCGGGCACGGGCGGCCCCGGTTGCGGCGCCGCAGATTCGCCCGCGAGCGAAGCCGGGGCCGTCACCGCGCGGCTCGGCGCCAGGGCCTCTTCCACCGCTTGCCGCACGGCCTGGTGCAGGGCACGGCCATCGCGGAATCGCACCTCGATCTTCGTCGGGTGCACGTTGACGTCCACCAGTTCGGGCGCCAGGGTGATGAACAGCGCATAGGCCGGCTGTCGGTTGGCGTGCAACTGGTCGTCGAAGGCCGAGCGCACGGCATGGGCCAGCAGGCGGTCGCGCACGAAGCGGCCGTTGACGAACAGGTACTGCAGGTCGGCGCGGGCGCGGGCCGCCTCGGGCTGGCCGATGCGGCCGCTCATGGACAGCGGCCCGCGCGCGGCCGCCAAAGGCCGGCTGGCGGCGATGAAGTCGCCACCCAGCACATCGGCCCAGCGCTGGGCGGCCGTGGCAGCACGCCACTGTGCCAGCAGCCGCCCGTCGTGCCACAAGGCAAAGCCCACGTCCGGGCGCGCCAGGGCATGGCGCCGCAGCGCTTCCTGGGCGTGGGCCAGTTCGGTGGCGTCGGTCTTCAGGAACTTGCGCCGGGCGGGTGTGCTGAAGAAGAGCTCCTGCACATCCACGGTGGTGCCGCAGCCGCGGGCCGCCGGTGAGAGCTCGCCGCTGCGCGCATGCAGCCGCCAGGCGTGCTCGGCACCGGCCACCCGCGTGGTGAGCGTCACGTCCGCCACCGAGGCGATGGCCGCCAACGCCTCGCCCCGAAACCCCATCGTGCTGACCGACTCCAGGTCGCCCAGCGATGCGATCTTGCTGGTGGCGTGGCGCCGCAGAGCCAGGGGCAGGTCGGCCCGCTCGATGCCGCTGCCATCGTCTTCCACGACGATCGCCCGCACGCCGCCGGCCGTCAGCCGCACCGTGACCTGGGTGGCCCCGGCGTCCAGGGCGTTGTCGGCCAGTTCGCGCACCACCGATGCCGGGCGCTCCACGACCTCGCCGGCAGCAATCTGGCTGATCAGCTCATCGGGAAGCTCGTGGATGCGCCGGCTCCCGGCCGCTGCGATGGGGGGCTGGCCCGATGCGGGCAACAAGGCGGACATCACCGACATTGTAGGAGCTGAGAACTTTTGTCACCGCCCTGGCTGGCCATCGAACCAGACTTCAGAATAGCGATCAGGTTGCGCGCGTTCGTCACACTTTCTGGCTAGATTTCGGGGACACCCATGCTGTCGTTCTTCAGCGAACTGGTTCTTGGCACCGATGAGGATCGCCGAGCTTTCGAGACGCACCTGGCCGTGGTGGCCGCGGTCGCCGATGGCTTGAGCGTGGAGCGGTACAAGGCGCTCCTGCTGGAGCTCTACCACGTGGTCTGGCACTTCAATCCGGTGTGCGCCGTGGCGGCCAGCCGGCTGGGCACGCCCGGGGCAGACAGCCTGCAGCCAATGCGACACTTCCTCTACGAGCACATGCACGAAGAGATGGGCCACGAGAACTGGGTGCTGAACGACCTGCAGGCCTTCGGCGTCACGCCCGAAGCCGCCCGCAGCCACGCTCCGGGCATCTACACCCTGGCACTGAACGGCTACAACCATTGGTCCGCCAGCCAGCGCAACCCGTGCTCGGTGCTGGGCATGCTCTATGCATTGGAAGTCATCGCCTCGGTGTACGGGGGGCCCTTCGCGTCGGCCTTGCGCGAAAGGCTCCTGATCGATGGCGATGCCGGCGTCTCCTTCATCTCTTCCCATGCCACCATGGACGCCCAACACATGGCCGACTTGCGCGCCGTCCTGAACCGGCTCGATGAACCTTCTGCACTGGCATCCGTCACGGAGTCGGTGCGTGTGAATTTCCATCACTTCACCCAGATCATGGCTGCTGTCTGAGAGCCTCGGCGTGACTCTGCCACCCGCATCCGGGCCCACCGGCGTGCCCGGTCTGCTGGGCAGGCCCTACAAGACCATCCGCCTGGAGTGGAGCTCGGATCTCGGGCTGCTGCGGTTGCGCATGGGCATCAAGCCCATCCAGTGCTTCAGCCTGTCGGCCATGGCCGAACTGCAGCAGACCTTTGCCGACATCACGGCCAACGCGGGCCTGGTGCGGCACTTCGTGATGTCCTCCGACGTGCCCAAGGTCTACAACTTCGGCGGCGACCTGGCGCTGTTCGTGCTGCTGGTACGGGCCCGCGACATCGAGTCGCTCAAGCTGTATGCGCGGCGCTGCATCGATCTGATCTGGTGGGTGGAAAACGCCGCCAACCTGGGCATCCACACCACCGTCCTGTGCCAGGGCGACACCCTGGGCGGCGGGCTCGAATCGGTGCTGCCGTTCCACAAGATCATCTTCGAGCGAAGCGCCCAGGGCGGCTACCCCGAGATCCTGTTCAATCTCTTTCCGGGCATGGGGGCCTGGGACTTCACCATCCGCAAGGCCGGCTTCGCGGTGGCCAGCGAGATGATCCTCTCGGGCCGCCTGTACAGCGCCGAGGAGCTCTACACCCGCCGGATCATCGACGTGGTGGCCGAAGACGGCCAGGGCGAACTGGCGCTCGAACGCGTGCTCCATGAGGTGGAGCCGCACCACCGCGGCACCTTGGCTGCGCTGCGGGCCCAGCGCCACGCAGCGCCGATCCGGCGCGAGTCGCTGTCGTCCATCGTGGAGCAGTGGGCGCAGAGCGCCATGGGCCTGACCAACCGCGACCTGCGGCTGATGGAACGCCTGGCCCGGGCCCAGGCCCGCAAGGCCGGCGGCGCGGACGAAGGAGCGGTCGAAGAGATCAAGCGGATCGAGCTCGAGAACGCCTGGGCCGACCGCCACCCGCAGCCGCGGGCCGTGCCCGCCGCGCCGGCCCCCAGCGGGGCCTGACTACAGGCTGCGGCGGTACTGGCCCCCCACCTCGAACAAGGCGTTGGTGATCTGACCCAGGCTGCAGCAGCGCACGGCATCCATCAGCACGGCAAAGACATTGCCGTTGTCGATGACCGTCTGCTGCAGGCGCTGCAGCACCGCCGGCGCATCGTCGGCATGGCGAGCGTGGAAATCGCGCAGGCGGCTGAGCTGGCTCTGCTTCTCGGCCTCGGTGCTGCGAGCCAGTTCCAGGGCCTGCACCTCGGCTTCGGCCTGCGGGTTGCGGAAGGTGTTCACGCCGATGATGGGGTACTCGCCGGTGTGCTTGAGCATCTCGTAGTGCATGCTCTCTTCCTGGATCTTGCCGCGCTGGTAGCCGGTTTCCATCGCACCCAGCACCCCGCCGCGCTCGCTGATCTTCTCGAACTCGGACAGCACGGCCTCTTCCACCAGCTCGGTCAGCTCGTCGATGACGAAGGCACCCTGGTTGGGGTTCTCGTTCTTGGCCAGGCCCCATTCGCGGTTGATGATCATCTGGATGGCCATGGCCCGGCGCACGCTGTCGGCCGTGGGCGTGGTGATCGCTTCATCGAAGGCATTCGTGTGCAGCGAATTGCAGTTGTCGTACACCGCGATCAGCGCCTGCAGCGTGGTGCGGATGTCGTTGAACTGGATCTCTTGCGCGTGCAGGCTGCGGCCGCTGGTCTGCACGTGGTACTTGAGCTTCTGGCTGCGCTCGTTGGCACCGTAGCGCTCGCGCAGGGCCACGGCCCAGATGCGACGCGCCACGCGCCCCAGCACGGTGTACTCGGGGTCCATGCCATTGCTGAAGAAGAACGAGAGGTTGGGCGCGAAGTCGTCGATGTGCATGCCCCGCGCCAGGTAGGCTTCGACGAAGGTGAAGCCGTTGGACAGCGTGAAGGCCAGCTGGCTGATGGGGTTGGCCCCGGCCTCGGCGATGTGATAGCCGCTGATGCTCACCGAGTAGAAATTGCGGACGTCGTGCTGCACGAAGTACGCGGCGATGTCGCCCATCACCTTCAGGCTGAACTCGGTGCTGAAGATGCAGGTGTTCTGGCCCTGGTCTTCCTTGAGGATGTCGGCCTGGACCGTGCCGCGCACGTTGGCCAGCGTGTGGGCGCGGATCTGCGCGGCTTCTTCCGCGGTGGGCTTGCGGCCCTTGCCTGACTCGAAGCGGTCCAGGTTCTGGTCGATGGCGGTGTTCATGAACATGGCCAGGATCGACGGCGCCGGGCCGTTGATGGTCATGCTGACGGAGGTGCTCGGATCCGTCAGGTCGAAGCCCGAATACAGCACCTTCAGGTCATCCAGCGTGGCGATGCTCACGCCCGAATTGCCCACCTTGCCGTAGATGTCGGGCCGCAGGTCGGGGTCGTTGCCGTAGAGCGTGACGCTGTCGAAGGCCGTGGAAAGGCGCTTGGCCGGCAGGCCCTCGCTGACCATCTTGAAACGCCGGTTCGTGCGGAAGGCGTCGCCTTCGCCGGCGAACATGCGGGTGGGGTCTTCGCCCTCGCGCTTGAAGGCGAAGGTGCCGGCGGTGTAGGGGAACGAGCCGGGCACGTTGTCCAGCAGCAGCCACTTCAGCAACTCGCCGTGGCATTCGTAGGACGGCAGCGCCACCTTGCGGATCTTGTTGCCCGACAGCGTGGTGTGGGTGAGCGCGGTGCGGATCTCGCGGTCTCGCACCTTCACCACCAGTTCATCGCCGGCGTAGGACTGCTCGAGGGCCGGCCAGCCGTCCAGCAGCCGGGTGGAATGGGCATCCAGCAGCGACCGGCGCTGCGCGGCAATGTCCAGGACGGCCTCTACGGCGCGGTGGCGCTCGGGCTTGTCGGTCTGCAGCATGGCGGCGGTGGCCTGGAGCTGCTGCACCTCGCGCGCCACGCGGCTCTGCTGCAGGGCGTGGCGTTTGTAGCCGCGCACGGTGTCGGCGATATCGGCCAGGTAACGCACCCGGGCGCCGGGCACGATGGCCACCTGGTTCGTGCTGTGGCGGGTGGCCGCCTGAGGCAGGCGGCCCGCGGTGTTCGGCAGCCCCAGGGCCGCCAGGCGCGGCAGCAGGGCCTGGTAGAGCGCCGTGACGCCGTCGTCGTTGAAGCGGCTGGCCATGGTGCCGAAGACCGGCATCTGCTCGGCGGGCGTTCCCCAGGCCTCGCGGTTGCGCTGCACCTGCTTGGCCACGTCGCGCAGCGCATCGGCCGCGCCGCGCCGGTCGAACTTGTTGATGGCCACGAACTCGGCGAAGTCGAGCATGTCGATCTTCTCGAGCTGGCTGGCGGCGCCGAACTCGGGCGTCATCACGTACATCGGCACGTCCACCAGCGGCACGATGGCGGCGTCGCCCTGGCCGATGCCCGAGGTCTCGACCACCACCAGATCGAAGCCCGCCGCCTTGCAGGCCAGCAGCACGTCGGGCAGGGCCTGGCTGATCTCGGTGCCGAAATCGCGGGTGGCCAGGCTGCGCATGAACACGCGGGGCCCGGCGCCCCAGGGTCCGATGGCGTTCATGCGGATGCGGTCGCCCAGCAGGGCGCCGCCGCTCTTGCGCCGGCTGGGGTCGATGCTGATCACGGCGATGCGCAGCGCATCGCCCTGGTCCAGGCGCAGGCGCCGGATGATCTCGTCGGTCAGGCTGCTCTTGCCCGCGCCGCCCGTGCCGGTGATGCCCAGCACGGGGATGCGTGCCGAGGCCGCGGCGCGGGCCATGGTTTCCCTGAAGGCCGGGCTGGCGCGGCCGTTCTCCAGCGCGGTGATGGCCTGGGCCAGGGCCCGCCATGCCGCGTCGGTGTGGCCCTGCAGGGCGGCCACGGCTGCGGGCGCATGGGCAGAGAGGTCCTCGTCGCAGCGCATGACCATCTCGCCGATCATCCCCTGCAAGCCCATGCGCTGGCCATCCTCGGGGCTGTAGATGCGGGCCACGCCGTAGCCCTGCAGCTCGCGGATCTCGGCCGGCACGATCACCCCGCCGCCGCCACCGAAGACCTGGATGTGCGCGCCGCCGCGCTCGCGCAGAAGGTCGACCATGTACTTGAAGTACTCGACGTGGCCGCCCTGGTAGCTGCTGATGGCGATGCCCTGCACGTCTTCCTGCAGCGCGGCCGTGACCACCTCGTCCACCGAGCGGTTGTGCCCGAGGTGGATGACCTCGGCGCCCATGCCCTGCAGGATGCGCCGCATGATGTTGATCGCCGCATCGTGGCCGTCGAAGAGGCTGGCGGCGGTGACGAAGCGCACCTTGTGTGCGGGGCGGTAGGCGGCCAGGGCCTTGAATTCGGCAGACAGATCGGTCATGGCGTTGCGCTCTTGCAGGCCGGCCGGGCCGGGCGCATCGGGGTCGAAGAGCCCGCCGGAACAGCCTTCAAATCATGCCACGGGCAAGCTGCGGGCACGCTGACGGCGCCACCTCGTGGTTAACCCCCAAGACCGGGTGGGATCCTCGGCGCCCGTGGCTGATACGCTCGCGAACCTTTCCGCCGGACTCGCGCCGGTATTCCTTGCGCAGCGCACCCCATGACCTTCCTGGCCATCGACATCGGCAACACACGCCTGAAGTGGGCGATGTACGCAGCCCCGCATCCCGGTGCGGCGCTGCTGGCCCACGGCGCGGTGTTCGTCGAGACCATCGGCGAACTCGCCGACAAGGAATGGAAGCACCTGGCGCCGCCGTCCAGCATGCTGGGCTGTGTCGTGGCGGGCGACGCCGTGCGCCGCGGGGTGGAGGAACAGCTGGAACTCTGGGACATCCCCACGCGCTGGGTGGTGCCGTCGCTCCACGAAGCAGGCCTGACCAACGGCTACGAGCACCCCACCCGGCTGGGAGCCGACCGTTGGGTGGCGCTGGCCGGGGCGCGGTCGCGCGTGCTGGCCAGCGGCAAGGCCCGGCCGGCATTGGTGGTGATGGTGGGCACGGCTGTCACCGTGGATGCCCTGGACGCATCGGGCCGCTTCCTGGGTGGCCTGATCCTGCCGGGCTTCGGCTTGATGCAGCGGGCGCTGGAGATGGGCACGGCCGGCCTGCGCGTGCCCACCGGCGAAGTGGTCGACTTCCCCACCAACACCAGCGACGCCCTGATGAGCGGCGGCACGAATGCCATTGCCGGCGCCATCGAACGGCAGGCCCGCAAGCTGCAGGCCCTGACGGGCGTGGCCCCCGCGCTGCTGATGACCGGCGGCGCCGCGGCACGCCTGGCTCCTATCACCGACCTGCCCTTCGAGACCATCGACAGCCTGATCTTCGAAGGCCTGCTGCTGATGCAGTCGCACCGGCTGGCGCTGTAGCGCCCAGCCCTCGCTACAACCAGCGCACCAGCAACTCGCGCAACTGGGCGCGCGAATAGGGCTTGGCCAGGTGCGCGTCCATGCCGGCGGCCATGGCGTGCGCGGCATCTTCGTCGAAGGCGTTGGCGGTCAGCGCCACCACCGGCACGCGCGGCAGCCGCAGGCGCGACTCGCGCTCGCGCAGCTTGCGGGTGGCGGCGTAGCCGTCCAGCACGGGCATCTGGATGTCCATCAGCACCAGGTCCACGCGCTGGGTCTGCAAGGCTGCCACGGCCTGCTCGCCGTCCTCGGCTTCCACCACGTCCACGCCGAAGCCCTTGAGCATCTCGGCGCCGATCATGCGGTTGACCACGTTGTCTTCCACCAGCAGCACGGTGCCGCCCAGTGGGTTGCCGGAATCCAGGCCGCCGAAGTCGGAGTCGTGCTGCGGCAGGGCCACATCGGGGGCCAGTGGCAGGGTCAGGGTAAAGCTGAAGACCGACCCCGTGCCCAGCCCGCTGGCCACCTGGATGCGGCTGCCCATGGCCTGCACGATGCGCTGGCTGATGGCCAGCCCCAGGCCCGTGCCGCCGCGCAGGCGGGAGCGCGTGCTGTCCACCTGGTGAAAGGGCTGGAAGATCTCGTCGATGGCGTCCTGCGGGATACCGATGCCGCTGTCCTCGACCATGAAGAGCACCCGCCGCGCCTGCCGGCCATCGACCGAGAGGGCCGGGCCGCGCTCGACCGACAGGCTCAGCGTGACGCCCCCGGATTCGGTGAACTTGACCCCGTTGCCCAGCAGGTTCAGCAGCACCTGCTTGATGCGCGGGGCATCGCCCACCACGCCGTCGGGCACGTCATCGTCCTGGCGAAGGGTGAGGGTCAGGCCGCGCTGTTCGGCGTTCGCCCGGAACAACGCGGCGGCCGAGGCGGCCACGGCATGCAGGGACATCGGGGCGCCGGCCAGCACCAGCTTGCCGGCCTCGATCTTGGAATGGTCCAGCACGTCGTTGAGGATGTCCATCAACGACTCGCCGGACGCTGCCGCGGTCTTCACCAGCCGCCGCTGCCGCGGGTCCAGCCCGGTCTGGCGCAACAGGTCCAGCGCCCCGAGCACGCCGTTCATGGGGGTGCGGATCTCGTGGCTCATGGTGGCCAGGAACTGGCTCTTGGCCAGGTTGGCCGATTCGGCAGACTCCTTGGCGCGCATCAAAGAAGCGTTCGCCTCGTCGGCCTCCAGGCCGTTGCGCATGGAGCGCAGGATCGTGATGCGGAACTCGCGGGTGGCCTGCACCATGGTGATGCCGAAGATCACCGACAGCACCGCCAGCGGCAACGAACGCGCCTGCTCGGAAAACGCCGACACCACGCACAGCGAACCCATCTGCAGCCCCGTGAGGATGATGAAGCTGCGCCCGGCCATCGACATGAAGAAGGCTGCGGTGGCGACCGAGCCGACCACCATGACCACATACACCGAGGCGGTGGTGCCGCGCAGCTGGGGGTAGATGACCAGGGTGGCCACTGCCCACATCACGCCGACCACCAGGGCGTTGGCCTCCAGCTGGCGCTGCAGGCCGGCAATGCGCTCGGGGGCGATGAACTCGGCGCTGCGTTCGCGCAGGTTCAGCAGCCAGCGCCAGATCGAGACACAACCCCCCAGGACCAGGGCCAGCACGGCAGCCCATCGGTTGCCGGTTTCCCATCCCAGCCAGGCGACGAACGCCGAGGCCACGCTCAAGAGCAGCACCGAGCGCGCCGAGTTGCGGACCGCGACCCGGAGCATCTTTCGCTGAATCTGGGATTCGATACCTTTGGGGTCGCTCATGGGCTGCCGAGCATAGCGCGCCCACCCGGCCCGGTCGCGCACGGGCGTGCGCTGGCCCGCCGCACGCCGGCGGCTCAGGAGTGGATGTAGGTTTCCAGCTGCGCGATGGTCTCTTCGTGCGTGGCGATGATGTCGTCCATGATGTCCCGGATGGAGATCATGCCCAGCACCGTGGTGCCTTCCACCACGGGCAGGTGACGGATCTTGCGCTCGCTCATCAGGGCCATGCAGGCGCGGGTGCCGGTCTGCGGAGTCACCGTCAGCACTTGCGAGGTCATGATCTCGCGCACCAGCGTCTCGCGCGAATTGCGGGCCTGCAGGGCGATCTTGCGGGTGTAGTCGCGTTCGGAGACCACGCCCACCATCTGGGGCCCGTCCATGACCACCAGGGCACCGACCTCGTACCGGGCCAGCAATTCGAGCGCCGCGTACACGGTGTCGTCCGGCCGCACGTGCCACAGGGTGCGGGTGCGATCGTTGCGCTTGAGCAGTTCGGAGACGGGTTTCATGCGCGTTTCCCAAAGCCGGGGCTTCTAGCCTACCTGAACGCCTGCGCGGCACAAGCGGGGAATTTGCCGGATGCCGCCCGGCAGCCGGCGCGCGGACTATGCCGATCGGGGGGATGCGCCGCCGGTCGAACCGCCGCAGAATCATTTGCACGCAATTTTCGCGGGAGTTCCCATGGCCGATCCGCACCTGCCGCCTGCAACGCCGCTGCCCACGGCCCAGCGCATTCCCACGCTGGACATCCTGCGCGGCGTGGCCCTGATGGGCATCCTCATCATGAACATGCCCGGCTTCGGCACCTCGTTCTTCGCCGGGGCCGACGGTTCGCGGCTGTGGCCCGGCCAGCTCGACCAGTTGGCCGAAGACCTGCGTGACCTGCTCTTCTCGGGCAAGTTCAACAGCATGTTCAGCCTGTTGTTCGGCATCGGCTTCACCTTGCAGTTCGAGCGCATGCGCCAGCGCGACCCCCTCGGGGCGCCGCGGGTGTACCTTCGCCGCGTGGCCGTGCTCGGCGCGATCGGGCTGCTGCACGCCGCCGTCTTCTGGACGGGCGACGTGCTGCACGTGTATGCCGTGCTCGGACTGATCGTGCTGTTCGGCCTGCGCCGCCTCAGCAACCGCGCCATCGTGGTGCTGATGGTGCTGTGCCTGCTGTACCCGGTGGTCAATGGCCTGCTGCGGCTGGCGGTGGTCACGCCCGACATCACGGCCATGCTGGTGGCCCGGGCCAAGGCCTTCGAGGCCAGCAACAACGCCATCTACGGGCACGGCAGCTTCATGCAGGCCGCCGCCGAGCACGCCCGCGAGTTCGCCCACGACTACGACAACCGGTGGTCGCTGTGGGGCACCCTGGGGTGGTACGTGCAGATGTCCCTGACCATGATGCTGGGCCTGCTGGCCGGCCGTCTGCGCTGGGTGCAGCGCATTCCCGAACTGATGCCGCAGATCCGCCGGCTGACGTGGGTGGCGCTGGCAGTCGGCCTGGCCTGCGGCGCGGCTTTCACGCTGATCTTCGAATTCAACCGGGTGCCGGGCCCCTCGCCCATCAAGCTGCTGGGCAGCGTGTGCTACTGGACTTGCCGGCCGGCCATGATGGTTTTCTACGTGCTGGTGATCGTGCGGCTGGCCCAGGACCCGGCCTGGCAGCGGCGCTTGACGCCCCTGGCCGCGGCGGGCCGCATGCCGCTCACCAACTACCTGATGCAGACGGCCCTGTGCACGACCTTGTTCTACGGCTGGGGCTTCGGGCTGTGGGGCCAGGTCGGTCCGGCCCTGGGCCTGGCGCTGGCGCTGGCCATCTTCTGGCTGATCCAGGTGCCTTGGAGCCGGTGGTGGCTGGCCCGCCACGACAGGGGCCCGATGGAAGCGCTGTGGGCCCGGCTGACCTACGGCCGCGCCACGGCCGGCTACCATGCCGGCTCGCATGCCGACGCCAACCGCCCCGCCTGAGCCCGCCATCTGGGACATTTCGCCGCCGGTGCAGGCGGGCTCGCCCGTGTTCCCCGGCGACGCACCTTTCGGCAGCATCTGGGCCGCCCGCATCGGCCCCGGCTGCCCGGTCAACGTGAGCACGCTCACGCTGTCGCCCCACACCGGCGCCCACGCAGACGCCCCGCTGCACTACGACGACAGCGGCGCGGCCATCGGCGCCCTGCCCCTGGCGCCCTACATCGGCCCGTGCCGCGTCATCCACGCCATCGGCTGCGGGCCGCTGGTGCAGTGGCAGCACCTGGCGCACGCGCTGGCCGGCCTGCCGCCCCGGGTGCTGGTGCGCACGATGCACCACGCCGCGGTCGCGCGCTGGGACCCCGACCTGACGGCCTTCGCGCCCGAGACGCTGGAAGCACTGGCCGAGCATGGGGTCCGCCTGGTCGGCATCGACACCGCCAGCGTCGACCCGGCCAGCAGCAAGACGCTCGAGAGCCATCAGGTTCTGCGCCGCCGCGACCTGCGCGTACTGGAAAACCTGGTGCTGGACGACGTGCCCGAGGGCGACTATGAGCTCATCGCCCTGCCCCTGAAGCTCACCACGGCCGACGCATCCCCGGTGCGGGCCATCCTGCGGACGCTGACCCGATGACCACCCTGCCCACCACGATCACCCGAGATCAAGCCCTGGCGCTGGACCGGGCCGACCCCCTGGCGCCCCTGCGCGAGCAGTTCTCGCTGCCCGAGGGCGTGATCTACCTGGACGGCAATTCGCTGGGCGTGCTGCCCCGCACCACGTCGGCCCGCGTGCAAGCGGTGGTCACCGGCGAATGGGGCCAGGGGCTGATCCGGAGCTGGAACAGCGCCGGCTGGATCGACATGCCGCAGCGCGTGGGCGACAAGATCGCCCGGCTGGTGGGCGCCGGGGCGCGTGAGCTGGTGGTGGCCGATTCCACCAGTGTGAATCTGTTCAAGGTGCTGAGCGCCGCGCTGACCATCAGCCAGGCCGATGCCCCGTCCCGCCGGGTGATCCTGAGCGAGCGCAGCAACTTCCCCACCGACCTGTACATCGCCGAGGCGCTGGCCCGCGAACGCGGCTTCGAACTGGTGCTGGCCGAACCCGACGATCTGCCGGCCCTGCTGGGCCCGAGCACGGCCGTGCTGATGCTCACGCACGTCAACTACCGCACCGGCCGCATGCACGACATGGCCGGCCTGACCGCCGCTGCCCACGCGGCCGGCGCCCTGACCCTCTGGGACCTGGCCCACAGCGCCGGCGCGGTGCCGGTGGACCTGCACGCCGCGGGTGCCGACTTTGCCGTGGGGTGCGGCTACAAGTACCTCAACGGGGGGCCGGGTGCGCCGGCCTTCGTGTGGTCGCACCCCCGGCACGCCAGCCGCTTCTGGCAACCCCTGGCCGGCTGGATGGGCCACGCCGCGCCCTTTGCCTTCACGCCGGGCTACCGGCCGGCCGAGGGCATTTCGCGCTTCCTGTGCGGCACGCCGGCCGTGCTCTCGCTGGCCGCCTTGGAATGCGGGGTGGACACCGTACTGGCCGCCGAGCCGCTGGGGGGCATGGCCGCGTTGCGTGCCAAGTCGCTGGCGCTGACCCGGCTCTTCGCCCGGCAGGTTCAGGCCACCTGCCCGGGCCTGATCCTGGTGTCACCCAGCGACGACGCCGCCCGCGGCAGCCAGGTGTGCCTGGCGCACGCCGAATGGGGATACCCGGTGATCCAGGCGCTGATCGCCCGCGGCGTGATCGGCGACTTCCGCGCCGGCGACCCCACGCACCCGCCGGCTGCGCTGGACATCCTGCGTTTCGGCTTCACGCCGCTGTACGTGCGCTACATCGACGCCTGGGACGCCGCCGAGAACTTGCGCCAGGTACTGCAAACCGGCGAATGGCAGCGCCCCGAGTTCAACCGGCGGAACGCGGTCACATGACTGAACAGGAGGGCGACCCGGCCGAGCCCGCCGAGCCCTCCGGCCAGGGCGGCTGCCCAGTGGTGCACGGCCCCGCCACCACGGCCGGCCACCATGATGCGCGGCTCGACTTCAGCGCCGCCATGAGCTATGGCGACTACCTGCACCTGGACGCCGTGCTGGGGGCGCAGCACCCGCTCTCGCCCGACCACAACGAGATGCTGTTCATCATCCAGCACCAGACCAGCGAGCTGTGGATGAAGCTCATGCTGCACGAACTGCGGGCGGCCATCGCGCACCTGGCCGCCGACGAGCTGCACGAGACCTTCAAGATGCTGGCCCGGGTCAGCCGCATCATGGAGCAACTGGTGCACGCCTGGGACGTGCTGGCCACCATGACGCCGCCCGAGTACAGCGCCATCCGCCCCTACCTGGCTGACAGCAGCGGATTCCAGAGCTGGCAGTACCGCTGCATCGAATTCAGCCTGGGCAACAAGAAGGCCGCGCTGCTGCAGCCGCATGCCCACCGGCCCGACCTGCTGGCTCACGTGCAGGCCGCCTACGAGGCGCCCTCGCTGTACGACGAGGCCCTGCGCCTGCTGGCCCGGCGTGGCCTGCCGGTGCCCGCCAGCCACACGCAGCGCGACTGGACGCAGCCCTACCCCGAGAGCGCCGCGGTCGAGGCCGCCTGGCTCGTCGTGTACCGCGACCCCAGGACGCACTGGGACCTGTATCAGTTGGGTGAAGAGCTCACCGACCTGGAAGATACCTTCCGTCTCTGGCGCTTCCGCCACGTGACGACGGTGGAACGCGTGATCGGCTTCAAGCGCGGCACGGGTGGCACCAGCGGTGTGGGCTACCTGCGCAAGATGCTGGATGTGGTGCTGTTTCCGGAGATCTGGCGGCTGCGCACGGATCTCTGATTGAGCGGCAAGGTTAGCCTCGATATCCGCGATGACTCGGCTGGCTGTGTTGTCAATTTCCACAGGCTCCGAAGCGCCAAATCAAAAGTCCGCCGCGACTCTCTCATAGCCCATGAGGCCTTGAAAGCAATCGCGGCGAAACGAGCCAGTCCATGTGCCTGGCCTTCTCATTCAAGCCCGATCAGAAGATTTCTTGGCAGATCGAGTAGACGGTCACCGAGGTCGCACTCGTGCCCGTATTTTTCACGTACTCGTACCAACCGTTGCCAGAGAAGTAGTGATCCGAAGTCAGGATCGTGTTGGCCGAGCCGGAACCGTTGGTTTGACCACCGCCGATCACGGTCGTACCAGCCGGGCAAACGCCGCCATAAACCGACGTGTACACGCCTGCTGCAACGCTGGCCGAGGTGCCTGCCACAGGCGTGATCGAGATTGCGCCGGTCGCGTATCCCGTCGCCACCTCGTAATACCCATACACGTCGAGGATCAGGTGCGTGGGAGCCGATGCCACCACGTTGATGCTGTCACCGCAACCATAGCAGCCCGTCACGGAGCTGCTGTTGGCAATCGCTGGCAGAGCAGTGCCGAAGTTCATCAGGCTGGTGGCGGGGATAGAACCGCCATACGGATAGACCTGCAAATACCCGGTGGTGCCGTAGCCCGTGAGCGTGGCGTTGACAGACCAGGCGTAGTTGTTGAAGCTCGGGAGCCCAGGGCAGGAGCTGCTTCCGCCTTGGCCCTTCGAAAAGCCGTTCGAAGTCAAATCGAAGGTGCGGGGTACGCCTGCAGCGAAGAGACCGGTTCGTGCGCCTGCACCGCGGGTGTCGGCAATACGGCAAGGTGCGATCGGAGTGAAGACCAGCTGGCTCGTCCCGGAACCTAGCAGCGGCGTCGGCAGAGCTGCACCGACAGTCAGCGCCGAACCTGGCACTGCTTTGGGCTGCGGCGCACTCAGCGTGTTGATGACCTTGGCGGAGGAGACTTCACCCTTGAGCACCTGCACCATACCGTTGTAATCGCCGACCAAGGAAGCGGCATACAACCTGAACGGGGAGGCGGCTCTCAACAGCGGATACAGCTGCTTCGCAGAATTGGCGAACAGCGGGTTCCGGCTCATCTGCGGCGCCCAGCTGGCGACGAAATCGCGGATGAACGACTCCTTATCCTGCTCAATTCGAGCAACCTGAGCCTGCATGTCATATGAGCGCTGGATCGCCGCTTCATCCATCGGCTTGGAGATTTGCGCTGCCGCCGGCAACGCAGCAGCCAGAACCGTCAAACCAAGCGCGCAAGTAGCAAATGAGCTCTTCATCGAAATTCCTCCATCGGGCGTTGTCACAAGGTCGTCGCACTCGAAAAGAGCGCGATCCCTCCACAGGCAGTCGCGCGCCAGAGAACGTACGGACTCGATTGCCGCGCAATGTGCTTGAAACCCGATCTAATGGGTCAAGTCATGCAACGGTGGTTGATGATCTGCCGCAGCATAGGGCGCGTCAACAGGTGTTTCGCGATCCTCAACACCCGTTTTAGGGGGGTGACTAGTTGTGAAGCTTCAATAGGTTGTATCGGGTGTCCACCCGGGCTGGTTCTGAGAGACTGGAAATCGCCAAACCCCCAGTCCTCCAGAAAGACAGCCGGATGAACACCCACAAGCATGCCCGACTCACATTCGCCCGTCGACTCGAAATGGTTCGCCAAATGACCTTCCAGGGTCGATCCTTCACCGATGCTGGCGCCGAGCACGGCGTGACGCCGGCCACTGCGCGCAAGTGGCTGGGACGCTTCCTGGCTGGCGGCGAGTCGGCCCTGGTGGACGCGTCGTCCCGG
>CAIJPE010000224.1 GCA_903822435.1 uncultured beta proteobacterium | reverse complement strand
GCCGCCTACCAAGGTGCTGCTGACCGCCAAGAACAGGGCTATCCGGATATTGCGGCGGATCGGCTGGTGCGTCTTCATGCTCATGGTCCCCTCCAGTGTCCATGATGGCCCAGGCGTTCGGCCAAGGCAATGCGGTCCTTCCATCGATTTGGGGAGGGCCTCTCAGGTCTGGGTCAAGGCGGCCAGCACGTGGTTGGCCGCCTCCCCCGGCCGCTCCATCGGAAACAGATGCGTCCCCTCGATCCACTGCATCCGCTCATGCACCAACGCCCTGGTCGCTGCCAGCCCGCACTGCCGCACCTCAGCCGACCGCGTCCCGCCGATGAAACTCACCGGGCACCTGGGCAGATGCCGATGCAGCATCGCAGGCATGTCGTGCGCCAGCGTGTCGTAGATGTGCGTTTCCACCTCGCGGTGGAAGGCCAGCCGCACGGCACCCGGGCCCTGGCCCTCGGGGTCGGGCTCCATGCCGCACGCGATGTAGTCGCGCAGCACCTCGGGCGCCCAGCGCGCGAACGCGGCCTTGCCGGCGAAGTGCTGCCAGGCGGCCTCGGCAGAAGGCCATTGCCAACGCCGGCGCCTGGAAACGTGGCCCGGCGAGACACGCTTGATCAGGCCGCCCATCTTCAGCGCATGCACGCTGTGGGCGCGCCAGCCGCCGATCACGGGCGAATCCAGCAGCACGAGGCTGGCCGCGAGGTCCGGCCGCTTGCAGGCCGCCTTCAGGCTGAGGAAGCCGCCCAGCGAATGGCCGACGAAGTGCACGCGGCGCCCTGGCGCGTGCTGCTCGACGTGGGCGATGAGCTGGTCGCGCAGCCGCGGCCAGTTGCTGGTGACGGGGTAGGCCGGGTCGTGGCCGAAGCGCTCGACCGCCGTGACTTCGAAGCCCGCAGCCCGCCAGGCCTCGAACATCAAACGGTAGGTGCCTGCAGGAAAACCGTTGGCGTGGCTGAAGACGATGGTACGGGATGGTTCGCCTCGGGGGCCCGTGCCCGGCATCAGACGATCCGCTCCCCCGGGTTGGTGATCTTGCGCATGGCCTCGAAGCGCTCGCTCTTGACCATCAGCGGGTGGCGCGCATCGCCGCCGTCCCAGCGCGGGTCGTCGATGCCTTCGAAGACCTCGCGCAGCCGCTGTCCCCAGGTGCTGTGGATCATCTGGAAGTAGGGGTTGCGGTCGTCCATGCAGACGTGCTCGTCGGACTGGTAGGTGCCCTCGCGGTACACCAGCAGGTCCAGCGGCAGGCCCACGCTCAGGTTGCTCTTCAGGGTGCTGTCCATCGACACCAGCGCGCACTTGGCGGCTTCGTCCAGCTGGGTGGCGGGCGTCAGCACGCGGTCGAGGATGGGCTTGCCGTACTTGCTTTCGCCGACCTGGAAGAAGCAGGTCTCGCGCGTGGCCTCGATGAAGTTGCCGGCCGAGTACACCAGGAACAGGCGCATGGCCTCGCCCTTGATCTGGCCGCCGAAGATCATGCTGGCGTTGAAGTCGATGCCGGCGGCGCGCAGCGAAGGGCCGTCCTGGCTGTGCACCCGGCGAACGGTTGCGCCCAGCACGCGGGTGGCGTCGAACAGGCTCTTGGCGTTCCAGATGGTGATGGGTTCTTCGTCGCCGTTGTCGATCTTCTCGACCTGCAGCAGCTCGCGCACGCTCTGGCTGATGCTCAGGTTGCCGGCCGAGAGCATCACCATGAAGCGCTCGCCGGGCTGTTCGTAGATCATCATCTTGCGGAAGGTGCTGATCGCGTCCAGGCCCGCGTTGGTGCGCGAATCGGAGAGGAAGACGAGCCCGGCGTTCAGGCGGATGCCGACGCAATAGGTCATGGCGCTTGCGGTATCGGTGGCGGAATGTCGAGCGTATCAGGCCGCGGACCTGCCCCCCTGATTGAAGGGCACTGGGCGATGGGTGTGCCGCCTGCGACGACAATCCGCGCGATCGGCCTGCGGCGAGCCCGGACGGACCTGCCGCACCGCCCGCCCCGAACCCCTGCCATGAGTGAACTGCGCGCACTGTT
>CAIJPE010000223.1 GCA_903822435.1 uncultured beta proteobacterium | reverse complement strand
TTGAGCCGCGCTACGCTGATGGTAAGAATGACCTTATGGCGGAGCAAGCGGCAGAACTTGAGCAGTTAGGAGTAGAGGTAATCGTGGCGGGCCCCTATGCTGCTTTACAAGCAGCTAGGCAGAGCACCACCCATGTCCCAATAGTAATGACTACCGCCGTGGACCCAATCCTAACAGGGGCGGTTAAGAGTTATGCCCGCCCGGACGGCAACGTCACTGGAATTACAGAAATGCTTCCCGAACTTACCCCTAGAAGGTTAGAGATTCTTAGGCAAATTGCGCCGGAACTAAGAAAGGTTGGAATTTTGTGGCAACCTGGCACTCTCAGTGAAAAGCTAGTCAACAACACAGTTGCGGAGACTCAAGCAATCGCGACAACATTTGGCATAGAGGTCCGGGCATTTGGAGCCAAGTCACTCGATGATCTCGAGGAATTCTTAAAAACCATTTCACAGACTGGTATAGATGGACTCATCGTCCTTGTGAACCCCATGTTCTTGCTTTACAGGCAACGTATCGCCGAACGTACAGCGAAGTACCGCATTGCTGCCATATTCGAGTGGTCACCATTCGTGCAAAGCGGCGGCCTTGTCTCATATGGAGCGAATGTACCCGACGTCTACAGGCGTGCCGCAGGATACGTTGACAAGATTCTCAAGGGTAGCAAGCCGGGCGATCTGCCGGTCACCGGGCCAGTCAAGATTGATCTTGCTGTAAACCTGAAGACCGCAGCAGCACTAGGTCTAACAGTTCCAAGAGCACTAATTGAACAAGCATCGCTCATAGTAAAGGCAGATTAATGACCAATCATACCTACTTATATTCCCTACCAATGCGATGGCTCGCTGGCTGAATAGGTAGACCATCTGAATGCTGTCGTTGGGGCCAGTCAGGTCATGGCCGACTACCGAAAGCCACGAGCGTCGGCTACCTGGACGCGAAGCGCGCCGCGGCGAGGCTGGGCCGTCCGGCAGCTTCCGGGAAGCTCGAAGGACAGCAGTGGGTCGGTACCGTCAGTCCGCTGACGAAGGAAGCGGTCGTCGGCTGCCACCCGGCTCGCCCGCTGGGCGGCTCATCCATAGTGTTGTGGATGAACGGCGGGTAACCGATTGAAGCGGCCGGCCATCCGCGCAGACCTTGAACGGCAGGTATCGGCGTACGCCGACATCGACGTGCAGATGCTGGATGTCTGGACCCAGTCTGAAGCTGCCGGCCGCAGCATGGAAGGCAACTATGCAGCGGTTGCTGTCGGCCGACGCCAGGGCTCGAACTTACGGTGTGGGACACATTGCAGTCGGTGAGGCTCACCTGACTGCGCGCCGCCAGCGGCGGGTATGAGGGTGCTGCGGACATTGCCAGTGACCGTGGAGGCGTCTGGCGCCCTACGCCCGCGTCCACCGTCGTCTCAATCTGCCCCGGCGGGACCGAACGACTGCTGCTTCACGCCATGATGGGCAGCCCCCGACCCTGAACGGACATCCGCGACCCTGGATTTGGCACTCCGAAGCGGTCGGTCGAATCCATGCTGCCCGGAGTATGTCGTCGGCCCTGCAAAACCCATTTCCAGTGAGAACCGACTGACGCGCAGGCGGGGCCGTCGTCAGGCAACGCCGCTGAGTTGAGAGATCTCAGGGCCGAAGTAACTCGCGAACGAGCCAGGCCTTGCCGGCGGACCACCGCCGGTTCACCGTCGACACCGAAACGTCCAGGTGCTGCGCCACCTCCTCGATGCTCATGCCGCCGAACACGCGCAGGCTGACGGTATGTGCGGCCAGCGCGTCGAAGCCCTCGAGCTCGGTCAACAGCCGGTCGACGTCGAGCGCGTCGTGGTTTGCGTCGATACCGCCCAGGTTCTCGTCGCTCAAGGTGACGGCCTCGCCTCCATCACGCTTCTCGGCGCGGCGCCGTCGTGCGCCGTCGACGAGCGTCTGGCGCGTGATGCGCGAGGCCATCGCCAGCACGTGGGCCCGGTCCTGCCAGCGGATCTGCTGGAGTGCCTGCATGCGCAGGTAGGCCTCATTCACCAGTGCCGTCGGACTGATCGTCGCGTGACGTTCGCCGCGCAGTTCGCGTGCGGCAATGGCGCGAATGTCGTGGTACAGGTGGGCGAAGACGGCGCCGAAGGCCTCACGGTCGCCGGCCGAACACCGAGCCAGCAGTGCAGCGAGTTCAGTGTCATGGGCTTGTTCGCTTTCCATGCTTTGCGATCCTGCCGGAGTCCGTTCCTCGTCATCACGGCAGCAGCTTTTTCGACCATCCCGCTGCTTCTTCGCTGCGCCCCATGCCGACAAAGGCATCCCGCAGCATCGCATACCCTTGCCGGGTGCGGCGAAACCCGCCACCGCGCGCGGCCTCGAGCGCATGCACGGCAGGGAGCAGCACGGCTTGCGCTTCCTGATAGCGGTGCGCGCGCACCAGGCAGCCTCCGACGCTGACCGTCGCCGCGGCGGTCATCCAGGCACCGGGCGGCAGCAGGCTGCGCCGGGTGGCCTCGACCTGGCGCAACATCGCCAGCCCTTCGTCGTGCGAGCCGAGATTGCACAACGCCGTTCCCTGCATCAACCGGGCGCCGAGGGTGTAGGTGTTGTTCGACCCGAGGGCCGACTCGAGCCCCGCCGCCACGGACCGGGCGAGGTCGGCCGCCTCGGCGTCCCTCCCCATGAGCAGCAGGAGGTCGACGAGGCTGTACTGCGTGAGCAAGGTGTTCTTGTGGCTGGCGCCGTCGATCCGGGTCTGCGCGGCGATCACCTGGCGAAACAAGGGCTCCGCTTCCGCGCCACGCTTGACGTTGACCAGCGCGCCCGCGTAATTGGTCTCGATCATCAGCAAGTCGGGATGGTCTGCCGGCAGATTGAGCCGCCCCAGGTCGAACGCCTGCCGGGCGTCTTCGACGGCCTCCTGATAGCGACCGAGTTCGCCCATCAGCACCCCCAGCGAACGATAGGGATACATGCGCCGCTGCTGCAGGTCCGGCCCGCCCCGGGTCTCGAGGGCCAGTTCCTCGCGCAGCATGGCTTCGGCCTCGCGCTCGCGATTGCTGTGGCTGTAGATGCTGGCCAGCGTGTTGAGCGCCGAACAGAGATTGACGCTGGCGGGCAAGGGCCGCAGGACACCGATGGCTTCCTTCAGCACCGGTTCGGCGTCCGACCACTTTCCCAGCCCACCCAGCATCTCGCCGCGCGCCGCCAAGGCCTGGCCGATCGCGGCCGCATCGCCGCCCGCGGCCCGCAGCAGCGCCAATTGGCGTTCGTTTGCGGCAAGCCCCTGGGCGAAGCGGCCGAGACCGCTGTCGGTCTGCGCGATCAAGCCGAGCATCGACGCTTCGACGAGCGGCTCCTGGCCCAGCTTTCGGTGCAGGTCGGCCGCGGCCGCGTCCAGGAGTTCCGCGACCGTCACATCGCGCCGCCCGCCGCGTGGGTCGGCCGACTGCAACACGCTTTCGAGGAACTCGCCGCGCCGGGCTGCCATGTCTCGCGCCAGCGCCTCGCGGTGGCGTTCCCGCTGTGAGACGACACCGCCGATCACCAGGCTGGCGAGCAGAAGGCCGCCGAGACCGACCGCCAGCACATTGCGCCGCACGAACCTGCCCAGGCGATACATGGCGGTCTGGCGCCGCGCAGCGACCGGCCGATGGTCTAGCCAGCGCTGCAGATCGGCCTGCATGTCGGCAACCGACGCATAGCGCCGCGCCGGATCTCGCTCCAGCGACTTGCAGAGGATGGCATCCAGGTCGCCGCGCAGCCATGGCGCGGCGCCGCGGGAAGCGTCAGCCATTGCGGCCACGTGGCTCGGCAGTTCGACGTCGCGCTGGACGATGGCGAGCATGTAGGCCACCGGGTCGGTCACCTCCGGAAAGATCGGGCGGCCCGCCAGCAGCCGATAGCCCAGCGCGCCCAGCCCGAACACGTCGGTCGCGATCGTCACCGACCCGCCCTGGATCTGCTCAGGCGCCGCGTAGCCGGGCGAGAACAGTCGCTCGACGCCGACGGTCGCCGCAGTCTGCGCACCCGCGTCGCGTAGCGCGCTCGAGATGCCGAAGTCGATCAGTTTCGGGGTGCCGTCTTCGGTGACGAGCACGTTGGCCGGCTTGATGTCGCTGTGGACGACGAGTCCCCGGTGCGCGGCCACCAACGCCTCTGCGATGCGCACGAGCAGACCCACGGCCGCGCGCTCCGAGAGCCGGTGCGCGGCGCAGTAGGCGTCGATCCGCTCGCCGCGCACGTACTCCATCACCAGCCACGCCCGGCCGGGCTCGAAGCCGACGTCGATCAGGCGGGCGATCGCCGGGTGTTCGAGCCGGGCCAGATGCTGCGCCTCGAGGCTGAGGCGCGCCTGGGCTCCGGCAGACGCGTCGGCCGACAAGAGCTTCACCGCAACCGTCTGCGCGACGCCGTCCACGCGTTCGGCGCGGTAGACGACGCCCATGCCGCCCGCGCCGATGCGCTCGACCAGGCGGAAACGGCCGAATTGGGACCCGCTGAGGTCGGCGTCGACATGCGCTGTCGGCCGGGCAAGGATCGAAGCGGTGCTCGCCTGGTCGCCCATTGCAACCTGCAGCAGCGCATCGACTTCGGCGCGCACCGACGCGTCGCCCGCGCAGTGGTGTGCAAGAAAGGGCTCGCGCGATGGCGGGTCGACTTCGAGCGCCTGCAGAAAGACGCGAAACACCTGCGCGCGATCCACTGGCCCATTCATCCGTGAAAACCCTTGCCCAGGGAGCAGAGCGCGCATGGTCGTCCCCGAAAGACTGCCATGCAGTCTGCCGCGCGCAACTCGAGGTGACAACCCGCGGTCAGGGGTCGCGCCAAGAAATTTGGGCCGGGGCTGACACGAACTGGCCACGGGATGCGCCTTAGACAAGGGAGGGCAAGCGGATTCAACCACCACCAGGAAGGGAACTAGCCATGAAAGTCAGCGTATCAGGCCTGCTGCTTGCGGCAGGGGTATTCGTCGGGCCGGCGGCGCAGGCGGACACGGCGTACGTGGCGGGGTACAGCGCGGAATTCGGGACTCTCGACCTGAGCACCGGCATATTCACCTCGCTTGGCACGACCAACGTCGGAGGCCATCCGATGGGACTCCTCTCAGGACTCAGCGTCGCCAACGGCGCGCTCTATGGTGAAACCCTGAGCGGAGGCAGCAACCTCTACAGTGTCAACCCGGCGAATGGCGCGCTGAGCTACATCGGCACGAATTCGACCAGTTCCAATGTGCTGGGGTCGACCACGTCGGGCACCCTGTACTCGGCCGACCTGAGCGGGAATCTCTACTCGGTGAACACCGCAACGGCCGCTGCCACGTTCATCGGCAACCTCGGGTTCGGTCTGGGCGGCTACTTCAGCCTTTCCGACAACTCCAGCACGCTGTACCTCACCCGCGGCAACGGTTCGCTTTACACGGTCAACACCAGCACCGGCGTGGCCAGTCTGGTCGGGCCGACCGTCCAGGTCTTCGCGACAGCCGTATCAGGCGGCACGTTGTACGGCGTCTCCGCAACCAACATCTATTCCATCAACCCGACGACCGGCGCGTTTACCACGGGGCCCACGATTGCCCCCGGCATCGCGATTGAGGGACTTGTCCCGGTCGGGGCCGTCTCCGCGGTACCCGAGCCCGCCGCCGCGTGGCTGCTGGGCACGGGTCTGGTCGGTCTGTTCGGCGCGGTTCGTCGACGAACGACCTGACGACTGCGGGCGCCAGGTGTCGACGGCGAGGTGCTGGCGCGGCAGCTAGAGCGGGCACGCCTAGGCGAAGTCGCAAAGACAGGCGTGATTGCCCTCGGTCTGTTGGCAGCTCCGCAGCGCCACCGTGTGATGCCGCGAAACGAGGCGGCGCGCTTCGAGTGAGGCGCCGATTGCAGTGCCAGACTTCGCTCGAGCAGCCGCTGACGTCAGGCCGGTCATGGCCGGAAGGGTGATTCGGCGAGGGGCCGGTTCGAGGTACTTGGCCCAAAGGAAGCGCGGCGAGAGATGCGCCGCACCTCCCGGACAGGCTACATTCATGCCGCTGCGATGTGGGCCGACAACCGGGCATGGAGGGCATCACTGCATGCTCGACATGTGGGGCTCGCTGTGGGGTTTTCCGGTCAAGGCCCGCGAAATGCGAAGTCACGACAAGCACTTGGCTTCGCACTCGAAGTTCAGGTGCAGAACATCGAGTAGCCCTACGGCGGCGCGGAGCCCTCCGGCCGCTCACCCAGCCCGACGTTCGGCGCATCCGGGGCTTGCTCAAGTCCCCGGATGCTGCGCCACTGACCGTCGAGCAAATGGACGGAGGCGTGGCTGAGCATCTGCGTGACAGGCACGCGGTCAACCGGGCGGGCCGCAAGTCGGCTGGCCGAGGATCGGTATCGACACCCACATCCCGCCGCGACTTTGGCTCAGCGATGACCCGGCGCAGCACAAGCGCATCGATTCGCTGCTGGCAGCGCATGGCGGCACGCCAGGTTCGCGGCTCGTGGCGGATGTCGCCTGGGTGGAAGCGGTCTGGTCGCTGAGGTCGGCTTTCGAACAGGACAAGCGCGCCCGATTGCTTGCGGTGCACAGCGAGGCCGGCCGAGGTGTGCGCCACGCAGATGGCTGCTGGCCGTTCGCGCTGTGGACGTTTGCGACCTCGCCCCGAGGCCCGGACGGAAACCAAGAGCTTTGCAACTGGCGTCAGACGAACGCCAAGTCCAGCGCCGCGTTGACGCTCATGGCAGCGCCGGCCTCCATCAGTCGTTCCAACTCGGCAGCGGGCAAGACTGAGGTCAGGGCGCCCCATACCTGATCACGCAACTGTTGCTCGACGCCTTCCCGCAATGAAGTGGCGCGGACCACCGCATCGGCATGCCCGAGCATGCGGGCCGCGTCCTGGTAGCGTCCCTGGTGGACTGCGATCATGGCGAACGGGTCCAGCAGTTCCCAGAATATCCCCACCTTGTCGAAGACAGGGCGCGCCCGCCGAGCCAGATCGAGCGCCTCATCGACCCTGCCCATCCGCGACAGCGACATCAGCAGGTTCTTCATGACGATGTGCTCGATGTGGCGCCGCAGCCCGGGGTCATCCTGCAGCAACGCCATCAACTCGTGGCCGCGCGCCACGGATTCCGGGAGCCGGCCTTGCACAGCGACGATCTGTTCCTGGCTGATCAGGGCCTTCACCAGTTCCCAATGGTCGCCTCGTTCGCGC
>CAIJPE010000222.1 GCA_903822435.1 uncultured beta proteobacterium | reverse complement strand
GTGGGCTCGTCCAGCAGCAGCAGCCTCGGCCGCAAGGCCAGCGCCCGGGCGATCTCCAGACGCCGGCGGTTGGCGTACGACAGGCTGTGCGCCGGCTGATGCAGGCGCGGCAACAGCCGGTCGCCGAACAGGCCCAGGATGCGGCGCGCTTCGTCGTTCAGCGCAGCTTCTTCGCTGCGCACTGCGGCAGGCCGCCACAAGGCCAGCGCCAGCTCGGCCACCGCCCCGAGTGCCGCGGCCCCGCGCGGCAGCCGGGGCCGCACCGCGGCCAGGCGGCTGTGCGCGCCGACCAGCACGTTGTCCAGCACGCTGAGGTTGCCGAAGACACGGCCGTGCTGGAAGGTGCGGGCCAGCCCCAGCCGGGCCAGGGCCACGGCATCGAGGCCGGTGATGTCGGCGCCATCCAGTTGCACGCTGCCGGCGTCTGGCGCATCCAGCCCGGTGATGAGGTTGAACAGGGTGGTCTTGCCTGCGCCGTTGGGGCCGATCAGGCTGAGCAGTTGACCTGGCCACAGCTGCAGGTCGACGGCATCCACCGCCGTCAGGCCACCGAAGCGCCGCGTGAGCCCACGCACCGCCAGCAGGGGCTGCGTGGATGTCATGCCGTTCCCAGCAGGCCTTGAGGCCGGAAGCGCACCAGCAACAGCAGGCTCAGGCCGTAGACCAACATGCGCCACTCGGCGGTCACGCGGAACAGTTCGGGCAGGCCGATGAGTGCCACAGCACCCACCACCGCACCGGCCACGTTGCCCATGCCGCCCAGGATGACGATCGTGATGGCCAGCACCGAGATGGCCGAGCCGAAGGTTTCGTGGTTGATGTAGGAGTACAGGTGGGCCGTGAGCGCACCGGCGACGCCGGCCGCGAAGCCACCGAAGGCGAAGGCCAGCGCCTTGTAGCGATCGGGGCTCACGCCGCTGGACCTCGCGGCCACGTCGTCGTCGCGCACCGCGCGCAGCGTGCGCCCCAGGTGGCTGGTCAGCAGCCGGCGTTGCAGCAGGGCCAGGGCGACGACCGCCGCACCGGACACCCAGTAAAGGCCGGCCGGCCCGCTGTCCATTGCGGCCAGCCCCAGCGTGAGGGGTGGGATGCCGCTGACCCCGATGGGGCCGCGCGTGAGCGACTCCCAGTTCAGGATCACCAGGCCCACGATCTCGCCGATGCCCAGGGTGGCGATGGACACGTAGTGCCCGCGCAAGCGGAACGCCGGGAACACCAGCAGCGTGCCGAGCAGGGCGGTCACCCCGCCTGCGGCCGCCACGGCCACGGGCACCGGCCAGTGCAGGTCCAGCGCCAGCAGCGCCGATGCGTAGGCGCCGATGGCCAAGAGACCCGCGTGGCCCAGCGAGACCTGGCCCGCGGTGCCCGCCACCAACGTGAGGCTGAGGGCCAGCAACGCATACAGCCAGGCGTTGGTCAGCGTCTGCAGCAGATAGGGCCCTTGCGACCAGCCTTGAACCAGCCAGGGCAGCAGGGCCAGCGCGACGATCACGGCCGGCCACACGGCACGCGGCACGGCCACGGGCCGGCTGGGCGCGATGAAGGTGCCGGTCATCGGCTCCGGTGGCAGCGCCCGGCGGGCGCCGAAAAGCCCCTGTGGCCGCCACGCCAGCACCGCGATCAGCAGCCCGAAGGCAAACAGGTTGCGATACGGCGTGCCGAACAGCGCCACGCCGTAGCTCTCGGTCAACCCGAGCAGCAAGCTGCCCACGATGGCACCGGGCACATGGCCCACGCCGCCGACGACCACCGCCACCACGCCCTTGAGCGTGGCCTGGAAGCTCATCGCCGGGCTGATGTTGTTGTAGTACATGCCCACCAGCACGCCCGACAGGCCGCCCAGCGCCGACGCGATGGCGAACACCGCCTGGTTCACGGCATGGATGTCCACGCCCATCTGCAGTGCGGCGTCGCGGTCCTGCGCCGTCGCACGCACGGCCCAGCCCAGGCGGGTGTGGCGCAGGAAGCCGTAGAGCAGCGCAGCACTGCCCATGCCGATGCCGGCCACCACCAGGTCCAGCGCGCCGATCGAGCCGCTGCCCAGCGTCAGCCGCCAGGCCGGCAAGGGGTTGGGCAGCGCGCGGGGGTCGGGGCCTGCCAGCAGTTGCACGGCCTGGTCGAGCACGAAGCTCATACCGATGGTGGCCAGCAGGGGTGCGATGCGCGGCGACCCGGCCAGGGGGCGCAGGCCGATGCGCTCGATGGCCATGCCCACCAGCGCCGAGCCGGCGAGCACGAGCACCAGCGCAGGCAGCAGCGGCAGGTGCAGCCGGACCATCGCGGCCCAGCCGATGAAGGCGCCCACCGTGTAGACCGAGCCGTGCGCAAAGTTGATCAGGTTGGAGACGCCGAAGATCAGCGCCAGCCCCACCGCGAGCAACGCATAGAGGTTGCCGACGATCAGGCCATTGACCGTGTAGTCAAGCCATGAGGACCACATCGGAGTGACCGAGTTGTTCAGCGCGATGCCACGGCCTTCTTGCCGTCGTGGACCGCCCACTTGCCATCCGTCACCACGAGGTTCACGTTGCGCACGCCGATGACGCGGCGCGATGTCGGGTCGAAAGTGGCCTTGCCGAAGACCACGCTGGGCACGTCGCGGATCTTGTAGAAGGCATCGCGGATGGCCTTGCGGTCGGTGCTGCCGGCGGCCTTGATGGCCGCTGCGGCGATCACCACCGCAT
Organism: uncultured beta proteobacterium; assembly: GCA_903822435.1. Taxonomy (GTDB): domain Bacteria; phylum Pseudomonadota; class Gammaproteobacteria; order Burkholderiales; family Burkholderiaceae_C; genus Rubrivivax. The sequence goes on along the minus strand of CAIJPE010000222.1, from coordinate 8,195 downwards.
CGTAGGCGAAGGCGTTGAAGGCGTCGGGGTCGCGGCTGAACTTCGCGCGGAAATGGCGGGTGAAGTTCTGTACCTCCGGCCGAGGCTCGTCAGGGAAGAAGCTGGTGTGGCTGTACACGCCGTTGACCGCGGCGCCGCCCAGTTCCAGGAACTTCGGGCTGTAGACCGAGCTCGTGGCCACCAGTGGCAGCGTGAGGCCGGTGGTTCGCACCTGGGCCGCGATGAGGGCGCCATCGGCGTAGTAGCTGATGAGCACGATGCCGTCGGGCTTGGCGTCGCGCACCCGCACCAGGGTGCTGCGGAAGTCCTTCTCGTCGGGCAGGTAGCCTTCGCTGGCCACCACCTGGGCGCCACGTTCGGTGGCGGCCTTGGTGAACACGTCCTTGCTGGTGCGCCCCCAGTCGGTGTTCAGGTGCAGCACGGCCACGCGCTTGAAGCCCAGCGTGGTCACGGCCAGCTCGGCCAGCAGGGGCTGGGCATCCGCCTGGCTGATGCTGGGGCTCCACATGAAGTCGCCGCCCTTGGTGAAGTCGGGGTGCGAATTGGTGAAGCCCAGTTGCACCAGCCCTGCCCGCTGGTAGACGGGCGAGGCCGCCATCGAGGCGGGGCTGGAGAAGTCGCCCAGCTCGAGAGCAATACGCGCATCACCCACGAATTTCTGGGCGATGGCCACGGACTGGCGCGGGTCGCTCTGGCTGTCCTCGAATACATAAGCCAGCGGGCGCCCGAGCACGCCCCCTGCGGCGTTGATCTCGTCCAGCGCCAGGTCGAAGCCGGCCTTCCACTGCGCGCCGTACTGGGCGTTGGCACCGGTCAAGGGGCCGCTGACACCCAGCAGGATGGGATCTGCGGCGGCACGAGCGGGGCGGATCAGGGCCAGCGAGCCGAGTGCGGCAAGGGCCGCACGCCGCGTGGGGCGAAGCTTGGAGGTTGGGGACATCGGTGGCATGCAGGTCGGGTGAGCCACCGATTCTTCGATGCGGTGGCAGGCCATCCAAGGAAGCAAACTGCATGAGCATCGTCGGCGTGCGTCTATGGGTCGCCCCTCGAAGCCTGACCATAATCGAGCGGTCATGAAATCCCTGCCCGTGATCGATCTGCGGTGGCCACCCGCTGACGTGGCCCAGGCCGTTGCCCAGGCCTGCCGTGCCCACGGCTTCTTCTATCTCGTGGGCCATGGGGTGGACGAGCACTTGGGCCAGCGGCTGGAAGCCTTGAGCCACGCTTTCTTCGCCTTGCCCGAAGCGGTGAAGCAGCGCTACGCCATGGCCCTGGGCGGTCGAGCGTGGCGGGGGTGGTTTCCCCTGGGCGGTGAACTCACTTCGGGCCGCCCCGACTGGAAGGAAGGCCTGTACCTGGGTACGGAACTGGGCGATGAGCACCCGCGTGTGCGGGCCGGCGAGCCGCTGCACGGCCGCAACCTGATTCCCGGTGACGATGTGCTGCCGGGCTTTCGCCAGGCCATCTTCGACTACATGGCGGCCGTCGCCGCACTGGGCCACCGGGTGTTGCAGGCGGTGGCGCTGTCGCTGGACCTTCCGGCCGACTACTTCGAGCGGCGCTACACCGCTGACCCGCTCATCCTGTTCCGCATCTTCCAGTACCCCAGCCGCGACATCCCCGACGGCATGGACGTGCGTCACGGGGTTGGCGAACACACCGACTACGGCCTGCTCACGCTGCTGCGTCAGGATGATGTGGGCGGGCTGCAGGTGCGGGTCGGCGATGAGTGGACCGAAGCGCCGCCACTGCCTGGCTCCTTCGTGTGCAACATCGGCGACATGCTCGACCGCATGACCGGCGGCCTGTACCGCAGCACGCCGCATCGCGTCACACTCAACCGCAGCGGCCGCCACCGCCTGTCGTTTCCGCTCTTCTTCGACCCCAATTTCGACGCGCACATTCAGCCCATCCGGGCCCCGCAGGTGGACGACCGTGCCCAACGGTGGGACGGCGCCAGCGTGCACGCCTTCGAGGGGCGGTACGGCGACTATGTGCTGGCCAAGGTGGGCAAGGTGTTCCCGGACCTGCGGAGCCAGGTGCTGTAGCGGTTGGGGCGGTTTACCAGAAGAGCAGCGTGCGCACTTCGATGCTCCGGCGCGGCGGTGCCTCCGGCGGCGAGGTGGGGTCTTCGAAGGCCGTATGTGCGGTCAGCCGTGCCGTCCCGTCGGTCAGGCTGTCGTAGATCTTCAGCAGCGTGGCTTCCTCGGGTGTCTGGTGCGGCATCCAGTACCAGCGATGGCGGGGGTTGTACGAGAACGCATAGGTCTCGCCCACCCAGTCGCGATAGACCAGATCGCTGGGCAGCAAGTCTCTGAGCGCGATCGTGCGGGCATCGCAAACCGCCAGCGGCAGCTGTTGCACGGGCGCGCCGACGGGCCGCCAGAAGTTCACGATCGCAAATCGCCGCTCCAGGCGCCATGCGGCTTCTTCGGGCGACAGGTGCTTGCGCACGCGGTTCGGCGCGGAGACGAAGGTCTGATCGTCATGCACCCGCCGCACCGGCTCGCGCAGCTCGGCGCGGCCCGGTCCGGCCTCGCTGTCGCGCAGGGTGTGGTCGAAGACGATGACCTTGTCGGCGCCAGTGTGGGCCTTCAGCGCCGTTTCTACCTCGGGGTAGTACACCGCCTTCACACGCGCCTCATCCCGGTACTCGGCCCAATCGCGCAAGGCGCTGCGGTGGGGCACCCAGGCGAAGCCCGCGCTGTCCAGCGTCAGGCCATCGAAATGCCGTGCGTTGTGGATCGTGACTCGGCGCGAGTCCACCTCGCCGCTGTTGCGTGGCACGCCGGGTGGCGGGTCGAAGGTGTAGTTCACGGGGCGCGTGCCGTTGTCGACGGTGTAGTTCAGCACGGCTTCGACTGATGCGGGCGGCTCTGCAGCGGCCTGCAGATTCAATGGCGCCGCGGATGTGCGTTCGATGAGGGCGTTCATGGTCAGAAGCTCTCCTTGTAGGGGCGCAGATCCAACTCGTGGGTCCAGGCGCTGCGGTGCTGCAGGTGCAATTGAAAGTAGCTCTCGGCGATCGCGTCGGGGTCGAGCAAGCCGTCGGCGCCGGCCTGGGCCACGCGTTGTGGGGCGCTGCTGCGCAGGCGCTCGCCATCGATGCCGCCGTCGATGACCACATGCGCCACGTGCACGCCCTGGGGGCCGTACTCGCGCCAGGCTCTGCGCCACCGATCGCAGCCCCGCCTTCGCTGCGGCAAAGGCCACGAAAGGCCCGCGACCGCGCAGCGAAGCCGTGGCCCCCGTGTAGAGCAGGCTGCCGCCGCCGGCGTCCAGCAGGGCCGGCAGGGCGGCCTGGGCAAAGACATAGCCAGCAAAGGTGCTGCCGCGCCAGGTGGCTTCGAACTGCTCGGGGGTGACCTGCAGGGGTGTGCCGCGCACGGCGTTGCCGGCGTTGAAGATGGCGCTGCGCAAAGGCCCCAAGCTGCGCAGCGCGTCGCCCAGGCGCTGCAGATCGGGCAGGGACGCGACGTCCCCGGCCAGGACGCGGACCTGGCCGCCCGCGGCCGTGATCTCGTCGGCCACCGTTTGAAGGCGGGCGGCTTGCCGGCCGGTGATGGCCACCGTCAAACCGGCGCGCGAGAAGCGCCTGGCCAGCGCCGCGCCCAGGCCGGCCGAAGCGCCGACTCCGGCCACCCAGGCCACGCCACCTGGCGCCGTTCCTCGTCCGTCCGTCCGTCCCGCGGTTTCGCTCATCGTCATGTCCCACAGCGCAGACTCCGGACATTAGCGGCGCGGGTTCGGCCAGGCTACGAAGCAATCCGAGTTTGCATATGACGGTGCGCCGGCCACCCGCGTGGCCAAGCGCAGCCCACCGGCTCCACCCATCGTCAAACGCATATCGAAAGCCGAAAGCCTTCGTTCACCGGGTCGCCAGGCATCCGAAGATGGCTGCTGTGCTCATCAAATCCGACGTCGCTGAAACGCTGCCTTCGGCCTTCGACCCAGGCCGCAGTCCGCGGTCGCGAGGCGCACGCCATGTGTGAATTGCTGGCGCTCAACAGCAACGTGCCCACCGCTGCCACGTTTTCCTTCTGCGGCTTTTCTGCGCGCGGGGGCCACACGGGCGACCATGCCGATGGTTGGGGCATGGCCTTTCACGATGGCGACGGCTGTCGGGTCTTCATCGACACCGGCCGCGCCTGCGATGCGCCCCTGGCCGAGTTCCTGCGCGTGCACCCGCTGCGCGCCCGCACGGTGCTGGCCCACGTGCGCAAGGCCACCCAAGGCGCAGTGGACCTGGCCAATTGCCACCCCTTCCAGCGTGAATGGCTGGGGCGGCATTGGCTGTTCTGCCACAACGGCGACCTGCAGGATTTCCATCCCACGCTGGATGGCAGCTTCCTGCCGGTGGGGCGCACCGACAGCGAGCGCGCCTTTTGCTGGCTCATGCAGCAATTGCGGCGCCGCTTCAGCACGGCGCCCGACTGGACGCTGCTGGCGCCGGTGCTCGCCGAACTCGTGCCGGTCATCGTCCGGCACGGTACCTTCAATATGCTCTTGACCGATGGTCGGGCTGTGTATGCGCATGCCTCGACCCGGCTGGTCTGGCTGGAGCGCCAGCATCCCTTTGCCCGTGCCCGGCTGGTCGACCGCGAAGTCGAAATCGACCTGGCCGTGGCCAATGCGCCCGACGACTGCATGACCGTCATCGCCACCCGGCCGCTCACCCACGACGAGGCCTGGCGGCATTTCGTGCCGGGCGAATTGCGCGCCTTTGCCGATGGTCGATGCGTGTGGCATCGCCATGCGCCCGGGGTGGCGAACCCGCACGCAGTCAGCTCGGTGCCATCGCAGCGGGATACGGTACCTTCCTGATCAACCCGCGCGCCGCCGTGTCGGTGTGGAAGACCTGTGCGACGACCTGGTGCAGGCGCTGGCTGCCAATTGAGCCGCCGATCATCTGAAGGGCAGTGCGGCTGCAACAAGCGAATTCGGCGCACTGCATATCCATCCTCGAATTGCGAGGTTCACGCCGCATTTCGGCCTGCCTATCGTTCGCGCACTTTCACGAACACGGGATGCGGCTCATGAGAATTTCACGCTGGTGGGGCTTGCTGCTCGCGGTCTGCACGCTGGTGGCTGCGGCCCAGGCGCCCAAGGCCGTGCGCATCGGCGTGGCCACGGGCGGCGTCGGCTCGCCGCCGCGCACCGGCAGCTCCACGGTGGGCCTGGTCAACGCGCAGGGCCTGCTCGAAAAGGAATTCGAGAAAGACGGTATCAAGGTCGAATGGACCTTCTTCCGTGGCGCAGGCCCGGCACTGAACGAAGCGTTGGTCAACCGTCAGCTGGACTTCGCCTGGGAAGGCGACCTGGCCACGATCGTGCACCGGGCGGGGGGCGTGAAGACGCGCATCATCGCCGGCAGCGGGGTGCGCACGGGCATCTACCTGGGCGTCCCCGTCGATTCCCCGATCACCAAGCTGGAAGACCTGAAGGGCAAGCGTGTCTCCGTCTTCAAGGGCACCAACCTGCACCTGGCGGCGCTGCGCGCGCTGGCGGCCCGGGGCATCAAGGAAAGCGATCTCAAGCTCATCAACCTGGATTCCGCCGCGGCGCAGGCCGCATTGACCACCAAGGACATCGACGCGGCCTTCGGCTATGTGGAGCTCTTCGCACTGCGCGACAAGGGTGCTGCCAAGGTGGTGTGGTCGGCGGCGCAGGACAGCTACCGCTACACGCGCCAGACGGTGCTGCTGGTGACCGACGACTTTGCCGAGAAGAACCCGCAGATCGTGCAGCGGGTGGTGACCACGCTGGTGAAGACGGCGCGCGAGTACTCCGACGAGCAACGCCGGGCCGACCTGTTCGTGCAATGGGGCAAGGCCGAGTTGCCCGAAAAGTACTGGCGCGAGGACTTCATCGGCCAACCGCTGCGCGTGCGCCTGTCGCCGCTGCTCGATCCCTTCCTGGTGGCCCGCTACAAGGATGCGACCAACGAGGCCTTCGCCCTGAAGCTCATCCGCAACAAGCCCGACATCGACAGCTGGTTCGACCGCCGCTACCTCAACGCCGCGCTGAAGGAACTCAAGCTCGAGGGCTACTGGCCTGAATACGCGGCCGATGGCGAATTGACCGGCAGCCGGCTGGCTGCGGTCACGCGCTGAGCGCCGCGCGGGACGGGCACGATGGCCCTGATGGAACGAAGGCTGGCCCACGGCGCAACGTCGCAGCTCGGGCTGCAGCCTGCTTCGGCGCCCGGGGCTTGGGGCGCGCGCACCTCCGCATTGTGGTTGCGGGTGCGCGGCCGCTTGCTCGGCTGGCCGCTGCCGCTGGCCGTGCTGGTGCTCTGGTGGGTGGCTGCGCGCTTCGAGTGGGTGGCGCCACAGGTGCTGCCTTCGCCGCACGCCGTGGCACTGACCTTCCAGGACGCCCTGCTCAGCGGTGAGTTATGGGCCAACCTGCAGATCAGCCTCTTGCGGGTCGTTGCCGGCTTTGCGGTGGGCCTGGCCGGGGGCTTGTTGCTCGGCGTGGCGATGGGGTTGTCGCCCACCTTCAAGGACTACGTCTACCCGCTGTTCAAGGCCTTCAGCCAGGTGCCGGTGCTGGGCTGGTTGCCGCTGCTGATGCTGCTGGTGGGCATCGACGAAGCGTTGAAGATCATTCTCATCAGCAAGGCTGCCCTGGTGCCGATTGCCTTGAATACGTACAAAGGCATCCAGAACGTGCCCACCCGCTACATCGAGGTGGCCCGGGTGCTCAAGTTCACGCGGTGGCAGCTGCTCTCAAAGGTCGTGTTCCCCGCCGCGCTGGCGCCCATCTGGAACGGCGTGCGCTACGGGCTGACGCACGCCTGGCTGGCCCTGGTGGTCGTGGAACTGCTGGCCTCCAGCGAGGGCCTGGGCTTCATGATCGTCTACGGGCGGCAGTTGTTCCAACTCGACGTGGTGCTGGCGGCCGTGGTGGTGGTCGGTGCCGTGGGCTACGCGCTGGACAAGCTGCTGGCCGCCATCGAACGCCGCCTGCTGGGCTGGCGCAAGGAGGCCTTTTGAGCGCACGCCGCAACCTGTTGCAGCAGGTGCCCAGGCCGGTCCGCGGCTGGGTGCTGCCGGTACTGCTCCTGCTGTTGTGGTGGGCCGCGACGCGCTGGGGTTGGTCGACCTCGCCCCTGCTGGTGGCGCCACAGAAGGTCTGGGCCACGGCCGTGGCCCAGGTCGGCACCGGCAAGCTCTTCGAGGCGCTGGGCGCGAGCCTCTGGCGCGACCTCGTGGGGTTTGCCATCGGCGGCAGCGCAGGGTTGCTCGTCGGTGCCCTGCTGGGCGCTTCGCGGCTGGCCGAGAAGATGGTGGGCCCGAGCTTTCACACGCTCAAGCAGATTTCGCTCTTCGCATGGATCCCGCTGCTGTCGGTGTGGTTCGGCCTGGGCGATGCGGCGAAGGTGGCGTTCCTTTCGCTGGCCGCGTTCTTTCCGGTGGTGCTCAACACCTTCGAGGGCATTCGGAGCGTGCCGGCCGACCTGCTCGAAGTCGGTCGGGTGCTGAAGTTCACGCGCTGGCAGACCTGGACCCAGGTGATCCTGCCGTCGGCATCGCCCTCGATCTTCGCCGGCATCCACCTGGGCCTGATTTACGCCTGGCTGGCCACCCTGGGGGCCGAGTACCTGCTGGTCTCGGGCAAGGGCATCGGTAACACCATGATCGATGGGCGCGAGCACTTCCAGATGGACCTGGTGCTGTTCGGCGTGTTCGTCGTCGGCCTGGTGGGATTCAGCCTGAACTGGATCGCCAGCCGCATCGAGACGCGCGCACTGGCCTGGCGCGGCCGCTCGGTGGCGCAATTCTGACGACAGACAAGAAGGTCTCTTCCCATGGCCCACGCCGGCACCCTGCACATCGGTCACCTGAGCAAGCAGTTCGAGGTCAAGGGCGAGCCCCTGCCTGTCTTGCAGGACATCACGCTGACCGTCGATCCGGGCGAATTCGTCAGCATCGTCGGCAGCAGCGGCTGCGGCAAGAGCACGCTGCTTCGGCTCATCGTCGGGCTGGATGACGACTACCAGGGCGAGGTGCTGCTGGATGGGCGGCGCATCGTCGGAACGGCCCTGAACCGCGGCATGGTCTTCCAGGAACACCGCCTGTTCCCGTGGCTGACGGTGCAGCAGAACATCGCGCTGGGCTTGCTCAATGCCGAACTGCCGGAGCGCGAAAAGACGCAATCGGTGCGCGAGCACATCGAGCTGGTCGGCCTGG
>CAIJPE010000221.1 GCA_903822435.1 uncultured beta proteobacterium | reverse complement strand
TGCATGCATTGCCCTGGCAAGCGGAGGTGCATCGGGCGCTCAGCGCGCGGGCGGCCTGAGCCGCGGGGGCCCCTAGGCCAGACGCAGCCTACTTCAGCGCGGCGCTGCGCAGCGTACGCGCCACGAAGGCGATGCACAGTCCGGCCAGCAGCGCGCACACCGCGGCCGAAGGCCACACGTCGGCCAGGGCCAGGTCTTCTCCTTTCAGCACGCGCCCCATGAGGGTGGTCTGCGCCAGAGCCGGCACCCACAGGTGCCAGGGCGACGTGCCCTCCTGGTTGAACACCACCACCAGCGGCAGCAGCGAGACGCCCAGCATCACCACCGTCGCATTGGCCTGGGCTTCCTTGAAGCTCCTGCAGCGTATGGCGATGGCCATCAGCAATGCTGCCAGCGCAGCTGCCAGCGGGAGCAGCAGCGCCATGAACGACAAGGCCTCGCCCGGGCCGAAACGGAACATCGCCGACAGCGCCTCGCTGCGCAGCAGCCACTGGCCCGGCAGGAAGCTCGTGCACGACAGCACCGCGATGAGGATGCCCACGCTGGCCACGGCCCCCCACTTGCCCAGCACCAGCGCCCAGCGCGAAGCAGGGTTCATCAGCAAGGGCTCGAGCGAGCCCCGCTCGCGCTCGCCGGCCGTGGTGTCCAGCGCCGCATTCAGGCAGCCGTACAGCACGGCCATCAGCACGAAGTAAGGCACCATCGTGCTCAGCTGTGCCGCGCGGCTGGCAGGGTCTGCCAGGTCGCGCTCTTCCACCCGTGTGGCCTCCAGGGCCGAAGCGGCCACGCCCCGGGCAGCCAGGCGCAGCATGGCTTGCTCCTGGTTGTAGCCGCGCAGCAGGCGCTCCAGGGCGCCGACACCGCCTTGCGCGCGCTGGTTGGAGCTGCTGCTGACCACCTCCAGCCGCGGCGCTTGACCGCTCAGCAGGCCGGCCTCGAAGCCCGGCTCGATCACCAGCACCGGGTCCCCGAGCGTGCTGTCCTGCAATTGCCGCTCGTAGTCGGCGGGCGCGGGCTTGATCGTGTAGGTCTGGCGTTCGAGGTAGTTGCGCAGGCCCGGGGCATGCTGCATACCCTGCACCACCACCACGCGCGCCTCGGCACGCTTCTCGAAACCGGCCACCAGGGTCGAGACCAGCACCAGCACGGCCGGGCCCAGCGCCACCGAGCTGACGAGCACCGTGAGCAGAGTGCGCCGGTCGCGCAGGGCGTCGAGCAGCTCCTTGAGATATACCGTCCAGGCCGCGGACAGCAAGCTCATGGCGGGCTTCGTGATCCATGCGGCTCGGCCGGAAAGGCCAGCTGCACGAAGGTGTCCTCGAAGTCGCCGTCGGCCGGCAGGCCGGCCTGCGCCTTCAGCGCGGCGACCGTGCCCTGGGCCACCGTGCGTCCGTGCGAGACCACCACCACGTGGTCGCACAGGCGTTCGACCTCCTGCATGATGTGGCTGGAAAACACGATGCACTTGCCCTCGTCGTCGCGCAGGCGGCGCAGGGTCTCGCGCAGGGAGCGCGTGGCCAGGACGTCCAGCCCGTTGGTGGGCTCGTCCAGGACGATGTTGGCCGGGTCGTGCACCAGCGCACGCGCCAGGGCGGTCTTCATGCGCTCGCCCTGGCTGAAGCCCTCGGTGCGGCGGTCCAGCAGCGGCTGCATGTCGAGCATGCGCGCCAGGGTGCCGGCCCTCGCGCGGGCGGCGGCCGTCGTCAGGCCGTGCAGCCGGCCGTAATAGACGATGTTCTCCCGCGCGGTCAGCCGCGGGTACAGCCCCCGTGCATCGCTGAGCACGCCCATGCGGGCCAGCGCCAGCGTGGGCTGCGCCTGCACGTCGATGCCGTCCACGCGGACCGCGCCGGCATCGGGTTCGATCAGGGCGGCCGCGATGCGCAGCGTCGTCGTCTTGCCCGCGCCGTTCGGCCCCAGCAGCCCGGTGATGCAGCCGTCGCGGGCCACGAAGTCGACCCCCTGCAGCGCTTGGACGGTGCGCGCGCCGGAGCCCCTGCCCTGCCGGAACTGCCGCCGCAATCCTGTCACTTCGATCATGGGCCGGCCCCGGCCGTCACCGGAACGAAGGCGGGCGGGCGCGGGATGCCCTGGACGCACGTGGCGTCCACCTGGAGCGCCTGAGCGTCGGTCTCGGCGTCGATGAAGCGGAACAACACGTCGCGCATGCAGCCGATGGCCATCACGCCGTGGCCGGCCTGGGGCACCACCACGTGGCGCGCCAGGGCGCCCAGCGCCGCGGCCACGCGCTGGCCATGCCGCGGTGGCGTCACGGGGTCGGCACCCCCGGAAAGCACCAGCGCGGCCGATGGGGCCACCGGCAGGGTGTAGAACGCGGCGGGTACCTCGCCCCGGGGCCATCCCGCGCAGATCTGCCGGTACTGGCGCGCCGTGCTGTCGCCGAAGTCCGCGCCGGGGGGATCGGTGGCCGCCGGCATGCGCGGAACGTCTTCGGAGCAGACCACCGCGAAGTGCATGCCTTCGTAGATCTTGCCCGGCCCGCTTCCGCCAGTGGCGCTGGACAGCCCCACCAATGGCTCGAACCGGCCCGCCGCCGCCTGCGTGATGGCCAGGGGCAAGGCCGAGGCGAGTGCCGGCACATACAGCGTCGCACGCACGAGCGACAGCAGCATGTCGCGCTGCAGGGTGATGGTTTCGATGGCGCCGGTGACCGGCTGCGCGACGCGCACGGGGCGCGGCAGCCCGGACAGAAGTTCGTGCCAGCGCGCACGCAGGCCGGGATAGGCCCTGCGGCAGCCGGGGTCGGCGTCGCAGGCCGCCAGCACCCCCTCCAGCGCCGCCTGGTTGTCGGTCGAAAAGGCCGCCGGCAGCACCATGTCCGCGGGCGCGACGCCGTCGATGACCAGCCGGCGCACGGACTTGGGAAACTGGCGCAGGTAGTCCAGCGCCGCCCGCGTGCCGTACGAGCCGCCCACGACATCGACCTGCTTCGCCCCCAGGGCCTGCCGCACGGCGTCGGCATCCTGCATGGCCAGGCGGGTGGTGTAGTAGCGCAGGTCGCCGTGCGGCAGCAGCGCGAGTTCGGCCCGGCAGCGTGCCAGGCGCGCGACCTGACGCTCGGGATCGGCCGAATCGGCCAGCGCGTCGGTGGGCAGGCCTTCGGCGCAGCGCAGCGGCGCGCTGAGGCCGGTGCCGCGCTGGTCGATCAGCACGATATCGCGGCGGTTGGCCAGCCGCGCGAGCATCCGCCCGACCGGTCCCGCGAGCTCGATGGCGCTCTGGCCCGGACCGCCGGCGAAGAAGAACACCGGATCGGGCTTGCGGTTGCGCGCCAGCGCCGGCAGCACCGCGTAGTGGACGTCGATGGAGGCACCCTGCGGGCGGTCCGGGTCCAGCGGGCGGCGCACGCTGGCGCACCACGCCGCATGCTCCACGCCTTCCAGACGGCAGGCGGTCATGCCGGGCCGGACCTCGGCGGCCGACACGGCAGCCGCAGCGGTCCATCCCGCGATCGTGGCGCCCAGGGCCCGTGCGAGCCGGGTTTTCGAACGGGTCCAGTGCATGGATCGCATTCTGCGATCGCGCGGCCACGGACGGACGGCCCGCACGTGCGAAGGGCCAGCTGGGCGTGATGGGTGAACGGTGGCGGCGGTCAGCCGAGCATCCGGCGCAGTTCGCCGTTGCCGATCAGGCGGGCGACATCATCGGATCCGCCCACCAGGACACCCTTGACGAAAACCATCGGGAATGTCGGCCAGCCGGTCCACATCTTCAGCGCATTGCGCCGGCGCCACTCGCTGAAGTAGTTGCCGATGTCGATGTCGTGGTGGGCCACGCCAGCGGTGTCCAGGGCCTTGCGCACGCGTTTGCAGAACGGGTTCTGGCCCATGCCGAGGACCACCACGTCATGCTGCGCGATGGCCTGCTGCGCGGCCTGCACCGTGCTGAGATGCTGCTGCGAGACCGTCTGCCGCACATCGGGGTGGATGTGGGCTTCATCGAGCATGGGGCGTGGCATGGGGGTCCCTCCAAAGCCCTGAATCTAGCGCAGGCCCGAGACGGGCCGTTAACGGTGCTACCAGCCCGCGCGATTGACGGCGGGTTCGCCGGTGGTCTCGGTGGCTGCGGCCGACCACTGCCAGGCCGCGTCCAGCAGCGCAGGCAGCGCGTCGGCCACGCCCAGGCGCTCGGCCAGGCCATCGATGCGCGCGCCCTCGGCGCTGTCGATGGCGTCCAGCAGCGCCAGATGGTCGGCCCACGCGCCCGTGCGCCGCAGCAAGGCCTCACGCGCGGCTTCACCGAGGCGCAACGGCCCGATGGCAGCAGCCAGGGGCACCTGCAGCAGAGGTTCGATCAGCGACAGCAGCCCCAGCGTGAAGAGGGCGCCTGCATCCGGCTCGCCCCGTGCCAGGGCCACGGCCTCGAGCAGCTTGCCGCGTGCCAGGGCGCTTTCCTGCATCGCCCGCGAAGCCTGCCGCACCGCGCCGCAAGCCAGCAACTGCACGGACAGCCAACGGTACATTTCCGCCCGGCCCAGAACGGTCACGGCCTGGTCCACCGTCTCGATGGACCGGGCCAGGCCGATGGCCGGGCTGTTGACGTAGCGCAGCAGCCGGTACGACAGCGCCACGTCCAGGCGCACGGCTTGTGCAATGACGGCGTTGTCGCGGTCCAGCGCGAGGTGGTTGAGAAGCTCGCAGATGCGGTGTGCGGCGCTGCCCAGCTCACGCGGGGGCGTGGGCCCGGCGCTGCGCCCGAGCTGGCCGCCGGCCAGGTTGATGCCGCCCTTGAGCACGCGCTCGACATCGTCCAGGTGCTGCAAACCCAGGGCCACCACGGTGAGCTTGGGCCAGATTTCGCGCCAGCGCTGGGCCGACAGGATGGCGTTGTCGACTTCGCCGGAAGGCGCCTGGAGCACCAGGAAGTCGATGGCGGGCTCGCGCGCCGGCGGGCCGTCAGGGGCGCCCAAGCGCACGCCGCGCTCCCGCAGGCCTTGCGACACGGCGGGGGTCAGGTCGGACAGGCCGGACACCCACAGCAGCGAGCCGGCCGGCGCGGCGGCATGGACGCTGGGCCGCTCCAGCAAGGCAGCCGGCACCTGCACGAGCGCCGGCCGGCCGGAGGCGCCGATGAACCTGGCGGCCAGCAGCAGTGCCGCCTGGTTGGCGGCCTGCGCGACCGGGCTGCCGCCCGCCGTGAGATGCCGCTTCGCGGACATGGGCAGCAGCAGTTCGAAGGCAGCGACCTGGCCGCTGCGACCGACCAGCGGCTTGCGCAGCCCGAAGCTGGCAGCAGGCTCGGGCGCCGGGGTGTCGGCAATGGACGGGCTGGTGGCAGCCTGCACGCCTGGCGCCGGTGAGGGCACCCAGGCCGCCGCGGGCGCAGGCCGTGCTGCCGCCACGCGCCCGCCGCCGATCCATCGCGTCAACCAGCCGGCCATGGCCAGGCCTGGCCGCGGGGGCGGCAGGGGCAAATCGAGCCCGAGGATGACGGCATGCGCGAGATGATACGAAGGCAGCCCCCGATTCAGGGGTCCCCTTCCGCCGGCGGCGCACCAAGGAGACCCTGCCCGTCGATTTCTACCGCCGGTTGGGCATCGGCGCGAGCCAGCGCCATCCACGCCTGGAAGGGCACCTGGAGGGCACGGCGCGGCGCGGCGCGCGCCACCTCCAGGCCGGCCTCGTCGGCCAGCATCACGCCGTAGGCCTCCGGCACTTCGTCGGGCTCGGCGATGCCGCGCCGCAGCACGTACCAGCACTGGCTGGCCAGCGCGAGATAGGCCGCGCCCTTGTCCGGCCGCCGCAGGTCCGACAGCAGGTCGGCGCGGCTGACCTTGATCTCGTGGGCCACGGGCTCGGTGTAGGCTTCCACCGTGGTGTGGCGGATCGAATAGACGTCGGGCATGGCCATGACCCATTGCACGCCGCCCTGATCGTCGGGCAGCGGGGCCCGCAGGCTCAAGCCGCGCCAGGCCACGCGGCCGGCCCGCTGCATGTCGCGCACCACCCGGCCCACCAGGGCTTCATGGGCGTCGAGGGCGGCCTGGGCACGGCGGCGCGTGGCAGCCAGCGCGGTGATGCCGGCATCGGTCAGCCGCAGGGTCTCGCGGCCCTCGGTGTCCCAATGCCGCACCAGCAGGCCTGCGGCCAGCAGGTCCAATTCGATGCCGTCATGGCAGGGCCAGCCGGCTGAACGCCAGACCTCGCGCAGGCGTCGCCGATGCGCGGCGGACCAATCGGTACCTGCCACCGCGGTGGTGGTGTCAGCCCGGGCCGGCGCTCAGTCGACGACCTGCACGCCCTTCCAGAACGCCAGCCGACCCTTGATCTGGGCCGCGGCCTCCTTGGGCTCAGGGTAGTACCACACGGCGTCGGGATTGGCATCGCCGTTGACGAACAGCGTGTGGTAACTGGCCTGGCCCTTCCAGGAGCACATCGTCTTGGTGTTGCTGGGCAGCAGGTACTCTCGCTTGATGGAATCGGCCGGGAAATAGTGGTTGCCTTCGACCACCACGGTGTCGGGGCTTTCGGCCACGACGGTGCCCTTCCAGATCGCTTTCATGGGGGTGTCCTGTCGGCAAGTTCCTGTGCTCCCAGGTTACCACCCGGGGCCAGGCGGGCGGAAGACACGAAGGCGCTGAACGGTGCGTGCAAGGCCCTGCAACCCAGGCCGCCCAGCACAGCGCTACATTGGCCGGCATGAACACCTTCACCCCCACCGAAACCCCCACCCCAGGTGTCACGCACAGCCGCGGCGTGGAGCGGCTCGTTCAAGGCCAGGCCACCAGCGACGGGGCTGGCGTGCGCCTCACGAGGCTGCTCACGCAGGATCTGCAGCGGCGCCTGGACCCCTTCCTGATGCTCGACCTGTTCGGCACCGACAACCCGGGCGACTACATCGGCGGCTTCCCCGACCATCCGCACCGCGGCTTCGAGACCATCACCTACATGCTGCAGGGCCGCATGCGCCACCGCGACAGCGCGGGCAACGAAGGCCTGCTGGTGCCCGGCAGCGTGCAGTGGATGACCGCCGGCCGCGGTGTCATCCACAGCGAGATGCCCGAACAGGAAGACGGCGCGATGGAGGGCTTCCAGCTGTGGCTGAACCTTCCGGCCGGCGCCAAGATGCGCGAGCCCTGGTACCGCGACGTGTCCAGCGCCGAGGTCCCTGAATGGCACGGCCCGGGGGCGGACGTGCGCGTCATCGCCGGGCACTCGCACGGCGTGGCCGGCGCCGTGCAGCGCGAGCACACCGAGCCGCTGTACCTGGACCTCCACCTGCAGCCCGGCGTGCGCTTCGAGCAGCCGCTGCCGGCAGGGCACCACGCCTTCCTGGTGGTCTACCGCGGATCGTTGTCGGTGGGTGGTGCGGCGTCGGGCACCGTGGTGCGGCCCAGGCGAATGGCCATCCTCGACGAGCCCAGCGGCAGCGACGGCGTGGTGCTGGAGGCCGGCGTGGACGGCGTGCGCGCCATCCTGGTGGCCGGCCGCCCGCTCAAAGAGCCGATCGCGCAGTACGGCCCTTTCGTCATGAACACGCAACAGGAAATCTTCCAGGCGGTCGAAGACTTTCGCGCCGGCCGCCTGGCCTGAAGCCCGCTGAAGGGCCGGAAGTGGCCGAGTCAGCGGTCCTTGCGCAGGATGCCTACCGCCGCCGAATCGGAGCCCACCACGAAGAGCGTGTAGCTCGAGTTGGCGATCAGCGTCTGGTTCAGGGCGTTGAACAGCGGCGTCGCCTGGCCGGCCGCGGTGACCGACAGCGTGGCCGTGATCGTGCCCAGGACGGAACCATAGCCCGATGCCGCGCCGGGCGAGACGTTGCTGGCGATCGGCAGGAAATCGGAGGTCAGGCCCAGGGGGGTGGTCAACGGCGAGACACCATTGACCAGGCGCAACTTGGCCTGGGTGGCATCGGTGGGCAGGTGGTTGTCGTCCTGCAGCCAGCTGGCCGCCGGCGCGGTCGGCGCGCCATAGACAAGCAGCGTGTAGTCGGCGCCGGCGGCCAGGGGGTTGGCCGGTGCGGTCAAAGCCGTGCCGTTGACGGAGACCGACACGGTCTGGGAGCCCGCCGGCACCAAGGCGTAGTTGCTGACGACCGGCGAGGTCAGGGCCGCGCCGACGGTGGTGCCGCCCACGATGGCCGTGACCGATCCACCGCTGGCCATGCCGGCGGCCACGCGCAGCCGGGCCTGCGTGTTGTCCAGACGGGTGATGCCGCCTTGCTGGGTGAGCAACAGCGCATTGACGAGCGCGCCGCCCGTTCCGGGCGTGAGCACCAGGGTGGCCACCTGCTGGCTGTTGAGCACCAGGCCCGTGAGATCGAGCCGCAGATCGCTCTTGGCACTGGCCCCCGTGACGCGCAGCCGCCAGGTGCCGCTGTTGATGGTGAGGTAATTGCCCAACGCGCCGAAGGCGGCTGCCGACTGCACCGCCACGGATGAGGCCAGGCTGTCCGAGGTGCCCGTGATGAAGACATCCAGCGAGCCGGCATCCGGGGCCGCGTTGATCACCCGCAGGTAGGTCTGGTTGGCGTCGGGGGCGCTGCCGTTGTCGTCCAGCGGGAGCTGTGCAAGCCCACCCAGCGCACCGTAGGCCAGCAGGGTGAAGTAGTTGCCCTTGCTCACCGCCGGCGTGAATGAGAGCAGCGATGTGGCCGAGCCGGTCTGGCTGATGATGGTCGCGGCCTTGCCCGGATCGATGTCGGTGTAGTCGGCGGTGCTGCCGTAGCCCAGGCCGCTCTGGAGCGTGCTCCCGTCCACGTTCATCTGCAGCGAGCTGTAGTCGATGCTGGCATTGACCAGCCGCACGTGCGCCTTGGTCTTGTCGATGCCGCCGCCACATGCCACCAGGACCAGTGCGGCCAGGGCCACCGCCGCCATCCATCGGAAGGTCATTCGAACCTCGGTCTGTGTTGCAGAGCCCGCATCATGCCCGTGTTGAGTGAACGCCCTGCAAAGCACTCGGAGCCGAAGGCGGATCCGCCGCGGGGGCCGGCAGCAGGCCCCCGACGTCGAGTTCGTGGACCGTCAGGCCGGTGAGCAAGGCGTGGCTGGACTCGAACCAGCCACAGCCGGCGCCGGCGGATTCGGAAGGCGGCGTGCCATCGACTGCGGCAGCCGGCGTGACAGGGGGTGGCAAGCGGCCCAAGGCGCACTCCGGCGGGGTGTTTCGATGCCGCCATCGTGGCCCGCGGGCCGGCGCCGCGCCATCGCCCGGAGGTTGGACACCCTCACCCGAACGGCCGCACCCCGATCAGCCAGCCGTGCAGCCAGAAGGCGAAGACCACCCAGCTGACGATGCCGCTTGCCACCGCGATCGCCGTCGGCACCGGTCGGCCCGGGGGGTAGACCGTGCCCGCCGCCCGGTCGCGGGCGCGCGCCGAGCGGAAATTGAGCACCGCCCACACCAGGAAGCTGCCGAACAGCACCAGATCGGCCACGGTGTTGTTGGCCAGCAGATGCGCGAAGGCCCAGACCTTGACGCCCAGCACCATCGGGTGATGCAGGCGGGCCTTGATGGCGTTGCCCGGTACCTGGGCACCCGCCAGCATCACGAAGGCCACCAGGGTGAGCAGCGCAGCCAGATGGCGTGTCCAGACGGGCGTGTTCCACAGCACGACGGGGCTGTGACGGGCCATGCCGTAGCCCCAGACGATCAGGCCGAAACCGACCAGCGAGACGGCGGTGTAGCCCCCCTTCCAGGGGCCCTCGCCGAGGCGGGCGCGAACGGACGTGCGCCAGTCTTCGCCCACGATGCGCACCGAATGCGCGCCCAGGAAAAGCAGCAAGCCCAGGATCAGGACGTTCATGGTGAGTTGGCGATGCAGAAGGACACCCGGAGATTGTGGCGCCGCTATCCTTGCACCGGATGAGCAACCCCACCACCACCCCAGCGCCGGCCCCGCCCCGCCTGTACTGGGAAGACTTCCCGGCCGGCCACCGGATGGACTTCGGCGCTTTGAAGGTCAGCCGCGAAGCCATCCTGGACTTCGCGCGAGATTTCGACCCTCAGCCCTTCCACCTCGACGACGAAGCAGCCCGCCAGTCGCTGTTCGGCGGCCTGTGCGCCAGCGGCTGGCACACCTGTGCCATGGCCATGCGGATGATGTGCGACGAATATCTGCTGCGCTCGGCCAGCCTGGGCTCCCCCGGCGTGGACAGCGTCCGCTGGCTCAAGCCGGTCTATCCCGACGACATCCTGAGCATGCACACGGAAGTGCTGGCCGCCCGCCCGATGGCGAGCAAGCCCGACGTGGGCCTGGTCCAGACCCGCTGGGAACTGCACAACCAGCACGGCGAGCCCGTCCTGCGCATGGAAGGCTGGGGCATGTTCCGCCGCCGTCCGGCTGCGGCATGAAAAGCCTGCCGCCCGGCTATCGGGCTCTGGTGGTCGGTTCCAGCGGCGCGATCGGGCAGGCGCTGGTGGAGGCCTTGCGTGCGGACTCGCGGTGCGCAGGTGTGCACACACTCTCTCGAAAAGACAATCCCGGCTTTGATCTGACAAGCGAGACCAGCGTGCAGGAAGCGGCGGCTGCGTTGCGCCCGCTGGCGCCGCTGCACCTGATCGTGTGCGCCACGGGCGTGCTCCAGGTCGACGGGCGCCCCCCCGAAAGGCGCCTGGCCGACCTCGACGGCACCCACCTGGCGCGCATCCTGGCGGTCAATGCCATCGGCCCGGCCCTGCTGATCAAGTATCTCCACGACCTGTTGCCCCTGAAAGAGCGCGGCCTGCTGGCGGTGCTGTCGGCCCGCGTGGGCAGCATCGGGGACAACCGCAAGGGCGGCTGGTACGGCTACCGGGCCAGCAAGGCGGCGCTGAACATGCTGCTTCGCACGGCGGCCGTCGAGGTCGCCCGCCGCCGCCCGCAGGCGGTGCTGGCCGCGCTGCACCCCGGGACCGTGCGCTCGGCGCTATCGTCCCCGATCATTGGCGAGGCCGAGGCCACGACCCCGGCGGACGCGGCTCACAACCTGCTGGCGGTGCTCGACGCCCTGCCCGCGGAAGGTGCCAGCGGCCGTTTCCTGGCCTGGGACGGCTCGGCCGTGCCCTGGTGAGCAGCCGCGGGCGTCGGCCACAATCCTGGCTGGCGCGTTGAGCGCCGTGGATCGCACCGGAGCACCCCCGAGGCCCCGGCCGCGCCCATCCGACCCCCCTCCTTCAGGACCTCAAGGAAGTTCCGCCATGTCGACCTTCGCCCGCCTGGCCCGCGCCCTGCTGCCCCTGGCCTTGTCCGCCCTTGCGTCCGCCGCCGCTGCCCAGGCGGCCGAACCCAAGGTGCTGAACATCTACAACTGGTCGGACTACATCGCCGAAGACACGATCAGGAATTTCGAGAAGGAAACGGGGATCAAGGTCCGCTACGACAACTACGACACCAACGAGATCCTGCAGGCCAAGCTCATCGCGGGCAAGACGGGCTACGACATCGTCGTGCCCAGCGCGCACTTCGCCAAGACGCAGATCGAAGGCGGCCTGTTCCAGAAGCTCGACCGCGGGCTGCTGACCAACTGGAAGAACCTCGACCCGGCGCTGCTCGCGCAGATGGCGCAGGTCGACCCGGGCAACCAGTACCTCGTGGACTGGCTCTGGGGGTTCGTCACCGTGGGCATCAACACGGGCAAGGTCAAGGCGGCCCTGGGCGCCACGCCGCTGCCGGCCAACCCGTGGGACCTGATCTTCAAGCCCGAGTACGCCGGCAAGCTCAAGGGCTGCGGCGTGAACATGCTGGACTCCGCCTCCGAGGTGCTGCCGGTGGCGATGATGGCCGCGGGCAAGCCGCCCTACAGCAAGGTGGCCGCCGACTACGACGCGGCCAAGGCGGTGCTGGCCGCGGCCCGCCCGAACATCACGCGCTTCTCGTCGTCGGGCTACATCAACGACCTGGCTGGCGGCGCCCTGTGTGTGGTGATGGGCTACTCGGGCGACATCAACATCGCCCGCCAGCGCGCCATCGAAACCAAGACCGGACAGGACATCCAGGCCCTGATCCCGCCCACCGGGGCCACGCTGTTCTACGACTCGATGGCCATCCCCAAGGACGCGCCGCACCCCAGGAACGCGCACCTGTTCATCGACTACATCCTGCGCCCCGAGGTGCACGCGAGCCTGACCAACAAGGTCTTCTACGCCAACCCCAACACCGCGTCGAAGAAGTTCGTCACCAAGACCGTGGCCGACAACCCGACCATCTTCCTGTCGCCCGCCGACCTGAAGAAGCTCACGCCGCCCGACGCCGTGCCGCAAGACATCCGCCGCGTGCAGACGCGGCTGTTCACCGCCTTCAAGGCCAACACCAAGTAGCAGCGGGCCGTTCCGGCCTTCTGCACCACGCCCCCGGCCCACCCTGCGAAGCGAGCTTTCGTGCCCATCGTCAAACGCGTCCTGCTGCCTCTGGTCGTGCTCATCGCCCTGGCAGCGCTGTACTTCTGGCTCGTCCTGCACTGGAGCTACTCATCCGGCGAACGGGCCGGCTGGGTGCAGAAGCTGTCCAGCAAGGGCTGGGTCTGCAAGACCTGGGAAGGCGAACTCGCCCTGGTGTCGCTGCCGGGCACCACGCCCGAAAAGTTCATCTTCAGCATCTGGGACGATGCCGTGGCCCAGAGCGTCACCCGCGCCATGGGCAAGCGCGTGGCGCTTCACTACGAAGAAAAGGTCGGCCTGCCCGGCAGCTGCTTCGGCGAAACCCGCTACTTCGTCACCGGCGTGACCGTCAGCGAAGAAATTCCCCTGGCCACCGGCGTGGTGGTGCCCAATCCCCCCGCGCCACCGGCCCCCGCCGCCTCGCGCTGAGCACGCGGCCCGGCCAGACCGCCCCAAGACCCAGCTTCGCGCCCTGGAACCGGCCCTGCCGGGACCGTGGCGGACGGCCGTGCCGGGAGACCGCGAGCGCCAGCTTGCTTGGGGCCCAAGCTATTCCATCCAGACCACCTTCTTGCGCATCCCCACCCAACGCTCGTAGTTCTGGGCGAACAGGTCTTCGATGCGGTTGCGCTTGACCTTGAAGGTCGGCGTGATCAGGTCGTTCTCCACTGTCCAGGCGTCGGCCATCAGGACCACGCAGTCGAGCTGTTCGTGCGGGTCCAGGGAGCTGTTGATGGCCTGCAGGTGCGCCGTCATGGCGGCCTCGATCTCGCTGCGGCCGCCCGGCGTGGCTGCCTTCTTGGCCGCCGGCGGGTTGAGCATGGCCAGGGCCAGCGGCTGGCCCAGGTTGGCGCCCGTCACGCAGCAGGCCTCGACATCGGGGTTCATCACCAGCTTGTCCTCGATCGGCGCCGGGGCCACGTACTTGCCCTTGCCGGTCTTGAACAGGTCCTTCACGCGCCCCGTGATGCGCAGGTTGCCCTCGCCGTCGAGCGCACCCTTGTCGCCGGTGCGCAGCCAACCGTCCTCGGTGAAGGCCTGCCGGGTGAGCTCGGGCTCCTTGTAGTAGCCCAGCATCAGGCAAGGGGCCTTGACCTGGATCTCGCTGGTGGCCGGGTCCAGGCGGGTCTGAACACCGTCGTAGGGCTGGCCGACGGTGCCAGGCCGCTGCTTGCCCGGCAGCGTGGCATGGCTGACGCCGCAGTTCTCGGTCATGCCGTAGACCTCCACCAGGTCCAGGCCGAGCTTGTTGTACCAGCGCAGCAGCTCGGGCGGCATCGGCGCGGCGCCGCCGGCTGCAAAGCGGCAGTCCTGCAAGCCCAGCGCGGTGAGCACCTTCTTGCGCACGATGCCACCCAGGATGGGAATGCGCAGCATGCGGTCGAGCTTGGCCGGCGGCATCTTGGCGCCGATGCCCTGCTGGAACTTGACCCACAGCCGCGGCACCGAGAAGAAGGCCGTGGGACGTGCCCGCTGCAGGTCCGCGGTGAAGGTGTCCAGGCTTTCGGCGAAGTACACGTGCATGCCGCTGGCGAGCAAGCCGAATTCCACCAGCGTGCGTTCGGCCACGTGCGACAGCGGCAGGTAGCTCAGCATGCAGGCGTTGTGGTCGATGGCCGTGACACGCTTCAGGCCGGCCGTGACGCCCCAGGCGAAGGTGCCGAAGCTGTGCATCACGCCCTTGGGCATGCCGGTGGTGCCCGAGGTGTACATGATGGTGGCGAGTTCGTCGGGCGAGCGCAGCGGATGCCCGGCCAGCGGCGGCGTGGCGGCCACGATGGCGTCCCAGCAGGGGTATCGCTTCTGCGCGTCTTCGGGGGCCAGGGGCAGGCTGATGCAGGGCAGGCCCTCGGGGATGCCCGGCTTCATGCCCTGCCAGCCGTCGAGCTTGCCGACGAACAGCAGTCTGGCCTCGCTGTGCGCCAGGATCTGCCGGATGGTGCCCGCGGCCAGCGTGGGATACAGCGGCACCGAGACGAAGCCGCCCAGCCAGATGGCGAAGTCGCTCATGAGCCAGTGGGCGGTGTTCTTGCCCAGCAGCGCCACGCGGTCGCCGGGCTTGAGGCCCAGACTCTGCAGGTGCGCGGCCATCCGACGACTCTGGTCCATGACCTCGCGCCAGGTGTAGTCGCGCACCGCACCGCCTCCCAGGGGCTGGGTGAAGACGACGCGGTCGGCCGCGGTGCCTTCCCAGTGATAGAGGCGCTGCAGGGCCAGCTTGTCGGCCGTGTCGGTGGATGCCATGGCGGATCGGGGCCCGGGACGGGCCGTGGGGTCTCGGATGGCCCGCAGGTTACCCTGGGCCGAAGCCCGGGCGACAGGTGGACTTCCCGAGGCAGCACGTCCCCCACAAGAGGGGGAGGCCCGCTCGGTCAGGCCACGTCGGCCGCTTCGGCCAGGGACTGCTCGATCTTCTCTTCCACCTGGCGAACGGCGCGCAGGATCAGTGCGGGTTCCAGGTCAGCCTGCGGCGCGATGACGGCCACCACGGCGTCGAGCGTCCCGGGTGCGGTCATCACCGTGTTGGCCAGCACCGACAGGGCGCAGATGGCCCGGCGCGGGGTGGCTTCGGGCAATGCCAGCGTCTGCAGCGCCACCACGTGCTGGCGCACGCTGACGACGGCCGCGGCACCCAGGCCCCAGCTCTCGCACAAGGCCGCGCCCAGGGCGTCGTGGCTGACGCCGAAACCGGCGCGCTCCAGCGACGCCAACCCGGAGTCGCTGTCAGCCGCACGCAGCATGGCGCGGTAGTGCTCGGGTGCGTGGCGGAACAGCACCGCCTTGCCGCATTCCTCGAAGAGGCCGGCCGAATGGGCGGCCCAGGCATCCAGCGACAGCTTGGCGGCCAGCCGCCCCATGAGCAGGCCGCGGCGCGCGGCGCGCTGCCAGACCGGGTCCAGCTCGGGCGTGGGCGGGAAGGCCGCGCGCAGGCCCATCTCGAAAGTGATGGCCGCCACCTCGCGCATGCCCAGGTACGTGACGGCCTGGTGCACGCTCTGCACCCGGCCCTTCAGGCCGTAGAGCGAGGAATTGACGGCTTTCATGACCGCGGCGGCCAGCGCCATGTCGGTCTCGATGAGCGACGAGGCCGCCTGCAGGTTGATGTCCTCCTGGGCCATCAGCAGCGACAGCTGCACCAACGATTGCGGCTGCGACGGGATGTCGATGTCGAGCTTGCGCAATTCGGGGTTGACGGGCATGGGGCGGGCCGGAAGCAGACGTGCTGCGATCCTAGACCGCACGAACCCCCCGCAGCGCGGCAGAAACCACCTCAGAGCGGCGCTTTTCGGCGCTTGAACAGAAAACCGGGCGCCTACAGCTTGGGCGCCCGGCTTGCTGACACGATCTACAACGGCCCGATGTTTCATCGTCAGCCCGCGGTCGGGCGTGGCGTGGGGGGCTCTAGGGTCTGTCTTCGTCTCCTCACACACCTCCGTCGTCCGCCGTGGAACAACCGGCGGGCGACAGTGAGCGAAATGTATCGGCGCGACGGGCCTGCGCCATCGGGGCTAACCCGCCGCGCCGGCGGGCGGCACAGGCAAAGCCGGCGCGCTTCAGGTGGACTGGGCCTGCCGAATCCAGTCGGCCGCCCGCTCGGCGATCATCAGCGTGGGCGAATTGGTGTTGCCGCTGGTGATGGTGGGCATGACACTCGCGTCGGCGATGCGCAGCCCGGCCACGCCATGCACCCGCAAGCGCGCATCCACCACGGCGCCGGCGCCCGGGTCCAGGCCCATCGCGCAAGTGCCCACCGGGTGGAAGATGGTGGTGCCGATGTCGCCGGCCAGCCGCGCCAGCTCGGCATCGGTCTGGAACTCGACGCCGGGCTTGACCTCCCGGGGCCGGTAGCGCGCCAGGGCGGGCATGGCGGCGATGCGCCGGGTCAGCCGCAGCGACTCGGCCGCAATCCGGCGGTCTTCTTCGGTGGACAGGTAGCGGGCCTGGATGCGCGGTGCATCCTCGACCCGCGGCGAGGCGATGCGCACGAAGCCACGCGAGCTCGGGTTGAGGTTGCACACGCTGGCGGTGAAGGCGTTGTAACGGTGCAGCGGCTGCCCGAAGGCGTCCAGCGAGAGCGGCTGCACGTGGTACTGCAGATCGGGCCAGGCCCGGTCGGCACCGGAGCGCGTGAAGGCCCCCAGCTGCGAAGGCGCCATGCTCATGGGCCCGGTGCGGCGCAGCGCGTATTCCAGGCCGATCATCGCCTTGCCCCACAGCGAGTGGGCCATGGTGTTGAGCGTCTTGACGCCGTCCACCGCGAACACGGCGCGGATCTGCAGGTGGTCCTGCAGGTTCTCGCCCACGCCGGGCAGCTCGTGCTGCACGGCGATGCCCTGGGCCTGCAGCACCGGGCCCGGCCCGATGCCCGACAGTTGCAGCAGCTGCGGAGTGCCCACCGCGCCGCTGCACAGCACCACCTCGCGGGTAGCCATCACGCGCAGCGGTTCGCCACCCCCTGCCGGCTGCACCACCACGCCCGTGGCGCGGTGCCGCTCGAGCAGCACCTGCGACGTCAGCGAACCGGTCCACACCTGCAGGTTCGGCCGGCCCGCCACCGGGCGCAGGAAGGCCTTGGCGGTGTTCCAGCGCACGCCCTTCTTCTGGTTGACCTCGAAATAGCCCACGCCTTCGTTGCTGCCGCGGTTGAAGTCGCCGGTGGCCGGGATGCCGGCTTCGCGGGCCGCGGCGGCAAACGCGTCCAGGATCTCCCAGCTCAGGCGCTGCCGGTCGACACGCCATTCATGGCCGCTGCCGTGCAGCGCGTCGCCGCCCTTCCAGTGGTCCTCGTGGCGCTTGAAGTACGGCAGGCAGGCATCCCAGCGCCAGGCTTCATCGGCCACGGCCCGGGCCCAGCCGTCGTAGTCGCGCGACTGGCCCCGCATGTAGATCATCCCGTTGATGCTGGAGCACCCCCCCAGCACCCGGCCGCGCGGGTAGCGCAGCTTGCGGCCATTGAGCCCCGGGTCTTCCTCGGTGTGGAACATCCAATCGGTGCGCGGGTTGCCGATGCAGTACAGGTACCCCACGGGGATGTGGATCCAGTGGTAGTCGTCGTGGCCGCCGGCCTCGATCAGCAGCACCCGCACATGGGGGTCGGCGGACAGCCGGTTGGCGATCAGGCAGCCGGCCGTGCCGGCGCCGACAATCACGTAGTCGTAGGTCACGTCGCTCATCGTTCACTCACCTGGGAATCGGGCTGGCCAGCACCGGAAAGAGCTTCACCAGCCCGTCGGCCAGCAACTCGACCGCCATCGCGGCCAGGATCAGGCCCATGAGCCGCGTCATCACGTTGATCCCGGTCTGCCCGAGGACCTTGGCGATGCGGCTGGATGCGGCGAACACGGCATAGGTCACCAGCCCGATGACCACGCCGTAGCCCACCAGGACGGCGATCTGCCACAGATGCCGCGACTTTTCGGCGTAGATCACCATCGTGGAGATGGTGGCCGGCCCGGTCAGCAGTGGAATCGTCAGCGGCACCACGGCGATGCTGGCGCCGGCGTCGATCTTCTCGTTGCCTTCGTTGACGTCGCTCGGCTTGGTCTCTGCCGGCTGGGCGTTGAGCATGGCCAGCGAGCTGATCAGCAGCAGGGTGCCGCCACCCACCTGGAACGAAGCCAGCGAGATCCCGAAGAACTGGATGATCTGCAAGCCGGCCACCGCGCTGACGGCAATCACCACGAAAGCCGAGAAGGCGCTGATGCGCATCGTGCGGCGACGCTGCTCCTTGCTGAAGGTCTGGGTGAAGTGGATGAAGAAGGGCACGACGCCGATCGGATTGACGATGGCCAGCAGCGCCACCAGGGGTTTGAGCAGGTCCATCGTCGGATGGTAAGGGCCCACCGGAAGGGCCCGGCGGAGGCCAAACCCCCGCAAATCCGGTCAAATTAGGGTTTACGAGGGGGTTCTAAAACAACATTTGACGTTCACCCGCTTTACAGGCATGGGGTTGCGGTGCCCTAATAGGGAGTCTGTGTCTGGCAGCCGCACCTTTCGCCTGATTGGTTCACGCAGGGTTGAGCTCCACATGGTTTTTTAGGATCTTTTAAGGGCTCCCCGTGGGAAACAAACTGTACGTAGGTAATCTGGCTTATTCGGTGCGAGACGACTCGCTGCTCCAGGCGTTTTCGCAATATGGCACCGTGACCTCCGCCAAGGTCATGATGGACCGCGAGACCGGCCGCTCCAAGGGCTTCGGTTTCGTCGAAATGGGCTCTGATCCCGAGGCGCAAGCCGCGATCAACGGCATGAACGGCCAGCCGATCGACGGCCGTGCCGTGGTCGTGAACGAAGCCCGTCCGCGCGAAGAGCGTCCGGGCGGCTTCGGTGGCGGCGGCGGCGGCAGCCGTGGCGGCTACGGTGGTGGTGGCAGCGGCGGTGGCGGCTACGGGGGTGGTGGTGGTAGCGGCGGTGCCGGCGGTGGTGGTGGCGGCGGTGGCCGCATCGAAGCTGGTTACGGCATCGAAGCTGGTGGCGGCATCAAAGCTGGTTACGGCATCGAAGCTGGTGGCGGCATCAAAGCTGGTGGCGGCATCGAAGCTGGTGGCGGCATCAAAGCTGGTGACGGCATCGAAGCTGGTTACGGCATCAAAGCTGGTGACGGCATCGAAGCTGGTGACGGCATCGAATG
>CAIJPE010000220.1 GCA_903822435.1 uncultured beta proteobacterium | reverse complement strand
ACCTGCACCGCGTGACGCGACGCACCGAACACGTCCACCACATAGCCCACGTTCAGCTGGGCCGTGTGCAGCGTGTAGACCGCCGCCTGCGAGCTCAGGGGGGGTGACAGTACGCCGGGCGTGCCCGCCCGGGTGGCGCCGTAGCTCGCGTCGACCGAGGGCAGCAGGCTGCCGCGCTGGGCGGCTGCCATTTCGTTGGCCGCGCGCAAGGCGGCTTCGGCTGCCGCCACCGTGGGGTTGCGCTCCAGGGCCCGCCGGACCAGCGCATCGAGTTCGGCGCTGCCATACACGGTCCACCAGTCGATGGGCAGCTCGGCACCTCCGATGAAACGCTGCGAGGGTACCCCGGCTTCGGCCTGCCCAGCGGTGGCATCGGGCAGCGGTTGCGCGGTGTAGCGCGCGGGCAGGGTGGTGTCGGGCGTGCGGTACCCGGGTGCCGCGGCACACCCGGCCAGGCAGGCGAAGAGCAGGCCCATCGCGGGCCTCATCTTCTGGCCGGCAGCCCGCCTGTCGAGGTGGCGCATCGCCCTCATGCCGTGGCCTTCGCGCCCGGCACCGCATCGTCCACCTGCAGGCGCGGCGCGCGCCGCGAAAACAGATCGATCAGCACCGGCAGCACGGTCAGGATGAACAGCGGCGCCAGCAGGATCCCCCCCACCACCACCAATGCCAGCGGACGCTGCACCTGCGAGCCGATGCCCGTGGACAGCGCCGCCGGGACCAGGCCCACGCAGGCCACGGCGCAGGTCATCAGCACCGGCCGCATCTGCACTTCGCAGGTGTGCAGCAGCGCCTCTGCGCGCGGCATGCCTTGCTCCACATGCTGGTTGAAGTAGGCCAGCACGAGGATGCCGTCCATGGTGGCGATGCCGAAGAGGGCGATGAAGCCGATGGCCGCCGAGATGCTGAAAGGCGTGCCCGTGACCCACAGCGCCAGCACGCCGCCCACCAGCGCCATGGGGATCACGCTGGCTGCCAGCAACACCTCGCGCAGGCGGTTGAAGTGCAGGTAAAGCAGCCCCGCGATCAGCAGGATGGCTGCCGGTACCGCCACCGACAGCCGCTGCAGCGCGTCTTGCAGGTTGCCGAACTGGCCCACCCATTCCAGCCGGTAGCCCGGCGGCAGTTGCACCTGTTCCTGCACCTTGCGCTGCGCTTCCAGCACCGCGGTGCCCAGGTCGCGCCCCCGGACGCCGAATTTGACGGGGACGTAGCGCTGTTGCTGTTCGCGGTAGATGAACGAAGCGCCGGAGACCAGTTCCACCCGGGCCACCTCGCCCAGGCTGACTGGCACGCTGCCCGTGCCCGAGGGATCGGGTGCCGCAATGACGATGCGGCGGATGGCATCGACATCGCCGCGGTATTGCGGCGCCAGCCGCACCATCAGCGGAAAGTGCCGGTCGCTGCCGCCTTCGTACAGGTCGCCTGCAGCCTGCCCGCCGATGGCCACCTGCACGGCCGCGGTGACATCGCCCGGGGCCAGCCCGTAGCGGGCGGCCCTTTCGCGATCGACCACGATCTGCAACGTGGGCTGGCCGAGCGAGCGCAGCCCCGCCAGGTCGGTCACGCCCGGCACGGTCTTCAGGGCGTTGACGACGTCCCGCGCGGTCTTCTCGAGCTGTCGCAGGTCGGGTCCGTAAATCTTCACCGAGTTCTCGCCCTTGACGCCTGAAGCCGCTTCCTCGACGTTGTCCTCGATGTACTGCGAGAAGCTGAATTCCACGCCGGGAAACCGCTCCTGCAGCTGGCTGGCCATCTCGGCGGCGAGCTGTTCCTTGCCCACCCCGGCCGGCCACTTCGATTGCGGCAGCAAGGGCACGAAGAACTCGGCGTTGAAGTAGCCGGTGGCGTCGGTGCCGTCATCGGGGCGGCCGTGCTGGGACACCGTGGTCTGCACTTCCGGGAAGCCCGCGATCAGCCGCCGCATGTCGTTGACGTAGCCGTCGCTTTCTTCCAGCGAGATCGACAGCGGCATGGTCGCGCGGATCCACAGGTTGCCTTCTTCGAGCTTGGGCAGGAACTCCAGTCCCAGGCGCGACGCGGCCAGCCCGGCCACCACCAGCACGACGAGCGTGCCCACCAGCACCGAGCGTCGATGCGCCAGGGCCAGGCGGATCATCGGCACGTAGGCGCGGCGCAGGGTCCGCACCAGCAGGGTCTCTGTCTCTTCCAGCGGCCCCGCCAGCAGGAAGGAGCTGAGCGCCGGAGACACCGTGAAGGTGGCCAGGATGCCCCCCGCAATGGCGTAGGCGTAGGTCTTGGCCATGGGCCCGAAGATGTGGCCTTCGATGCCCGACAAGGTGAACAGCGGCACGAACCCGGCGATGATGATGGCCGCCGAGAACAGGATGGCCTGGCTGACTTCGGTGCCCGAGTGCGAAATGATGCCGAAACGTCCACGCCATCCCATGGAGGTGCGCCGCTCGTGCAGCACGGGCTCGCCGACATGGCGCGAGGCTGCGCTTTCGCTGAGGTGGCGGAAGATGTTTTCCACCATGATGACCGAGGCGTCCACGATCAGGCCGAAGTCGATGGCCCCCACCGACAGCAGGTTGGCCGATTCGCCCCGCAGAACCATGAGGCCGATCGCGAAGGCCAGTGCGAAGGGGAATCGTCGCGGCCACGATCAACGCGCTGCGCAGATTGCCCAGGAAGGCCCATTGCAGCAGGAAGATCAGCACGATCCCCACCAGCATGTTGTGCAGCACGGTGTGCGTGGTCAGGTCGATCAGGTCGCTGCGGTCGTAGATCTTCTCCAGCCGCACGCCCGGCGGCAGCATGCCGCTGGCGTTGATGCGGTCGATCTCGGCCTTCACCCGCTCGATGGTGGGCTTGCTTTCGGCCCCGCGCCGCATCAGCACGATCCCTTCGACGAGGTCGTCGTCCTGGTCCAGCCCGGCGATACCCAGCCGAGGCTGGTGGCCCACGGTGACGGTGGCCAGGTCCCGCAAGCGCACGGGCAGGCCCCGGTTGGCGGCGACCATGGTGGCCAGCACGTCGTCCATCGAGCGCGCCAGGCCCACCCCTCGGACCACCACCGCCTGCGTACCGATGTTCAGCGTCTGCCCGCCCACGTTGGCGTTGGCATTGTTCAGCGACTGCAGCACCTGGGCCAGCGTGACGCCTTGCGCGACCAACTGCTTCTGGTCGACCGTGATGTCGTAGGTCTTGGTCTTGCCACCCCATCCGGTGACGTCGATCACGCCGGGGATGGCCTTGAAGCGCCGCTGCAGCAGCCAGTCCTGCAGGGTCTTCAGGTCGGTCACCGAGTAGCCGGGGGGCCCTGCCAGGCGGTAACGGTAGATCTCGCCGATGGGGCTGGTGGGCGAGATCTGGGGCTGGGCACCGTTGGGCAGGGCGGGCAACTGCGACAGGCGGTTGACCACGAACTGCTCGGCCTGCTCATAGCTGGATTCGTAGCTGAACTGCACCTTGACGTCCGACAGCCCGAACAGCGAGATGGTGCGGATGCTGGTGACGTGCGGCAGCCCCGCCATCTGCACTTCGATGGGGATGGTGACGTAGCGTTCGATCTCCTCGGCCGACTGGCCCGAGCTCTGGGTGATGATGTCCACCAGTGGCGGCACGGGGTCGGGGTAGGCCTCGATGTTCAGCTTGGCGAAGGCGATGATGCCGCCCGTGAAGATGGCCAGCATCAGCACGACGATGAGCGCGCGCTGGGCCAGCGCGAAATCGATGATGCGGTTCAAGGGGTGTCGTCCTGGGCCGCGCTGTCGATGAAGAGTGCGCCGCGCGTGACCACGGCCTCGCCGGGCGACAGGCCCCCCGTCACCTCGGCCCATGGGCCCTGGATGCGCCCGAGTTGCACCTTTCGCGCGATCAGCGTGTGGTCGGCCTGGGCCACGTAGCAATGCGCCTCGGCCCCTTCCACCACCAACGACGAGCGCGGCACGGCCAGGCTGGCCTTCGGGTGGGCTTCGAGCACGCGCAAGGTCAGGCTCATCTGCGGCTTGAGGGCTTCTTCGGCCTGCGGCAACTCGGCCCTGAAGCTCACGCGGTGGCTGGCCGGGTCCAGCGTGCTGGCGATCCACGACACGCGGCCCCGCAGCGTTCGGTGGCCCAGCGCCGGGCCGCCGATGTCCACGGGTTGGTCCACGTGCACCTTGGCGGCGTCCGCCTCGGCCACATTGCCCAGCAGCCAGGGGTGTCGCAGGTCGCTGATGGTGAACAGCGGCGTGCTGCCGCCTGCAGCCAGGCTGTTGACGAACTGCCCTGGCGCCACCTGGCGCAAGACCACGATGCCGTCGGTGGGTGCGGTGACCAGGGCCCCATCCGTCACACCAGCACGGTCGCCGCCAGGACCACCCAGCACGGCGGCCCTGGCTTGTGCGGCACGGGCAGCCGCCTCGGTCGTCTGCAGGGCCCCTTCAGCCGCCACGCGGTCAGATCGGGCCTGCTGCCAGTCCTTCTCGGCACCCGCTTCCGCCTTGAAGAGCTCCTGCTGCCGCCGCTCGGTGGCGCGGGCCAGGGCGAGTTGCTGGCGGGCGGTGGCGGCCGCGGCCGTGGCTGCGGCCAGGTCGCTGCGGACCTGGGCCGATTCGGTGGCCGCCAGCGACATCAGGGGCGCGCCCTTGCGCACCGCCTGGCCCGCCTGGACGTGCACGGCCGTGACCCGGCCCGAGAACTGCGAATAGACGTTGACCGTGGCATTGTCGTTCAGGGCCACGGTGCCGTCCGTGGTGACCACGGCGTCGAAGACCATGGACTGTGCCGGCTTCACCTGCAGCGTCTTCCACTGTGCCGCGCTCGGCTTGAAGGTGCCTGGCGCGGCCGGGCCCGCGGGGCCGTCCTGCGCGACGGAGGCGGCTGCCGAAGCGCCTGGCCCATGCACCCATCCCGCGACCAGGGCCGCAGCGCAGGCGGCGCCTGCCGCCCACCGCAGCGCTCCCGAGCGGATCCTGGCATTCCATCGATTCTTGAACACGGTGTGACCCTCGACCTGGGCCTGCGCAGGATCCGGCCTGCGCGGCGAAGCACCCAGTCTGGCGCTGCAAGCTATCAGCCACCTATCAGTCGCCCGGCTGGCGACCCCGCGGTCTCAGCCCGTCGGCGTTGCCCGGCTGGCCGCTGGCCCGAACGTCCACGTGAAGCGGCAGCCCCCCCACGTCGACACCCCGAGCCCGACGCTGGCGCCATGCAGGGCGGCGATGTCGCGCACGATCGCCAGGCCCAGGCCGCTGCCGTCGCCCAGCGCATCGCGGCCACGCACGTAGCGCTCGAAGACCAGGCCGCGTTCCTCGGCCCGGATGCCAGGCCCCGAATCGCTGACGTGGATCGATGGCGGTGCGGCGTCAAAGCTCACCAGCACCCGACCACCGGCCGGGGTGTAGCGCAGCGCGTTCTCCAGCAGGTTGCCCAGCGCTTCGCTCAGCAGTTCGGCGTGTGCACGGGCCGCCACGGGCAGGGGTGGTTCGGCCAGTTCCAGGGTCACGCCGTGCCGCTCGGCGGCGTCCAGGTAGCTGGCGCCGACGGCCTGGGCCAGGGCCACCAGGTCGGTTTCGACAAAGTCCAGGCCCGTGCGCATCTCCGGATCCAAACGCCCGAGCAGGAGCAATTGACGCACCAGGCGGGCGTGGCGCTGCGTGGCCTGGTCGAGCTCTGCCAGCACCTTGCGGGTGGTGGCCATGTCCGGGGCTTCGGCCGCGCGGGCCAGCCCGAGTTGCAAGCCAGCCAGCGGGGTGCGCAACTGGTGGGCGGCCGTGGCCGCGAAGGCACGCTCGCGTTCCAGCATGGCCCGGATGCGTGCCAGGAGGTCGTTCAGGGCCTGGGCAAAGGGCTGCAGTTCGCGCGGCACGTCCTCTGCGCCGATGGCCTGCAGGGAGTCGTGGCTGCGCTGGTTCCAGCGTGCCGCGATCGTGCCCAGGGGCTGTACCGTGCGACGCACCACCACCTGGATGGCGGCAAAGGTGGCCAGCACCAGGACCGCCACGGGCCACAGGACCGTGAGCAATTCGTGCTCGGCGCGCTGGCGCTTGAGCAGCGTTTCGGCCACGCGCACGGTGGCGGTGTGCCCCTGGCCGTCGTCGACCGAGGTGCTGACCACGCGCACCGCCCGGCCGCCCAGCTGGCTGTCGTAGGCCCGGCCGCGCGGGTAGCGCGCCTCATGCCCGCCGGTTCCAGGCAGGCTGGGTTGTCCGACCAGCACTTGCCCGTCCTGCGTGACGCTGTAGAAGGTCTGGTCCGTGTCGTCGTAGGCCAGCACCGTGGCCGCGGCCGGAGGCAGATCCACGCGGGCCTGCGCGCCATCGAAACGCACCAGTTGGGCCAGCGAATGCGCGGCGTCCAGCAGCCAGCTGTCGAAGACACGGCTGGTCAGCTGCTGGGCCGTCCAGGCGCCGACAGCGCCCGTGGCCAGCACGATGGCCAGCAAGGGCAGCATCAGGCGCCATTGAAGGTCCCGGCCCAGGCCGTGCGGTCCGGCTGGCATCTTGCGGTTCATGCTTCCGGCCCGGGTTCGGTGTCGTCGAGCACGAGCCGGTAGCCGAAGCCCCGCACGGTGAGGATGGCTGTCCCGGTGCTCGTCAGCTTGCGACGCAGCCGCGAGACATACAGCTCGGCCGTGCTGTCGCCCACCTCCAGGTTGCGTTCGGCCAGGGCGTCCACCAGGGCGCGCTTGTGCACCAGGTGGGGCGCACGCTGCATCAGCAGGCCCAGGACCTCGAACTCGCGTGGCGACAGTTCCAGCGCGACGTCATGGGCCAGGGCCTTTGCCTCGTCGCCGATCCACGTGATGCCCCCGAACTGCACGACCCCGCCGCGCCGCAGGTCGCCCCGGCGCGTCAGCGCCTCGACCCGGGCATCCAGCTCCTCCACCGAGAAGGGCTTGACGAGATAGTCGTCCGCACCGGTGCGCAGCCCCAGCACGCGGTCGTTCACGCGGTCGCGGGCGGTCAGCACCAGAACCGGCGTGAGGCGGTCCCGCTGGCGCAGCCGGCCCAGCCAGGACAAGCCGTCTCCGTCGGGCAGGCCCAGGTCCAGCACCAGCAAGGCATACGGGCCGTGGACCAGCGCGGCATCGGCCTGGGCCAGGCCATTGCAAGCCGTGACCACCCATTTTCGGGACTGCCAGCGCAGCAGCAACTCGCGTGAGACGAGTTCGTCGTCCTCGATCAGCAGCAGTCGCATGGTGGGCTCGCCAGGGCGCTCAGGGTTTGGGCACGCGATGCGCGGCCCGTCCGCCACCCAGGGCCCGCAAGCCTCCTTGCGCATCGCGCGGCCCGCGGTCGATCTCGTCGGCCGGCGATGCGCCGAGCAGGGACAGCAGATTCGGTTTCGACATGGGTGCGCGGTGGGGGCTGGCGGCCAGGGACACGCAGGCCGCCCCTCGGGGGCCGCTGCGCCGGGCTGCATTCTGGCCCCGGACGGGACACGGTCAGACACAACTGACACCGGCTTTCCGTCCGCGGGGGGCCCGCTGCCGCGTTAGAAAGAGCACTTCCTTCACTTGCGATACCGATATGAGCCAGATCAACCCACAAGCCTCACTCGCTGTCATCCCGACGACAGCCAGGCCCAGCGCCTGGAAATGGGGTGCCGGCGTCCTCGGCCTGGCGGTTGCGGCGGGGGCGGGCGCCCTGGTCATGCGCGGCGTCGATCACGCCCCGGCCCCCAGCTCTGCCAGCACTTCCATCACCACCGAGGTGGCTTCCGGCGGCGTGGTTGCACCCCCGGCTGCCAAGCCCGGCGCGAGCCCACACCGCAACGACCACGCAGGCCGGAACGTGGTCTCGGGCACCGTCTCGGGCGAAGAGCGGCCGGTCCCGACCGCCCCTGTGGCCGTGTGTGCCGCCTGCGGCGTGGTGGAGTCGATTCACGCCATGCAGGAGAAGGGCGCCGGCACGGGCCTGGGCGCGGTGGCTGGCGGCCTGCTGGGCGGCGTGGTCGGGCATCAGATGGGCGGTGGCAACGGGCGCACCGCGATGACCGTCCTGGGCGCCGTGGGCGGTGGCCTGGCGGGCAACGAAGTGGAAAAGCGGGCCCGCGCGGAGACCGTCTTCGAGGTGAAGGTCCGCATGGAGGACGGCAGCATGCGCACCTTCCACCGGTCGCAGTCGCTGCCGGTGGGCGCCGAGGTGGTGGCCGATGGCAGCACCCTTCGCGTCAAGCGCGAAGCCGCGCCTGTCGAGACGCCGCACACGCTGCGCACCTCCACCGGCAACGTCTGAAGGGGCGAGGCGCCTGGCCGGCCGAAGGGACGGTCAGGGTGCGGTGGCCAGGCCGATGCGCAGCTGCACCGCGGCTCCCGGCGTGGCGGTGGGCGGCGACAATTGGGCGGCCGTCACCCCGCGTTCGAGCAGGCGCTTGTGCAGTTGGATCGCCCTTTGGAGGGCCAGCGGTGTCGCGCCGGTCTTGTCGTCGGGCGCGGAAAGCACCACCAACCGCGCAGCCGGCGTACGGCGCAGGCTCTGCGCCACCTTGTCCATCACCGCGGCGAGTGCGGGGCGCATCTGGCTGTGGCCGCGCTCGAAACTGTAGGCCCGCGGCACCTCCACGATGAGTTCACCGTCGTCGTTCTGGGCGATGACCGCCGGCGTACCGCGGAACCAGGCGTCCAGCCAGCGCTGCTCGCCAGCCAGGCCGGGGGCGTAGGCGGGCCCAGGTGACGCCAGGGCCGGTGCCTCGGTGGGAGTGCCGCGGCGCGTGCTGGCGTGGGGTGCCTTGCTTGCGTCGGGCCCCCTGGGTGCGACGCTGCAGGCCGCCAGCGCCCAAAGCCATCCACACGCAACCATCCAGCGGCCCAGGTTCCCGGGTGCGGTCGGTCGGTCGGTGTCGTCCAGGAGGTGGGTCAGGGGCATCGGTGCGAAGGCGCTCACGCGACTGCACGCTAAGGCAACTTCGGTTCGGGGTTGCAACACAGTGTTCGCAGGACGGCACGCTGCGGTGCCGGCGCCGTGCGCCATACTGACCGTGCATGTACGAGACACCTCTGACAGGCTTGGTGCTGAGTGGCGGCGGCGCGCGGGCGGCCTACCAGGTTGGCGTGCTCTCGGCCGTGGCGCGGCTGCGCCGCGACGCGCTGGGCCCCCTGGCCCGCGCCTCCTCGCCGTTCGGGGTCGTGTGCGGCACATCGGCCGGGGCCATCAACGCCGCGGCGCTGGCCTGCCAGGCCGACCGTTTCGATGCCGCCGTGGACGAACTGGTGCGCGTCTGGCGGCAGTTTTCCGCCGAACAGATCTACCGCGCCGACTCGCTGGGCGTCATTCGCAGCGGTGCCAGCTGGCTGACCATGATGTCCATCGGATGGGTCATCGCCCGCTGGCGGCGCGCGCGGCCGCGATCCTTGCTGGACAACGCACCACTGGCCGACCTGCTGACGCGCATGGTGCCGCTGGAACGGCTGCCTGAGATCTTCGCGGGCGGCCACCTGCACTCTGTCGCGGTCACCGCATCCAGCTACAGCGGCGGCGAGCACTACACCTTCTTCGATTCGGCCCAGGCCATCGCGCCCTGGCTGCGCTCGCAGCGCATCGCCGTGCGCACGCCGCTGACCCGCGCCCACTTGCTGGCCTCGTCGGCCATCCCCTTTGTGTTTCCGGCGGCGCAGTTGTCGATGGGCCCGGCCGGCGAGGCACCGGCCTGGTTCGGCGACGGATCGATGCGCCAGACCGCGCCCCTGTCGCCCGCCATCCACCTGGGTGCCCGCAGGCTGCTCATCATCGGTGCCGGCCGCATGCACGAGCCGCCCGGGCTGCGGCCGGCCAATGCCGAATACCCGAACCTCGCCCAGATCGCCGGCCACGCGCTGTCCAGCATCTTCCTGGATGCCCTGGCGGTGGACATCGAACGAATGGACCGCATCAACCGAACGCTCGGACTGATGCCGCATTCGGTGCGCGAAGGCATGGCACTCAAGCCCATCGAGGCGCTGGTGATCGCCCCATCGCAGCGGCTGGACGACATCGCCGCCCGTCACCTCGGCAGCTTGCCGGCACCGGTCCGTGCCTTGCTGCGCGGCGTGGGCGTGGCCGGGCGCGGTCCGCAGGCGCGGGGCTCGGCGCTGGCCAGTTACCTGCTGTTCGAGTCGGCCTATACCCAGGCCCTGATCGACCTGGGCGCCAGCGACACCATGGCGCGGCGCGAGGACGTCAAGCGCTTCTTCAAGTGGGATGTCAAGCCCGCAACCGAGGGCTGCTGACGATCTGCAAGCCGCCGGGCTGCCGCTACCATGGATGAGACGATGAGTACGCCCAAGCCGCAGGGCCCCGAAGCGGACGATGTGCCGCGGTT
>CAIJPE010000219.1 GCA_903822435.1 uncultured beta proteobacterium | reverse complement strand
GCTCGACGAGCACGGCTTGTACGTGGACTTCTCACCCAGTCCCGCCAGCCTGGTGGGCAACGCCATCGCCAACCCTTTCCGAGCGAAGAAGCACGTCTTCGCGATGACGGCTGCGAATGCCGCTAACCTCGAGTTCCTGGCCCAAGAAATTGACTCCGGGCGATTGCGTGCTGCACCCACGCAGATGTTTCCGCTGGAGCGCTTTGCCGAGGCGTTCGCGCTTGCGGAGGGCGGAGGCGTTGTTGGCAAGATCGTGGTGAAGGTGGCGACCGACGCTTAGATGGGGATCGCGACATGACCGCGAAGGCCAGCTTCCACATCATCGGCTACCTCTTCGGGCTGGCGGCATTTGCGTCGATCTACCTTGCCGGTCGGCCTTCCTTGGTTGCCATGGGCCGAGAGGCTCATCTCAAGGCCCTTATTCCGGTTCACTTCTTCCGCTACTTCGGCCTAACGGCCCTGCTCCCAGGCGTCTTCGACTTGGCTCCTGCGGGGTTCTCGGAGGGCTACCTGATCCAGATCATGGCCGGCGATGTGCTCGCCGCGATCCTGGCTCTCGTCAGCTTCTTCCTGCTTCAGACCCGCGCTTCGTTGGCCATCCCTGTGGTCTGGATCTTCAACGTCGTGGCCACCCTCGACTACGTCAACGCGGGGGCGCGCGTCACGCCGAGCATCCACGACGCGAACATCCTGGGGCCCTTCGGATGGATCGTGATGACGGTGTGCCTTCCGGCTTGGCTGGTCAGCCACATCGCCATCTTCTTCGCACTTCGACAGTCGGAGAGTCCATCCTGAACCCAAAGGGATAGTCTGCGGCCAGAGAGCAGGGATGATGGGCCAGTGAACGACCCCGCGGAGAACGATGGCGCCGTCGGGCAGTCCGACGCTTGGGCCTCAGACCGCGCCGCCTATGGCGGCCTTTCAGCGTTTGAGTACAGATGTCGAAGGTCGCTCATGGGTCGGGAGCCGGTCTAGACGAACCTCAGCCGTATGGCAACCCAACTCGACCGGCATGTTGCGGGGAGCGAGTTCAGGGGAGTGGTTGGCACAACCCGACCCGTTGCGGTCCTTGGGATTGCGTGTTGCGGACCGGCCGTCCGCGGCTGCCTGCTCGCTGGGTGCGCGACGGCGGCGTGCAAACCATGCAGGCGGTCGAGACGGTGGGGCGCCCAGTGGAGCGAACGTCCCTCGGACCGGGCCTGAACGGCCGGTCCTCCTTTATTCGCTCCACAGTGCGCCTCACCGTCTAGACCAGCGGCATGGTCGGCGCGCCACCGCCGGCGCACCTCAAGAGAAGGCCGCCCTCGGCCCACGAGCCGCAGGCCCGCGACACTCATGACCCGACGGCAAGGACCTAGAGCGCGCTCGGCCGGGTCGGCGGCGGCGCAATGGCCCCACCGAAGCTGTCGTTGAAGGTGAACAGCACCGACAGGTAGAACACCGTGGAGAACACCAGCCCGGCCGGCACGCCGATCAACCCTGCCAGTTGCGGGGCCCCCAGCAGCGCGAAGACGATGGCCGTCACCAG
This sequence comes from uncultured beta proteobacterium, assembly GCA_903822435.1. GTDB lineage: Bacteria > Pseudomonadota > Gammaproteobacteria > Burkholderiales > Burkholderiaceae_C > Rubrivivax. The sequence continues at coordinate 2,941 of CAIJPE010000219.1, read as the reverse complement.
GCCGAACAGCAGCAGCACGGCCACCCAGGCGAGCATGTAGGTGAAGAACGCGCCCTTGCTGCGCCACACCGCCAAGGTGCTGGAGAACATGGCCTGCCGCGCCCCCTGGCCGCCCCAGTGCACCAGCGCCGGCGCGTGCCAGAAAGGCACCGACAGCAGCGAGCCGAGCGTCAGAGCCGAGAGCACCGCCCACGACACGCCGGGCTCGGAGAGCAGCATGTCGATCTCGGCCTGCGCGCTGTCGCCGCGGGCCAGCAGCCGTTGCAGGCGGCCCCACGCGCCGTCCGAGAGCAGGTCGGCCAGCAACAGGATGGCCATGGCCGACACGCCGTAGACCAGGCACAGCGTCAGCAGCGCGCGGCGGCGGGCAGGGTCGGTGCGCAGCGGTTCGACGAACTGCGCCGGCCGCACGGGCCCTTCCAACAACACCGACTGCCCGGCCACCATGAAGCCCAGCGACAGCAGCGGCAGGGACATCATCTGCACCAGGCCACCCAGCAGCGGCACCTGCGCCACCAGGAAGGCGGCGAACAGGAACACCACGAAGAGCGAGGTGAAGCCGATAGGCCGGCGGGCGTACAGTCGAAAGGCATCGCCGATCCAACGTGGACCGCGGGATGCCTCCACGGATTTCAGCAACAGGGCCATGGGGTTCGGTTCAGCGTGGCGGGTGCCACGGCAGTGCGATGCAGGCCCGGAGCACCCGCTCGAAGTGGCCGGGATCCTTGGCCTGCAGCAGGGCGGCGCTGCGGGGCAGGTGCCAATCCCACAGGCGCGAGATCCAGAAGCGCAGCGCGGCCGCTCGCCGAAGCGCCGGCAGGGCCCGCACCTCGGCGCCGCTCAAGGGCCTTTCGCTTTCGTAGGCAGCCATGAATGCCGTGGCGCGCTGCTCGTCGAGCTGGCCGCTGTCCAGGTCCAGGCACCAGTCGTTCAGGCAGACCGCCACGTCGAACAGCCAGGTGTCGGTGCCCGCGAAGTAGAAGTCGAAGAACCCGCACAGCAGGTCGGGGCCGGCCGTGTCGTCGAACATGACGTTGTCGCGGAACAGGTCGGCATGGATCGGGCCCCGGGGCAGGGCCTGCGCGCCGGCGGTGGCCGCGAAGTGCTGCTGGAAGGCCAGTTCTTCCTGCAGCAACTGTGCCGTGGGTGCCTCGAGGTAGGGCAGCACCACGGGCACCGTCTCGACCCACCAGACCAGGCCACGCAGGTGCGGCTGGTGGCCGCTGAAGTCGGCGCCGGCCTGGTGCATGCGGGCCAGCATCTGGCCGACCTGTTCGCCATGCGACACGTCGGGCGCCATGCGGTGGCTGCCGGGCAACCGCGTGACCACCGAAGCCGGCTTGCCGGCCACGTGGTGCACCAGGCTCCCGTCGGCGGCCGGCTGCGGCGCTGGCACGGGGATGCCCTTGGCGGCCAGGTGCTGCATCAGCTGCAGGTAGTAGGGCAGCTGCTCGGCAGACAGGCGCTCGAAGAGCGTCAGCACCCACTGGCCGCTGGCGGTGTAGGCGTAGTAGTTGGTGTTCTCGATGCCCGAGCGGATCCCCTGGAGCTCGGTCACGGTGCCCAGCCCGAGTTGGCTGAACAGCGCACCGGCTTCTTCGAGGCTCACCTCGGTGTAGACCGCCATTGCCCGGTCCTCAGAAGTCGAACAGGTGCCAGATCCGCTGCCCGGCGGCGCCCTTGTCCTGGGAGGGGTCCTTGCCGGCGGGCGGCAGGATGATCTCGTAGGCCTTCACCCCGCGCAGCTTGCTCTGCACCGTGATGCGCTGGGTCTGGCCGCGAAGGCGGGTCTCCTCGATGCGCACGGCGTCGTCCTCGATCACTTGTTTGATCGGCCGGGCCTGGGCGGCGGACGAAGGCGGCGATGCCGGCAGCGCTGTGGGAGCCGGCGGCGGCTGCAGCAAGGCGGCCGGCGGCGGGCTGCCGGCCGTGGCTGCCGGCTGGCCCTGCGCCCCGCAGGTGCCAGCGGCGCACATCAAGGCCAGGCAGGCCGCGCGTGGGAGGGTCATGGGCATGTAGCCATTCTACGCAGCGGCCCCCGCGGCCCTGGTTGGCATGCGGCGCGACAATGCAGAAATGAGCGAAAAGATCTTCCTGCTGGTGGACGGGTCCAGCTACCTGTACCGCGCTTACCACGCCATGCCGGACCTGCGATCGGCCGAGGGCTTCCCCACCGGGGCCGTGCACGGCATGGTGGCGATGATGAAGCGGCTGCGCGAGCAGTTTCCGGCCGAGCACGCCGTGTGCGTCTTCGATGCGAAGGGCCCCACCTTCCGCGACGCCTGGTACCCCGAATACAAGGCGCAACGGTCGCCCATGCCCGAACCCCTGGTGGAGCAGATCGAGCCCATCCATGAGGTGGTGCGCCTGCTCGGCTGGCCCGTGCTGGAGGTGCCCGGCATCGAGGCCGACGACGCGATCGGCACGCTGGCCCGGGCGGCGGCGGCCAGCGGCCACCAGGTCGTCATTTCCACCGGCGACAAGGACCTGGCCCAGCTGGTCACGCCGCAGATCACGCTCATCAACACCATGAGCAATGAGCGGCTCGATGTGCCCGGCGTGGTGGCGAAGTTCGGCGTGCCGCCCGAGCGCATCGTCGATTACCTGACGCTGGTGGGCGACACCGTGGACAACGTGCCCGGCGTGGAGAAGGTCGGCCCCAAGACGGCGGCACGGTGGATTGCCGACTACGGCTCGCTGGATGGCGTCGTGGCGGCTGCCGACCGCATCAAGGGGGTGGCCGGCGAGAACCTGCGCAAGGCGCTGGACTGGCTCCCCATGGGCCGCAAGCTGGTGACGGTGGTCACCGACTGCGACCTGGCGGGCCATGTCGATGGCTGGCCGGCGCTCGAGGCCCTGGCCCTGCGCGAGGTGGACAAGGCCGGCCTGCTGGCCTTCTACCAGCGCTTCGGCTTCAAGACCTGGCGCAGCGAGCTGGAGG
>CAIJPE010000218.1 GCA_903822435.1 uncultured beta proteobacterium | reverse complement strand
GGCCTCAAGCGCTACCTGGGCGACCGCGATGAAGGCAGCCTGAAGGGCACCGGCGTGGTCGACCACGTGGCCTTCTTCGCCACCGGCCTGGCCGACACGATGGCGCGCCTGAAGCAGCATGGCGTGCCCTGCCGCGAGCGCACGGTGCCGCTGCTCGGGCTGCACCAAGTGTTCGTGGACGACCCCAACGGCGTGGTGGTGGAACTGAACTTCCCCGCCAGCGAAGGCCCTGCGGTCTGACGGGCTGCAGGCACATCGCATCCCATGGCGCGCATCCTGGTCGTCGGTGGTTCGCTCGGTGGCCTGATGGTCGCCAACCTCCTGCTGCGCGGCGGCCACGAGGTTCGCGTGCTCGAGCGCAGCGCCCGGTCGCTGGAAGGGCGCGGCGCCGGCATCGTCACGCACGAAGGCCTGCGCAAGGCCCTGCGCCGTGCCGGTGCGGTGGTCGACGCCACCCTGGGCGTGCCAGTGGCGTCTCGCGTGGTGCTGGACGCGCGCGGCCAGGCCATCGCACGCTGGGACTATCCGCAGATCCTCACCTCCTGGGGGCGGCTGTATGCCCTGCTGCGCGCGGCACTGCCACCCAAGCACCACCAACTCAGCGCCCAGGTGGTCTCGGTGCTGCAGGACCAGCACGGCGTGCAGGCCACGCTGCGCGACGGGCAGGAACTGCAGGCTGACCTGCTGATCGCGGCCGATGGCATCCGCTCCAGCGTGCGCGGGCAACTGGCGCCCGATGTGCAGCCGCAATACGCCGGCTACGTGGCCTGGCGCGGCGTGTGCGATGAGGCCAGCCTGTCGTCGCAGACCCGCGAAAGCCTGTTCGAGCACTTCGGCTTCGGCCTGCCCGAGGGCGAGCAGATGATCGGCTATCCGGTGGCCGGCGCCGATGACAGCACGCAGCCCGGCCAGCGGCGCTGGAACTTCGTCTGGTACCGGCCGGCCGACGCCGATGTCGAACTGGTTCGCCTCCTGACCGATGCCGACGGCGTGCACCACCCCGACGGCATCGCGCCGCATCAGGTCGATCCGCGCCACGTCGCCGGGATGCGGCTGGCCGCGCGTGAACGCCTGGCCCCGCAGTTCGCCGAGATCGTCGAGAAGACGGCCGTGCCCTTTCTGCAACCCATCTACGACCTGGCCTCCGAACGGCTGGCCTTCGGCCGCGTGGCGCTGCTGGGCGACGCCGCCTTCGTCGCACGGCCGCACGTGGGCATGGGCGTGGCCAAGGCCGGTGACGACGCCATTGCCCTGTCGGAATGCATCGTGCGCGAAGGCGCCACGACCGAGGCGCTGCAGCACTACGAGGCATGGCGGCTGGCCCCCTCGCGGGCGGTGGTCCAGCGGGCGCGTCGCCTGGGTGCCTACCTCGAAGCCCAGCACCATGGCGCCGCGGGCCTGAACGACGGCCGCGACACCGGCCGCGACGCCGCCCGCGTCATGCGGCAAACCGCCATCGACCCGAGCCTGTTCGAGCCGGAGCCCGAGTCCGACCCACGTCCAACTTCTGAAGCGCAGGCTCGCTGAAGACCTGCGCCATCCCATCCTCAGCCGGAGACAAACCCCATGAACCACCCGACCCCCAAGGCCCCCGACCTCAAGCGCCGCCGCCTGCTCAGCGCGGGCGCCGGACTCGCCGCCGCGCCGGCCCTCTTCAACCTGGCGCGCGCGCAGGGCAACACCATCAAGATCGGTTTCCCGGTTCCGCTGACGGGCGCCTTCTCGGCCGAAGCCCAGGACCAGGTGCGCGCGGCCGAGTTGGCCGTCAAGGAGTGGAACGCCGCCGGCGGCCACAAGGGCCAGATGGCCGAGTTGCTGGTGCGCGACGACAAGCTGAACCCCGGCGAAGCGGCCACCCGCACGCTGGAGTTGATCGAGAAGGACAAGGTCAACTTCATCGTGGGTTCGCTGTCGGCCGCCACGCAACTGTCCATCAATGCCGTGACCAAGGAACGCAAGATCCTGTTCAACAGCATCAGCCAGAGCGACACCATCAACGAGGCCAAGGACTGGAGCCTCTATACCTTCCACGAGGCGCTGAACCCGCACCTCACGGCCGGTGCCGTGGCGCGCTACGCCTTCCCCAAGTTCGGCAAGAAGGTGGTCTACCTCACGGCCGACTACGCCTACGGCCACGAGATGGTGCGCGGCTTCCAGCGCGCTGGCCAGGCCTTCGGCATGCAGACGCTGGCCGACATCCGCCACCCCATCGGCGCGGCCGACTACTCGGCCTTCCTGCCGCGCATCCAGTCGCTCAAGCCCGACGTGCTGGTGCTGTGCAACTTCGGCCGCGACCTGGTCAACAGCGCCAAGCAGGCCACCGATTTCGGCCTGAAGCAGAGCACCAAGATCATCGCCCCGGTGCTGCTGTACACCAGCCGCCAGGCCGGTGGCGCCGATGCCTTCGAAGGCATCCTGGGTGGCACCAGCTACTACTGGGGCATGGAGAGCAAGATCCCCAGCGCCAAGAAGTTCAACGACGCCTTCCGCAAGGCCTATGGCGGCGCCGTGCCGTCCGACTACGGCGCCCTGGGCTACGCCGGCATCAAGAGCGTGCTGCAGGCCGTGAAGGACGCCGACGCCACCGACAGCACCCGCGTGGCCATCGCACTGCGGCAGCTGAAGTACGACTGGTACAAGGGCCCGCAGTTCTATCGCAAGTGCGACCACCAGTCGGTGCAGAGCGTGGTGATCGTCGAGAGCAAGAGCAAGAACATGTTGGACAAGTACGACGTGTTCAACGTGCTGGCCATCGAGAACGCCGACGAAAAGAACCTGCGCACCTGCGAGGAAATGGGCCACAAGATCTCCTGACCGGCTCGTGGAAGTCACCCCGTCCCTCATCGCCCTGCAACTCGTCACCGGCATCGCGCTCGGTGCCGTGTATGCCTTGCTGGCCGTCGGCCTGAGCCTGATCTTCGGCATGCTCACGGTGGTCAACTTCGCGCACGGCGCCTTCTTCATGGTGGGTGCCTTCGTGGGCCTGTACTTCCTGGGGCTGACGGGCAACTTCTGGTTCAGCCTGGTGCTCACGCCGCTGGTGGTGGGCGGCATCGGGCTGGTGACCGAGCGCTTCCTGGTGCGGCCGCTGTATGGCCGTGGCATCGACTACCCGCTGCTGCTGACTTTCGGCCTGAGCTGGGTGCTGATCGAGGCCATGCGCGTGGTCTTCGGCATCGAGGGCATGCCTTCGTCCACCCCGCCCGAGTTGCGCGGCAGCATCGACCTGGGCATCGGCTTCTTTCCCAAGTACCGGCTGTTCCTGATCGCGGCGACCGCCGTGGTGGTGCTGGCACTGTGGCTGTTCCTGGAGAAGACGCGCTACGGCCTGATCGTGCGGGCCGGCTCGCGTGACGGCGAGATCTGCAAGGTGCTGGGCGTGGACGTGGCCAAGGTGTGGCTGATGGTGTTCGGCATCGGCACGGCCATTGCCGGCCTGTCGGGCGTGCTGGCCGCCCCCACGCGGGCGGTCAACCCCGAGATGGGCATCCCCGTGCTGGCCGAATCCTTCGTGGTGACGGTGGTGGGCGGGATGGGCTCGTTGCCCGGCGCCGTGGTGGCAGGGCTGCTGGTGGGCGTGGTGTTTTCGATGACATCCCTGTTCGCCCCCGACCTGGCCGAGCTCTCGATCTTCGTGCTCATGGCCGTGGTGCTGCTGTTGCGCCCGCAGGGCTTCTTCGGCAAGGCCGGGTTGATGTCATGAGTGCGGTGCTGCAGTGGGTCCGCACGCACCGCGTGGCGGCGGTGATCGGCTTCCTGCTGGTCTTCCCGCTGCTCATGCCCTACCAGGCGCTGGCCATCAACATCCTGATCTTCGGCCTGTATGCGGTGGGCTTCAACCTGCTGTTCGGCTACACCGGCCTGCTGTCCTTCGGCCACGCGGCCTTCTTCGGCGTGGGCAGCTACCTCACGGGCATCGGCATGGTCCACGGCGGGCTGCCGTGGGGCGTGGCGCTGCTCATGGGCGTGGCAGCGGCCGCGCTGGTGGGCGGGGTCATCGGCTATCTCGCCATCCGCACGCGGGGCATCTACTTCTCGATGGTCACGCTGGCGCTGGCGCAGATCGTCTATTTCGCCTTCTACAAGGCCGAGCGCTGGACCGGCGGCGAGAACGGCCTGCGCGGCATACAGGTGCCGCCGGCCGACCTCTTCGGCTGGCACTTCGACTTCCTCGACCCCACCACGAAGTACTACCTGATCCTGGCCTTCGTGGCGGTGGCGCTGTGGTTCGTGTCGCGCTTGCTGGCCTCGCCCTTCGGCGCCGTGCTCGAAGCCGTGCGCGAGAACGAGAAGCGCGCCGCGGCCTGCGGCTACGACGTGGCGCGCACCAAGCTGCTGGTCTTCGTGATCTCGGCCGCCGTCTGCGGACTGGCCGGGGCCTTGCGCGCGCTGCACCTGAGCGTGGTGCCCATCGACAGCCTGCACTACCTGCTCTCGGGCCAGGCGGTGATGATGTGCCTGCTGGGCGGCATGGGCACCTTCTTCGGGCCGTTCCTCGGAGCGGGGCTCTTCCTCACGCTGGAGGACGTGGTCACCACCCTCACCAGCCACTGGATGGCGGTGGTGGGCGCGGTGTTCATGGTCTTCGTGCTGTTCTTCCCGGCCGGGGTGTGGGGCACGCTGCTGCATTGGCTGCAGCGTTCGCACAGGGCAGCAGCCCGATGAGCACGCCCATCCTGGAGGTCGAGGGCGTGAGCAAGCGCTTCGGCAACTTCGTGGCGCTGAACAACGTGTCGGCGCGCTTCGAGGCCGGCAAGCTCAGCGCCATCATCGGCCCCAACGGCGCGGGCAAGAGCACCTTCTTCAACGTGGTCAGCGGGGCCTTCCCGCCGAGCAGCGGCCGCCTGAAGTTCCAGGGCCGCGACATCACCGGCCTGGCGCAGCACGAGTTTGCCCGTACCGGCATCGCCAAGAGCTTCCAGATCACCAACGTGTTCAAGCAGCTCAGCGCCCATGAGAACGTGCGCGTGGCCGTTCAGATGCGTCATAGCCGCTGGCAGCTCTACAAGCCCCGCGCCGCCATGGCCGAGCTGTCCGAACGCGCCCATGGCCTGCTCGCCCGCGTGGGCCTGGCCGATCACCACGGCCGCCCCGCGGCCGATCTGGCGCATGGCCAGCAGCGTGCCCTGGAAGTGGCCATGGCCCTGGCTGCCGAGCCGGCCCTGCTGCTGATGGACGAGCCCACGGCGGGCATGTCGCCCGAAGAGACCAAGGTGATGATGGACCTGATCGTCGAGCTCTCGGCCGAGCGCTCGGTCATCCTGGTGGAGCACAAGATGAAGCTGGTGATGGGCATCTGCCAGCGCCTGCTGGTGCTGCACCACGGCGAGTTCCTGGCCGAGGGCACGCCCGAGGACATCAAGGCCAACGACGACGTGCGCCGCGTCTATCTCGGGCAGGGCTGAACGCGATGCTGCAGGTTCAAGGATTGTCGGCCTGGTACGACCGCAGCCACGTGGTGCAGGGCATCGATTTCGAGGTCAAGGCCGGCGAGATCGTCACCCTCATGGGCCGCAATGGTGCGGGCAAGACCAGCACCCTGCGCGCCATCATGGGCCTGCTGGGCAAGCGCGCCGGCAGCGTGCGCTTCGACGGGCAGGAGATCCAGGCGCAGCCCGCGCACACGCGTTTTCACCTGGGCCTGGCCTACGTGCCGGAAGAGCGGCGCATCGTGCCGGGCCTGACCGTGCGCGAGAACCTGCGCCTGGGCCTGATCGCCGGCCCCGACCGGCACCTGGAGCGCGAGCGCATCGACGAGATCGCGCAGACCTTTCCCCGCCTGGCCGAGCGCATGACGCAGGAGGGCACGTCGCTGTCGGGCGGCGAACAGCAGATGCTGGCCATCGCCCGCGCCATGATGGCCAAGCCCCGCATGATCCTGCTGGACGAGCCCTCGGAGGGCATCATGCCTTTGCTGGTTCACGAGATGTTCGAGCTCTTCGCGCGCATGAAGCGGCAGGGCACCACGCTGCTGCTGGTGGAGCAGAATGTGGAGCGGGCGTTGCAGATTTCCGACCGGGCCTACATCCTGGACCAGGGGGTGGTGGTGCACCAGGGCCATGCGGCTGAACTGCTGGCGGATCGGGAGATCCAGGAGCGGTACTGCGCGGTGTAGGAAAGCCGTCGGCGTCTGTGCGGCACGCCACGCAGGCGCGGATCTTTCTGGCAGGGGGTATTTCGTCTTGTAACGTTGCCTGGACCCCCAACATGAGACAGTGAAAGAAGCACCGGGTATCCGGGGCCGATGGAGCCTTTCATGTCCTTGCAACTGCCTCCCGATTCTCCCCGTGCCGGCCTGCGCAAGAGCGGCGGGTTGGCCCTGCTCTGCGCGGCCCTGCTCTGCGCGTGCGGCGGTGGGGGTTCCGACGGCTCGGCCGACGTGGCCACCAGCCTGGACACGGCCACCACCTATGCCGCCAACGCCTCCGAGCTGGGCGCCGACGCTGGCACGGCGCTGGACGCCGCCGTGCTCGCCACCCAGGTGGTGACCGCCACCCAGGCCAGCGCGACCGCCGCGCCCGGCGGGCTGGCGCAGGCCCTGGCGGCGCCGCCGCAGCCCGCGGTGAACGTCGTGGTCCCGTGCCCGAGCGGGGGGACGGCCGTGCTGACGATTTCCGGCGGCACCCCCAGCAGCCAGATCAACGGCAGCTTCGATGCGGGCGAGGTCTACCAGCTCACGTTTGCGCACTGCAAGGCCAGCACCGCTGCGGCCACGCTCGATGGAGCCCTGAGCCTCACGGTGCAGTCGGCCAGCGCCACGGCCCAGACGCTGGCCCTGAGCGCGACCGCGCTGGCCGCGACGCTGCCCAACGGCAGCGTGAGCCTGACCGGCAACGCCGCCTGGGCCCAGACCACCACGACGGACGCCAACGGCGCCACCGCCACCAGCAGCCAGTTCACCTCGCCGAGCCTGGCCGTGGCCACGTTGTTCAACGCGCGCAGCGGCGGCTTCACCCTGAGCAGCGTCGACCTGACCCGCACCGTGACCAGCCTGGCCGGCGTGCAGCAGTCGAACACCCTGCGCGGCACGCACACGCTGGCAGCGACCTTGGCCGGCGCCGCGGTGACATTCACGGTGTCCACCCAGGGCAGCATCAGCTACTCGGTGGCCGGCCAGCCGGTCTCGGGCAGCTGGACGCTGACCCTGCCGCACACGCTGGTGGGCGTGACGGTGAGCGGCGCCAACGTCGTCATCACGGTCGACGACGGCAAGGACGGCACCATCGACCGCACTGTCAGCCTGCCGCTGGGAACCTTTCTGTCCTCGGTTGGGTGAAGGAAGGTAAATCCGGGCCCGAAGGGGTCATCTTTGGTCCAGGGCTGCCGTTGTAGCGGTACCCACGGTGTGGGACGGAGTGGATTCATGCAGAAGACCTCACGGGCGCTGGCCGCCCTGACCTTGCCTTTGGCCTTGAGCAGCCTGCTCGGCGCCTGCGTCGTGGTGCCCGAGCACGGGCACCGGGGTGGTGGCGAAGTGGTGGTGCAGGTACCCGCGCCCCGGGTGGAACTGGTGGCCGTGGCCCCGCCCCCGCCGCGGGTGGAAGTGATCGGCCTGGCGCCAAGCCCGGCGCACTTCTGGATCGGCGGCTACTGGGCCTGGAACGGCGGCCGCCACGACTGGGTACCCGGCCATTGGGAAACCCACCGGCCGGGCTACCACTACGTGCCGCACCATTGGGTGCAGGAAGGCCCCGGCTGGCGGATGGTGCCCGGGCACTGGGACGTGCGCTGAGGCGCGCCTCCCGTCCGGGCAGGCGGCCCTGCCTGCCTGCGGTTAACCCCTTTGCACGGCCGCAGGCGCGGGTTTAGGCTCGCTCCGAAGGAGCCCGAGTTCGGGGCGCCATCGGAGGTTCGACATGCCGCCCAGCACCCCGGCCGTGGCCGCCCGGATTCGCCGTCGCGAGGCCCTTCAGGCCGTAGCCGCGGCGGCCTGTTTGCCGACGCCGTGGGCGGCCTTCGCGCAGCCGTCTGCGGCCTACCCGGCCAAGCCCATCCGCCTGATCCCCTTCGGTACCGCCGGCGGTCCCATCGACATCATCGGCCGCATCTACGGCGAGCGCCTCACCCAGCGCTGGGCCCAGCAGGTGCTGGTGGAACCCAAGCCCGGAGCCAGCGGCATCATGGCGGCCGATGCCGTGGCCAAGGCGCCGCCCGATGGCTACACGCTGATGTTGACGATGTCGCTCACGCACACGACCGTGCCGATGCTGCAGCAGAAGGTGCCATACGACTCGCTGCGCGACTTCCAGCCGCTGACCCAGATCGCCACCGGCGGGCCCATGCTCATCGTGGCCGCCAGCTGTCCGGCCAGCAACCTCAAGGAGTTCGTGGCCTGGGCCAAGGCCAAGGGCCGCGTGACCTACGGTACCTGGGGCAACGGATCCTCCGCGCACCTCTCGGGTGAGCTCTTCAAGCGTCAGACCGGCGCGCCGCTGGAGCACGTGCCCTACAAGGGCGAGAGCGCGGCGCACATCGACCTCTTCGGCGGCGTCCTCGATGCCGCCTGGGCCAACCCGGCGACAGCCCGCACGCACCTGCAGTCCGGCCGTATCAAGGTGCTGGGCATCACCGGTGCGCGCCGGGTGGGCACGCTGCCGCAGGTGCCCACCTTCGCCGAACAGGGCTACGACGGCTTCCTGCTGGACAGCTGGCTGGGCTTCCTGGCCCCAGCCCACACGCCGCAGCCGGTGGTGGACAAGCTGGTGGCTGCGCTGCGCGAGATCACCCAGAGCCCGGAGGTGCGCAGCAAGCTGCAGGACATGGGCTTCGAGCCGCTGGGCAATACACCCGCCGAGTTCGCTGCTGCACAGAAGGCCGAACTCCCGCAGTGGGCCGCCCTGGTCAAGGCCACCGGCCTGACCTCCCTGGAATGAGCATCGGTCCGAAGCACCCATCGCAGACACGCCCATGAAGACGATTCCGATCTCCCCGGACACGGGCACGGCCTACGGCCGCAAGGCGCCGAGCTACAAGGCCGAGCTGACCGAGGTCGGTGCCGGTACGCCCATGGGCGAGCTCTTGCGGCGCTACTGGCACCCGGTGGGCCTGGCTGCCGATGCCGGCGCCACGCCACGCCAGGTGCGGGTGCTGGGCGAGCCCTTGATCCTCTTTCGCGATGGCCAGGGCCGCGCGGGGCTCGTGCACCCGCGCTGCGCCCACCGGGGCACCTCGCTCTACTACGGCAAGGTCGAGGCGGGCGGCATCCGCTGCTGCTACCACGGCTGGCTCTTCGACGTGCAGGGGCATTGCCTGGAGCAGCCGTGCGAGCCGGCCGGCGGCGAGCGCAGCCGCGGCAAGGTGCGCCAGCCCTGGTACCCGGTGGAAGAGCGCTACGGCCTGGTGTGGGCCTACCTGGGCCCCCCGGACAGGAAGCCCATCCTGCCGCGCTACGGCGCCCTGGAGCGGCTCGACCCAGGCGAGTTCCTGGAGGCCAACGACGACAGCATCGGCGGCGGCGGCCCGCCCATCATCCCCTGCAACTGGCTGCAGCACTACGAGAACCTCGTCGACCCCTTCCACGTGGTCGTGCTGCACGCCACGTTCAGTGGCACCCAGTTCGTCGAGCAGATGGCCGTGATGCCCGAGGTGAGCTGGGAGCTCTCGGATATCGGCGTGCGCACCGTGTCGTTGCGCAAATTGCCCGATGGCTCGACCTTGCGGCGCCTGAGCGAAGCGGCCCTGCCCACGCTGCGCGTCATCCCCAGCCCACGCATCGGCCAGTACGGACGCGTGGAGTCCATCGGCTGGGTGCTGCCCATGGACGACGACCACTTCCGCATCTACGTGGTGGGCCGCGTGAAGGCCCAGGGCGACCTGGTGCGCATGCGCTCGCGCCTGAACGGCAAGCTGTGGGAAGAGCTGACCGAAGCGGAGCACCGGGACTTCCCGGGCGACTACGAAGCGCAGGTCAGCCAGGGGCCGATCGCCCGGCATTCGGAAGAGCATCTGGTCAACAGCGATCGCGGCATCATCCTGCTGCGCAAGCTGTTGCACCGGCAGCTCGATGCGGTGGCTCGCGGCGAGGACCCGCTGGGCGTCATCCGTGATCCGGCGCAGGAGATGGTGCACTTCGACGCGGGCAACTACCTGCTGCCGCCCTGAGCAGGCGCGGCCGGGGGCAGGCTTAGGGCCGGGCTCAGGCCCGAATGAGGTTCGGGCGGCCCGAGTCGGCCACCTTGAAGCCAGGAAAAACCTCGGCCAGCCGGGCGTCCGGTAGCAGGAGATGCCGCTCGCAGACCTCGGTCAGCACGTCGCGGAAGTCGGTGGTCACGGCCAGGTCCCGGCCCTCGTGCAGTTCTGAAGCGCCCAGGCCTGGCCAGCGCCCCAGCACCTGGCCGCCGCCGGCGACGCGGCCGCCCAGCAGCCACATGGCATTGCCGTGTCCGTGGTCGGTGCCCCCGTTGCCGTTCTGCCGGGCCGTTCGGCCGAACTCCGACATCACCAGCACCACGGTCTGGTCGAACAGGGGCCCGAGGCCTGACGCCAGCGCGGCCAGGCCCTGCCCCAGCGGCTGCAGGCGCTGGGCCAGCTGGCCCGTGGCGGCGCCCTGGTTGGCGTGGGTGTCCCAACCGCCCAGGGCCATGAAGGCCAGCTGCACGCGGGCATCGTTGCGCATCAGCCGCGCCAGCCGCGACGCATCGTCCGGAAACCCGAAGGGCAGGGGCGCGCCGTTGTCCGCGGCTTGCATCTCGCGCTGCATGTCGCCGCCCATGGCTTCGGCGTTCATCGCGCCCATGACTTCCCGATGGGCCAGGCGCGATTGCCGGTAAGCCTGCGACACCTTGTCGTCGCCCGCGTACAGGGCACCGAAGGCATCCTCGACCTTCGGCCGGTCCAGCACCGTCGGCTGGCCCGACGCCTTGCCCGCCGCGATGTTGGCCACCGGCTGGATACCGGCGTAGATGCGCGGCAGCACCGGCCCGATGCTCACGGCGCGGGTGGGCGCAGTCCGGTTCGCCGGGTCCCCAGGCAGGGCGCCGAGCAGGCGATTGAGCCAGCCATCGGGCGTGCCCTTGCGGCCCGGCGTGGCCGATTCCATGTAGTCCTGCGCGTCGAAATGCGATCGGGTGGCGTCGGGCGAGCCGGCTGCGTGCACGAAGGCCAGCTTGCCCGACTGCCACAAGGGCATCAGGGGCGAGAGGGCCGGGTGCAGGCCGAAGCTGCCGTCCAGGTCGAGCACCCCGCCCGGGCTGCCGGGCGCACCCAGCGCAATGGTGCTGCGGCCCGCGTGATAGCCGGGGTCGGCATAGGGCACGACGACGTTCAGGCCGTCGACCGCGCCGCGCAGGAAGATCACCACCAGCTTGTGCGCTGCTGGATCGGCGCCGGATGGTGCGGCCGCCCAGGCGGCGCGGCCCACCGGCAGGAGCGCGGTGCCGGCTAGGGCGGCGTGTCGGAGCCAATTGCGGCGGTCCATGGCGTGTGCTTTCGAAAGGATGGGGATGGCCGGGCTTCAGTGACGCATGAAGTCGGGGCTGCCCAGCACCAGCGCGGCCTGCAGGGCAGGGTCGGCCTGCAGCACCGCCTGCCGCGTGCGCGGGGAGAGGCTGCTGCCCAGGGTGGCCATGATGTCGGCGGCATCCACCGGCTTTGTCGCCCAGGCCGGGTTGAAGCGAACCTCGGTGCCCATCTCGGCATCGCGGGCCAGCGCACGGGCGTTCACGGCCGCCGGGGCCGCCTGGTCGTAGGGCCTGGCCAAGGGCAGCCGCCCGCTGGCCAGTGCGGTGGCAAAGCCGACCCGGCGGGTGACGCCATCCGGGTTCAACCAGGCGGCTTCGGTGTTCTTGTAGCCGTCGGGCGTGGGGCAACCGTAGAGCGGCATGCCCAGCTGGTACAGCGCGGCCAGCAGGGGCCTCACGTTGGTCACGGGCACACCCGCGGCCCGCACCGAGGACACCAGGGCCCGGTACGGCGTCTTGAACTTGGTGCCGATGCGCGCGGGGTCGCGGAATTCGGGGCTGTCGAACAGGGTCTTGAGTACCGCGGCGATCTGCCCATCACTTTGCAGGTAACGTCGAGCCAGGCGGTCCACGAGGGCAGGCGGTGGTTCGTCGGCCACGAAGGCCTGAGCCAGCGGATAAGCCAGGTGCCGCGCCGTGGCTGGGTGGCTGGCGAGCACGTCCAGCGCCCACTCGCCTTCGGCCTGCCCGCGGCTTGCCACCGCGTGACCGAGCCAGTGCTTCTCGCCATCGTCGTGGCGGCGGGCGTCGAAGGCAAACAGCGACGCGCCGCCGCCTCGCGGTGCGATGGTCCAACCCGTGAACATGCGGGCCAGCTCGGTGACGTCGGCCTGGGTGTAGCCGCCATCCACCCCGAGGGTATGCAGCTCCATCAGTTCGCGGGCGTAGTTCTCGTTCAGGCCCGTGGCCTTGGACAGCGGCCCGCCTGCCCGCGAGGGCTTGAATCCCGGCGAGGCCGACAGCCAGTTGTCCAGGTAGTAGAGCATGGCCGGGTGCCGCGCCGTGGCGCCCAGCAGGTCGCGGAAACGGCCCAGGGCGTGGGGACGGATGGCTTCGCGCTCGTAGTTCTCGACCAGCACGCGGTCGAGGCCCTTGCCCGCGAAGACGTTGAAATGGTTGAACCAGAAGTCGACCATCACCTCCTGCAACTGGCGCGGGCTCTGAATGGCGCGCAGCAGTCGGGCCTGGCCGGCCTCCAGCGCCACCCGCTGCAGGGCTTGCCGGCGCTGGGCCTTGGCGTCGTCGGGCTCGTCCTGGCCCGCCTGGGCCTTGGCCCTGAACTGCGCCACCAGTTCGCGCTGCGTGCGCTGGGTCGTCTCCAGGCCATCGAGCTGTTGGCGCAGGGCGGCCGGCAGGGGCAGGCGATCAGGGTTGAGTTGCTCGTCGATGTAGCTCTCGATGCCCATCTGCTGAACGCGGGCGATGTCGCCTGGGGCCGGGCCGAAACTCAGCCGGTTCAACACATGCAGCGCGGCGGCCTCGCTGCCCTGCGCGCGGGCGTGCAGAACTGTGCCCGAAAGGGCCAGGGCGAGGGTACCGATCAAGGTGGCGGTGCGGCGGTTCATGCCCGGGGTGCCATGAGGATCCTGCTCCTTCTTGCCTGCCGCACGACGGTGTGCGTTTCGCTGCATGATCCACCGGCCCGCTTCCCAGCGGTGTTGCTGTGCGGCAAAGCGGTGCGGACTCTGCCACGCGGGCAGAGCCGCCATGGCGTCGCTACCGAGCGGGCACCGCCATGCCGCCTCGTTGCCGGAACGCCAGCCACAGCAGCGCCGTGGCCAGCAGCGACAGCGGCAGCAGCGAGCCGATGTTCATGGCCTGCCATCCGCCCGTGGTCACCAGCGCGCCGGAGCCGAAGGCCGTGCAGGTCATGGTGGCGTACACGCAGAAGTCCACGGTGGCCTGCACGGTGGTGCGTTCCTCGGGCCGGTAGGTGCTGGTGGCCAGCGTGGTGCCGCCGATGTACAGGAAGTTCCAGCCCACCCCCAGGCTGATCAGCGCAGCCATGAAGTGCATGAGGTCCACGCCCGACAGCGCGATGAGCACGCACACCAGGTTCAGGGCCAGGCCGCAGGCCATCACCGGCAAGGCGCCGACCCGCTTGATCAGGCTGCCCGTGAAGAAGCTGGGCGCATACATGCCCACCACGTGCCATTCCAGCACCAGGGCCGCCGCCGAGAAGGGGTGCGCGCACTGCGCCATCGCGATGGGTGTGGCCGACATCAGCAGGTTCATCACGCCATAGCCCAGCGCGCAGCCCGCCACCGCCACAACGAAGGTGGGCTGCCGGGCGATCTCGCGCAGCGGCCGGCCTCGGCCGGCCGTGCTGCCCGGGGCCTCGATCGGCGGAAACTCGATGAACTGCATCACGCCCATCGACAGGGCGGCCAGGCCCACCAGGGCAAGGTAGGCCCCGGCAAAGGGCTGTGACAGGGCATCCCGCGCCGCAGTGGCGAGGTTCGGGCCCACCACGGCGCCCAGGATGCCGCCGGCCAGCACCCACGAGATCGCCTTTTCCTTCATCGGGGGGGCCACCAGTTCGGCCGCGGCAAAGCGGTACAGCGATGCGTTGGCGTTGTAGTAGCCGGCCAGCAAGGTGGCCGCGCTCAGCAGCCAGAAGTTGCGTCCCACCACGGCCCATGCGCACAGGCCCGAGGCCAGCATGGCCACCAGCAATCCCAGCTGGAAGGTGCGCCGCCGGCCGAACGCGCGCTGGTGCCGTGCCACCAGCGGCGCGGCCAGCGCCCCGCCGGCCACGTAGCCGGCCACCGGCAGCGTGGCCATCCAGGCCGCCGGTGCCAGGCCCAGGCCGACCAGCCCGTTGACGGCCATGAAGGTGACGTTATTGGACAGGAACAAGCCCTGGCACAGCGCCAGCAGCAGGAGCTTGCGGTTCATGGGTTCGGATCGGAAGGCAGCGCGAAGGTGCGCCTGGCTGATGCCTCAGCCACGGATGATTGTCGCCGCGCCGCGTCCGAAGGGGGGCTCAGGCCGCAGGCACGAAGAAGGCCGGCCCGTCCGCCGTCCAGCCCGCGCCGAGGTCGGCGCTGGTGCTGAACACGACCACCATCCGACCATCGGCGTCCGAGCGGCGGAATTGGTACACCGGCACGCTTCCCGGAGTCTGGCTGGCGTAGGCGTGGAAGGCCACGCCCTCGAGCACCCAGCCCAGCGTGGCGAGGTAGTTGGGGTCGGTGGCGTAGTGAAAGCGCACGCCGCTGAGTGCGCTGTCAAAGGTCGAATGGAACCTGTACACCGGCGTGGTGTTGGCCGCTGGCGCCGCCAGGGCCACGAAGGCGGTGCCCTCGAGTTGCGGCTTGCCGGCCGGCACCTCGGCGCCGATCGTGAAGTAGCAGGACGGCGTGGGGCTGCCGGGGTTGTTGCTCCAGCGGCGGACCTCCGCGGTTTCGCTGAACGTGGCAGACAGCTTGGCGATGACGTTCTGCGTGATCAGGCTCAGGGGTGTGGGTGCCTGGCCGTTGAGCTCGGGCGTGAAGCCGTACACCCAGTCGGTGCTGCCCGCATTGAAGACCGTGCCCTGGCTGCCGCCGCGGCTGAAGACGGCCACGGCGCCATACCCCGATTGTTCTCCCGGCAAGCCGTAGGCCTGCGCGCGGGCGTTCCAGTCGCTGGCGTCGGCCTGGGCCAGGATGCGCAGGGTGGCCTGGCTGCCGTCCAGGCCGGTGGGATGGAACTGGCCCGCCAGGCTGGTGCGGAAATCGGCCGCGTCCGTCTCATAGCCGACATAGCCGGCGCCGAAGCTGGCGCCCTGCGAGAAGGACAGGCCGGCAAAGGCCCAGTGCGCGGGCTGCCTGACCACGAAAGGCGTCTGCGGCCGCGGATACGAGCTGGTCCACGACGCGCCCTTGAAGAAGCTCAGGCCGAAGGTGGAGTTCTCGGGGTTGGAGGGTGTCAGGCTGCGCCAGTTGATCGTCTTGGTGGCCGGATTGGTGCTGGGATCGGCGGCCGACTTGTAGCAGACGAGGCTGCGGTTGGTGCTGTCGGCGAAGCGGACCTGCCAGTAGCTGGTGCAGCCGCTCAGGATGGCGGCATTCCCGCCCGCCGCCACGAAGGCGTCGAGGTTCTGGCGCATGGGCAGCGACCAGTACTCGTCGTGGCCGGCGGTCATGAACAGCTTGTAGCCCGAGCTCAGCAGCGTGGCGCCTTCGCGATGCAGGTCGATGCTGGTGCAGTAGTCCACCCCATAGCCTTTGGCCTCGAGCCAATGCACGAAGGTGGAAGTCCAGCCGTCGAAGCCATACGCCTTCGGATCGATCAGCGGCCGGTCGAAGGACACCGACGAGGCGCGGACGCCGCCCGTGGAGTTGAAGTCGTACAGGCTCTTGCCGCCATAGTTGTTGTAGGCCTGCACCGTATTGACGGGGATCTGCACCAGCACGTTGACGCCCGCCCGGCGCTGCGCCGGCCGCACCACGAAGGGCACGTAGCAGGCCTTGGCACCCGTGCCGAAGGACGCGTAGTAAAGGCCGGTGCGCCAGGTGGTCGGAACGACGAGGCTGTAGACCGCGGGCCATCGGCAGCCATTGACCGATGCATCCGAGGGCACGCTCTGCTTGTAGACCGCGATCGTGGTGTGCAGCACCGTCAGGTCGGGCGCCCCGAAGCGGGACACTTCAAGGACGCAGGATGTGGGCAGCAGGGTGCTGCCCGCGGGGTCGCGGGCAAAGAATCGGAGGGTCTCGCCGGGCTTGGCCGAGGTCACGCTGGTGTAGGCTTCGAAGGTGGTAGCCGCCTGGGCCGGGTGCAGCATCCAGGGTGCGCCCAGTGCCGCCGACGACTGGATGAAGCGCCGCCGGGTGAATGCGCGTTGGCGGACCCTGGCCTTGGTTGATGGCATGGCGGTGTCGTGAAAGAAGATGTTACGTGGAGTCTATTCAACGCTTTGCCGGTTGGTCAGCCCTAACTTATGGGGCTGCCGAGCTTGCAAGACCTGCGAAAGCGGCAGCCGTGACCCCGCCGCCGGCCTTGCCGACTTCCAGCGTCGTGGCGGGTGATCTGCGCGCCCTCACGCGGCCCACGGCGGCCAGTGGACGTCTGGAAGGGATTTGGCTGAGGCCCTCCCGAGGCGTTGCCGCGGTCTCCACGGCCCAGGCACTGGCGATCGCCGGATCCGGCTTGCAGGGCGACCGCACAGCCGCCAGGGCCCGGTCCCAGGGGCCCGCCGGTGGCGGCAAGCGTCAGGTCACCCTGTTGCAGGCCGAGCACCTGCCGCTGCTGGCCGCCTGGACAGGCCGCGCCGTCCTGAGTGCCGCCGTGCTGCGTCGCAACCTGGTGATTGCCGGGCTGAACCTGCTGGCCGCCCGGTCGCCCTTCGCGGACCAGCCCCTGCAACTGCACCTCGGGCCTGAGGTGGTGCTGGAGATCACAGGCCCTTGCGACCCCTGTTCGAAAATGGAAGCAGCCCTCGGGCCCGGCGGGTACAACGCGATGCGCGGGCACGGCGGGCTCACGGCCCGGGTGCTCCAGGGCGGGTGCATCCGGGTGGGCGACGCCGTACGGGTCGCGCTACGATCTCTTGCCTAGTCAGCTGGGTCTGACGCCGCCCAGGATTGCCCATGGATCTCTCCAACCCGCCCTCGTCCGCGGCCCCGCCGGCCGACACCGCGGGCTTCGTGCCCACGGTCGACCTGGCCGCAGAGGCAGGCCGCAGCGATTTCTACCAGCGCGCCGCCCAGCAGCACCTGGCGCCACTGTGGCGCGTGCTGCACGGCCTGGTCACCGAGACCCCCATGCCGCGTTGCGTGCCTGCCCTGTGGCGCTATGCCCAGGTGAGGCCCTACGTGATGGAAAGCTGTGCGCAGATCTCCACCGCCGAGGCCGAGCGCCGCGTGATGGTGCTCGAGAACCCCGGCCTGCCCGGCCAGTCGCGCATCACCCAGAGCCTGTTCGCCGGCCTGCAGATCATCCTGCCGGGCGAGGTGGCGCCGGCCCATCGCCATGTTGCCTCGGCCCTGCGCTTCATCATCGAGGGGCGCGACGCCTTCACTGCCGTGGGCGGCGAGAAGACGATGATGGAGCCCGGCGATTTCGTCACCACGCCGTCGATGGCGTGGCACGACCATGGCAACGTGGGCGACGCCCCGATGGTCTGGCTGGACGGGCTGGACATGCACATCGTCAACCTGCTGGGCGCCAGCTTCCGCGAAGGCTATCCCGGCCGGGTGCACCCGGTGGACCGGCCCGAGGGTGCGGCCATGGCCGAGGCAGGCTGCAACCTGCTGCCGGTCGACTGCAAGCCCGGCTCGCTGACCTCGCCCATCTTCAATTACCCCTACCGCCGCACCCGCGAGGCGCTGCACCAGTTGTCGCGCTTTCGCGAGATCAACGCCTGGCACGGCCACAAGATGCGCTACGTCAATCCGATCAACGGCAGCTGGGCCATGCCGACCATGGCCACCTGGATGCAGTTGCTGCCCAAGGGCTTCGAGAGCCGGCCCTACCGCGCCACCGACAGCACTGTCTTCGTGGTGGTCGAAGGCGCGGGCAGCAGCACCGTGGGCGAGCAGCATTTCGACTGGGGCCCTCACGACATCTTCGTGGTGCCCAGCTGGGTGACCGTGCGCCACAGCGCGCAGAGCGACGCGGTGCTGTTCAGCTACTCCGACCGCGCGGTGCAGGACAAGCTCGATCTCTTGCGTGAGGATTTTCTGTGACCACCACCGGCATCGCCCTGCGCCCCCTGGGCCGTTCGGGGCTGAACGTCTCGCCCCTGGCCCTGGGCTGCAACGTCTTCGGCTGGACGGCCGATGAATCCACCACCTTCTCGCTGCTGGACGCCTGGATCGATGGTGGGGGCAACCTCATCGACACGGCCGATGTCTACTCGGCCTGGGTGCCCGGCCACGTGGGCGGTGAGAGCGAAACCCTGATCGGCAAATGGCTGCGGCAAAGCCCGGCCAAGCGCGACCGCATCGTGCTGGCCACCAAGGTCGGCAACCCCATGGGGCCGGGCAAGAAAGGCCTGGGCGCCGCCCGCATCCGGCAGGCCGTGGACGAGTCGTTGCAACGCCTGCAGACCGACCGCATCGATCTCTATCAGTCGCACATCGACGACCCCGAGACCCCGCTGGAAGAGACGCTGTCGGCCTACGCCGAGCTCATCCGGGAAGGCAAGGTGCGGGCCATCGGCGCATCCAACTACACCGCGGCGCGGCTGGCCGAGGCGCTGCGCATCAGCGCCGAGCAGGGCCTGCCCCGCTACGAGAGCCTGCAGCCCCTGTACAACCTGATCGACCGCGCCGGCTTCGAGGCCGAGCTCGCGCCCCTGTGCGCCGCCGAAGAGGTGGGGGTGATCAATTTCTATGGCCTGGCTGCCGGGTTCCTGACGGGCAAGTACCGCACGGCCGACGACGCGTCCAAGAGCCTGCGGGGCCAGAACGTGGTCAAGCGCTACCTCGACGAGCGCGGCCTGGCCATTCTCGGCGCCCTGGATGCCGTGGCCGGGCGCATCGGTGCGCAGCCAGGGCAGGTTGCACTGGCCTGGCAGATGCAGCGGCCCGCCATCACATCGCCCATCGCCAGCGCCACCTCGCTGGCCCAGATGGCCGAACTGCTGGGCGCGATGCGGCTGGTGCTGAGCCGGCAGGACATCGATGAGCTCGACCGTGCCAGTGGCAGTGCCTGAGCCGCTGCCCATGCCGGCGCCGCCGGCGCTGGTCTTCATGGGCCGCGTGGCGTGCCAGGTGGGCCCGGTGGTGTCGCTGGGCGGGCCGGCCCGCCATGGCGAACGCCGCTACGTGAGCATCGGGGCGGGTACCGTGCAGGGCCCCGAACTGCAGGGTGCGCTGGTCGAAGGCGGTGTCGATTGGCAGGTGCAGCGGGGCGATGGCGTCACCGACATCAGCGCCCACTACGTCGTCCGATGCCCCGACGGTGCGCTGGTGGAGGTGCAGAGCGACGGCATCCGCCACGGCCCGCCCGAGGTCATGGCCCGCCTGGCCCGCGGCGAGGAGGTGCCACGCGACGCCTACTACTTTCGCACTGCGGTGCGCTTCACCACGGGCCACCCCGACTGGCTGCACCTGAACCGGATCGTGGCCCTGTCGGTCGGGCAGCGCGAGCCCCGTCGCGTCCTGCTGGAGTTCTGGCGCGTCGCCTGAGCGGGCCTCGCCGGGCCGCCCTTCAGGCCGGCAGGGCGCCCAGGGCCAGCAGCACGGCGGCCGAGGGATCCAGGCTGCGGCCTTCCACGCGCAGGGCCTCGGCGCGCGCACCGCCCAGGGCCAGCCTCAACAGCCGCCGTGTGCGTCGCAGTTCACGCGCCTCGATGCGGTTGATGCCGTTGAAGAGGCGCCACCAATGGGCCACCGCGTAGCCGTCCAGGCGGGCCGCCGCCTCGGCCTGCCCGCACATCAGCAGGGTGATGGGCAGGTGCAACAGCGCGTGCGCCAGGCCGAGGGCGGCGTGGCGTTGCCAGGCCACTTGGACACTGCGCTGAAGTGCGGCCCGTGCCGGTTGCCACTGGCGCATGCGGATGTGGATGCGGCCGAGTTGTCGCGTGCAGGTGATGAGCCCCGGCCAGTCACCGCCAGCCCGGGTGGCGCGCTCGCACTCGCCCAGCACCGTCACGGCGTCTTGGTTCCCGCGCCCGGTCTTGCCCCACATCATCGCCCGGTTCATCAGCGAGAGCCAGGCCATTGGCCGGTTGCCCAGGCGTTCCCAAAGGGCTTGCGCAGTGGCGGAGAGCCGTTCCGTGCGATCGAAGTCCAGCCGGATGTTGCAGGCCACGATGCTGTGCATCCGCACGACCGTGGCCTGGGCATGCAGGTCGCCCGTGCGCTCAGCCAGGGCCTGGGCTTCGTCTAGCAGCGGCTCCAGGGGCTGGTCGAACTGCCCGGCAACGTAGTGTGCCCAGGCTTGACGGGCCAGGGCCAGGCTGCGCCGGCGATCGTCGCGCGCCAGGGCCCTTGCGGCCAGGGCATGCTGGATGGCTTCGGGGGAGCAGCCGGCCACGCCGCGCGCAAAGGACAGCAGCTCGTGCGCATCGGCACGCAAGTTGTCGTCACCGGCCGGCATGGCCGCCTGGGCGTCCAGCGAGACTTCCAGCGCCAGCAGCACCGAGTAGGGCAGGTGGTCGATGTCCCAGTAGCTGCGCAGTGCCACCGCCAGCGCCAGGGCCTGCTCCGGCTCGCCGTCAGCCGGTGCGGTGAGCAGCGCCCCGTGAAGCTGCGCCACCTCCGGCGCCACCGCCGCCGGGCCTCGGGCCAGCAGCGGGCCGGCCTGAGCGGTCAGCCAGCCGCGCAGCCGGCTGCGCGCCAGGCGCGCCGCGGCTGGCGTGCTGCTGTCCGCGGCATATTCGCGCACCGGTTGCAGCAGGCCGAAGCGCATGCTGCCGTCCGTGCCCTCGGCAGCGCGCACCAGTGAGGCGTCCAACAACTCGTCCAGCAGCGTCAGCGCCAGCGCCGGATCGATCGCCATCACGGCGGCCGCGGCCCCCCACTGTGCGTCGCCGGCACAGACCGACAGGCCTTGCAGCAATTCGGCCTGGGCCGGCCGCAACTGGCGCCAGCTCCAGGCCACGACGTGACGCATGGAGGCGTGGCGGGCGTCCTGCGTGGCGCGCCCGGAACCGCGTGCCAGCAGGTCGAGCATGGGCGTTCCGGCGCCGACGCTGAGACGGTTCAGCAGGTCGCGCGGCGTGTGGCTGCGCATCCGCGATGCGGCCAGTTCGATGGCCAGCGGCATCCCACCGAGCAGGCGCACGAGACCCACCACGCAGCTCAGGTTGCGGGCGTCCAGGGCAAAGTCGGCCTTCGCGGCGCGGGCGCGGTCGAGAAACAGGGCCACGGCGGGGTTGACGGCGGCGTTCGCCAGTGCGGCATCGGCGGGCGGCAGCGCCAGCCCTTCCAGCTCGAACGCCTGCTCGCCATCGACTTCCAGCAGACACCGCGAGGTCACGAGCACATGCAACTCCGGTGCGGTTGACAGCAGGCCGGCGATCTGGCTGCCGGAGCCGCTGGCCAGGTGTTCGACGTTGTCCAGCACCAGCAGGGTGTGGCGCCCGGCCAGCGCCACCCCGATGCGTGTCAGCGGGTCGCCCGCAGCGTCGGCCTGCAGCGCCGCGCACACGGCATCCAGCACCTGTCGGGTGTCCACGCAATCGACCAACGAGACGAAGGCGATGCGCTCGAAGGCGAGGCCCGCACGGGCTTTGGCGAACGGCCCGGGGAGGCCATTCGCAGCGCGCAGGCTGGCGTCCGCTTCGCGCAAGGACTGGGCCACGGCCACGGCCAGCCGGGTCTTGCCGCTGCCGCCAGGTCCGTGCACGGTGACCAGGCGGTGCATGGCCACGCGGGCCTGCAGGAGGGCGGTCATCTGCTCGGCGCCGAAGGCGCGCGTCCAGTAGCTGGGCAGGCCGCTGGGCGGTGATGCCACGGGCTCGGGGGGCGCCGCCGTGCGGCTTGCATCCAGGGACTCGTGGCGGGCTGCGAGGCGATGACGCTCCTCGACCACCCAGTCTTCGTACCAGCTGGGCATGAAATCGCCGCGATACCACTGCCGCGCGCCATGCGAGTCGCCGGCCCGCAGGCAGGCCTCGAAGCGGCGCACATCGCAGTCCAGGGCACCGGGCAGCACGCGGATGCTCAGGCGGTCGGCCTGCAGCACCGGCGCGCTCAGGGGATCGCGCGGCTCCAGCAGGCTGCGCAGCGCCGACAGCGCCTGGCGAAGCCGGTTGCGGCCGACCTCCAAGGCCACGCCGGGCCACAGCAGTTCCACCAGTTCTTCGCGCGGATGGTCGCGGTCGGGGTGCAGCGCCAGGCGGGCGAGCAGCGCGGCCGTGGCGCGCGTGGGCCAGTGCGACAGGCGCTCGCCGCCGCTCTCGGCCACCACCGCGCCGAGCAGCCGCACGGTCCAGCGAGGGTTCGGCTGCCCCGGGTCGGGCCGGCCTGCTGTCTGCGCGATATCAGGCAACGTGGACAGTTGCGCGGCCATGACCGTCCTGTGGTGAAGGCCCGCATCCTATCCCGTGCATGGGCCGCGGGAGGGGGCCCGCGACCCCCCCTCCTCAGGGGTTGCCTGAGTGCAAGCGTCGGATGCGGTCGAAGAGCTGGGTGGCGCGCGTGGTCGAGGCCTCGACCTCCTGGAGCAGCGGGGCCACGGCCAGGGTGGCGCCACCTTCGGCGATGTCCATGGCGGCCAGGCTCGCATTGGCCAGGATGGCACCCACCAACTCGTCGCCCTCGGTGGCCAGCAGGCCGCGGCCCACCTGGGTCAGCATGCCTTCCAGGTGCAGCCGCGCCGCGTCGGCGCGCTTGCTGGCCGTCAGGTCATGGAACAGGAAGATGAAGCCCAACGAGGCGCCACTGCTCTCGGGTACCGGCTCGGCGCGGATGGCCACCGGCAGCGCCGAGCCATCGGGCCGCTGCAGCGCCAGTTCGCCATGCCAGGAGCGCTGCTCGGCGCGCACGTGCCCAATCATCTGGCGGGCCAGCTCGCGGTTCATGAACAGGCTGGCCATGGCTTCCAGGCCAGTGCATTCGTCGTGCCGGCGCCCGGTGAGGGCGAAGAAGGCGTCGTTGGCGAAGAAGGCCTGCGGGCTGGCACCGGCCACCACCACGGCTTGCTTCGAACCGGCCACCGCGGCCCGAACCTGGGTGAGCTGGCTCTCTGCAATCAGCAGGCGCACGGCGTTGACCTGCACGCTGATGTCCTGCACCGAGCGCCCAAGGGCGGCGGCCAGGGCCTGCTGGGCCTCGGTCCAGGCATCGCCGGCCACGTCCCGGCTGCGCAGCCACACCAGGCGGTCCGCGGGCGCAGCCGACAGGCGCACCGCCATCACGCTGCCCACGCCGGGCAGCCGGGCCGCCAGGGCCGGCGCCTGTGCGGGCAGGTCGGGGCAGGCGCAGACCGCCGCCGGGCCCTGGCGGTCGATCCAGTCCAGCAGCGCCGGCAAGGCTTCCCGGGCCGGCACCCGCCCGCACGACTGCCATTCGCCGCCATGCCACAGCAGCGCGCCCCCGGCCTGCATGGGCTGCAGCAGGGCGTCCGGCTGGCGGAACAGCGCGCCGCGCCAGTCGCCCTCGGCGGCATTGGCTTCCAGCATGCGCTGCTCGAGCCGGCGGGCCTGCAAGGCCACTTCGCTGCGCGCGTGGTTTTCCAGGGCTGCGATGCGCGTGGCCATCACCTCGGCGAGCAGCTCCACGGCCGCGCGGATACCGTGCCGCAGGTTGCGCGGATGGCCATGGTGGCAGGACAGCAGGCCCCAGAGCCGGCCTTCACGGACGATGGACACGCGCAGGGTGGACACCACGCCCAGCTGGCGCAGCTGGCGCAGATGCTGCGGCGACAGGCTGCGCAGGTAGCTGCGAGACAGGTCGAGCTCGCAGTCGGCCTCTTGCTCGCTGCCCGCCAGCAACTGCGGCACCAGATCGGACGGCGGGCTGTTCACGTCCACCAGCACCCTCACGCGGTGCTGCAGGCACAGCTCGCGCGCTCGACGCGGCATGTTGGCCGCCGGGTGGGCTTCGGATTCGGGCAGGCCGTGATCACCTGGAGCGGCGTGGGCAATGGCGCGCCCGCGCCCTTCAGCGTCCAGCTCGAAGACCGAGACCGATTCATAGCCAGTCAGCGCCCGCACGCCCTCGGCCGCGGCGAGGGCCAGCGCATCGAGGGAAGGCGAAGTGCTCAGGCTCTGGACGATGCCGCCCAGCTGGGCCAGCAACTCGGGGCCTTCCACGCCACCGAGCGCCACGGAGTCTTCGCCTTCGGGGGGTATCGGTTCGAGCTCGACCACCAGGTCGTCTCGGCCGGCCCGGTGCACGGCGCCGGTCAGCGCGATGCACTGCCCGCCTTGGCCCACCGTGCAGGACAGCGGTTGCGGGTCGGACAGGTCGTTGCGCTTGCTCAGCTCGGCCAACTGGGCTTCGAGGTTGCCCCCCAGGTCGCGCAGCGTGGCGAGCAGCAGGCTGGCCAGGGGCCGGCGCAGCAACGCACCCGCACTGGTGCTGGCTTGAACGATGCGCCACTCGGGCTCGCGCACCACCAGCAGCAGGCCGTGTGGTTGGATGGAGCTCGCGACGAGCGACTCTCGCTCGCGGTCGATGCGTTCGGTCTGGCTGTTGACTGCGCCGCGAGACAAGGCCGTTACCTCGATACCACTTCTGAAAGGGCTTCGCGCCGCGCG
The DNA here is from genome assembly GCA_903822435.1 of uncultured beta proteobacterium. Lineage (GTDB taxonomy): Bacteria > Pseudomonadota > Gammaproteobacteria > Burkholderiales > Burkholderiaceae_C > Rubrivivax. The sequence goes on along the minus strand of CAIJPE010000218.1, from coordinate 33,159 downwards.
GTGCGCCGCAGCTCGAAGCCGAAGACGGCAGACTCATCGCCGCCGAGCAAGTGGGCCGACAGCCGCACGGTGATCGGCTTGGCGTGGCCGTTGCGCAGGGCCACGGGCACACCGTGCACCAGGCCTTGCCGCCCCACGGCCTGCAGCAGGTGCGCCGCGCTGCCGTGCCCGCCATCCAGCCACGCACCCAAGGCCTGGCCGCGCAGCGCATCTTCGTGCGCCAGGCCGAGCCAATGGGCCAGGGCCGCGTTGGCGCAAAGGATCCGGCCGCCCGCATCGGTGACCAGGACACCCACCTGGAAGGCATCGCCGGCCTCGCCGGCCGAGCCGATGACATCCAGGTGCAGCAGGCACCGGGTGTCGTCACAACCCGGTGGCACGAGCATGCCCACCAGCGCCGAACGGTGGGAACTCGCCAGCCTCGCAGGCAAGGCGGCCATCCGATGCCCGCGCCGTGCGGTCTGCAGCAGCAGGCGCATGGAAGGCCACGACTGGCTGTCGAAGAGTTGTTGCGCCGGGCGTCCGAGCCAGTGGCTGCTGGCCGAACCCGGGCCTTCGGCCTTGCCGCCTTCGGAAAACAATGCGATGGCCGCGGCGTTGGCATCAAGAAGCCGGAAGGTGCTGCCGCAGACCACGGCCGCGGGCTGTGAGGCGGCCTGGTGCAGCAGCCTGGCCCGGCGAGCCTGTTCCTGGGCAGCCTGGCGTTGGTGCCAGTAGTCGCTTTCCAGCAACCGCTGGCCGGACAACATCCGGCTCTGGGAGGCCACCCACGAACGCAGGTCGCGCCCCAGGGCGAGCACCGGCCCGTCGGTGCCCATCCGCATGGCGGTGTAGGCCACGGGCAGCTCGGCGTGGTCACGTCCGGGGTCGCCCGGCTGATGGGCGTGGTTGACTTCGCGCCGCTGACCCAGGCTGTCGCAGCGCACATCGCCCAGCAGGCGATCGATCTTGGCTCGGGTGCCGTGCGTGACGGTGTCCACCCAGCGCCGACCAACCCAATCGGCGGCGGCCGTGGACATGGGCATGTGGCCGCTCTGGGCCACTTGTGACACCACGCCGTCCTGGTCGATCAGCAGTGCGATGTCCGTCCCCAACGCGACCAGGGACTCGGTCAGGTCGGGCGCGCACGCCGTCATGACGCGGAAGTCGCCCTGCTGCATCAGGCGGCGACTCAAGGTGGGAGCTTCCATTCGGGTGGACTCTCGGTCGACCGAGGTGCGGTCAGCCGCGAGTCTACGGCGGACGTCATCGGACCGCGTGCTCGGTTCCCCTCATGCCGCCCTGGCTTAGGGTCAAACCCGGGCAAAGCCCAGCAGGTGGGCCATGTCCTTGAAGAAGATGCGCACATGGGCCATGGGCTTCTTGCGGGCCAGTTCCTTGTTCATGTAGGACTCGAAGGTCAGCTGCTGGACGTCCTTGTCCATGCAGATCTTGACGAAGCTCTCGCGGCGGCGGTCGCTGCTGTACCAGAAGCGTTGCATGATGCCGAGCACCAGGAATACCGTGCCGTGCGCCTTCATGAAGCGCTTGCGGGCTTGGGCGAGGTCCTTGGGGTTGCCGCTGGTGAGGTAGGCCTGCGCGGCCTCGGCCGCCAGCCGTCCGCCCACCATGGCGTAGTAGATGCCCTCGCCCGAGGCGGGGGCGACCACGCCGGCGGCGTCGCCGGCCAGCACCACGTCGCGGCCGTTGTCCCAACGCGGCAGGGGTTTCATGGGCAAGGGGGCGCCTTCGCGCCGGATGGTCTCCAGCCCTTCCAGGCCGCCAGCGGCCCGTACCGCGGCCGTGGCCGTGCGCAGCGAAAAGCCCTTGTCCGCGCTGCCGGTGCCCACGCTCAGCGTGTCCCCGTGCGGAAATACCCAACCGTAGAAGTCGGGGGAGAGCTCGCCGCGGTAGTACACGTCGCAGCGCGATCCATCGTAGCCCGCGGGCGGCACGGCGGGCGCCTTGATGATTTCGTGATACGCGAAGACGTACTTGGTCTTCTCGGCGCCCGGGACGCACTGCCGCGCCACTTCCGATCGGGCGCCATCGGCTCCGATGATGCAGCGTGTGCGCACCGAGGCGGCCATGCCGCCCCGCGGGCCATCGTCCGTCCGTGAACGAAAGTGCACCACGCTCATGCCGTCGTCGGTGCGCTCGACGCGCTCGAAGGTGCCCGTGCAGCGCACGGCGCCGGCCTGTGCTGCGCGCTCACGCAGCCATTCGTCGAAATGTTCGCGGTCGACCATGCCCACGAAACCGTTTTCGATGGGGATGTCGACCTTGCGATCGGCCGGAGAGATCATTCGCGCCGACCGGGCCTTGGCCACCAGGAGGTGATCGGGAATCTGGAAGTCCTTGATCAGCCGCGGCGGGATGGCGCCGCCGCAGGGCTTGATCCGGCCGGCGCGGTCCAGCAGCAGCACCGAATGGCCCTGCGTCGCCAAGTCGTGTGCCGCGGTGGCGCCAGCCGGGCCGCCGCCGATGACCACCACGTCGTAACCGCGAGATGCGTCTGCTGGGTTCATGAACATCCTTCAGCTCAAGGGGCCGGCGGCTGGGCGCAGGCAGGGGTTGGACGAGCCGCATGGCGGCCATTCGCGGGAGTCTCGGACGGAGGTGTCCACGTCGTGTCCCAGACCGGGCTTCATGCAGGCAGCCCGACGAGGCCGCGCAAGGCGAAGGCACTGACCATCATCCCCGAGACGAACAACGGCACACCGAAGCCGCTGTACCAGAGCGCGTGGCGCACCGGGTCTGACAGGAAGCGTCGCATCATCAGCGACTGCCCAGCCAGCAGGCCGACGATGCCGGCCGCATGCCAGGGCTGGCCCCAGGCCACCAGCAAACCCACCACCACCACCTGCGGCACGAACATGATCAGGCAGGCCGCGCGCGCCGCGCCCTGCACGCCCAGTTGCACGGGCAGCGAGGCCACGCCCATCTGCTTGTCGCCTTCGATGGCCTTGAAGTCGTTCAGCGTCATGATGCCGTGGGCACCCAGGCTGTACAGCGCGGCCAGCGTCAAGGATTTCCAGCCCGGCGACTGGCCGCCGGCCATCACCACGCCCCCCGTGACCCAGGCCAGCCCTTCATAGCAGATGCCGCAAGCCAGGCAGCCCCACCAGCCGTTGGCCTTCAGGCGCAAGGGCGGCGCGCTGTAGGCCCAGGCCAGGAGCAAGCCGACCACGGCGGCCCCGAAGCCCCAGGGGCCGAGCGTCGTCGAGACCGCCAGGGACAGCAACGTCCAGATGATGGCGACATACAGTCCCCAGCGTCCGGGCATGCGGCCCGATGGGATGGGACGCTGCGGTTCGTTGATGGCATCGACGTGGCGGTCGAACCAGTCGTTGACGGCTTGGCTGGTGGCGCAGACCAGCGGCCCGCTGAGCAGGATGCCCACGATCACCAGCGCCCAGTTGCCCGCCAGCGTGGCGCCAGACGCAACGACCCCGCAGCCGAAGGCCCACATCGGTGGAAACCATGTCACCGGCTTCAGCAGTTCGGCAATGGCCGACGGTGCGGGGTAGGCGGGCCGGGCGGTGGCGCCTGCCACTGTGCTCGAGGCCTTGTTTGCAAGCATGGGCGAATCCATGTTTGTATATTGCCTCGGACACCCTATGGCGTCAACTTGTGTTTACACCCGGGATCCGTGCCCAGGGTTTTTTCGGATCGGCCTATTCCTCGCCGCCCAGGCTTCCCAGCCCGTATCGGCGCAGCTTCACGTACAGGCTTTGTCGAGACAGTCCCAGCAGCAAGGCCGCCGAGGCACGGTTGTCGTTGGACATGTCCAGCGCGATCTCGATGCAGAGCTGCTCAATCAGGTCGGTGGTCTCGGAGACGATGTCCTTGAGCGGTGTGCGGCCTACCAGTTCGGTCAGCTCACTGACCGAACGGGTCATGGCGCTGCCGGCTTCCGATTCGGTCTTGACGCGGCGCTCGATGTCGCGGATGGCGAAGGCCAGCACCACGTTATCGGGCGCGCCGAGTTGGGCGGCGGAAATCTCGACCTCGATCTCCTTGCCATACTCGCCGCGCAGTGCCGTGACGAAGCGGCCTACGCTGCCGCGCTGGCGCAGGTTGGTGATGAGCACGCCGAGCTCAACGCCCGTGCGGCCCAACCAGCGATCGAGTTGCTGGCCGCGGGCCTGGTCTTCGCCGCTGAGTTCTGCCAGGGCCAGGAAGGCCCGGTTGGCGGAAGAGACCCGGCCGGAGGCATCGCAGAACACCAGCCCGTCCGGTGAGTTCTGCACGAATGCACCGAGCGTGGCCTCCCAGCTGCCGGCCCGGATGGAGCCGGCCGCGGCGCCTGGTGCGCCCCGCCGCGAGGCCTTGCCGCCGCCTGCATCGCCCAGTGCGGGCGAGATCCGGACCAGCACGAAGGCCGCCTCTTCCTGGCGAAAGACCGAGGCCGAGATGGCCACGTCGGACTTCGTGTCGGCCAGGCGGGCCAGCACGGGTTCCTGCTTGCCCACCGATCGGGCGGCAGCCAGCAGGTCTTGCAGCCGTTCGCCGTAGGTGGGCTCGAACAACGTGACCAGCGAGGACCCCACCAGCTTGGCGCGAAGGCCGCCGCACAGGGTGCGTGCGGCCGGATTGGCTTCCAGCACCTTCTGGGTGGAGCCATCGACGATGAGCACGGCCTCGGAAGAGGTTTCCAGCAGATGCCGGTAGCGGGTCTCGGCCTCGCGGAAACGCCAATAGTCGCGCTCCATGGCCTGCTGGGTATCGATGAGGCGACGCTGAAGCGCCACCGTCGGGCGCAGATCGCGCCCGAACGCGACGATACGGCCCTTGCTGCCGCCCTTGCTGTCGTCGACGATGCGAACCGCTGAATACAGCAGCGGGAAGTCCTCGCTGTCCTGCATCGGGTGGTTGATCTGGCGCCAGCGCGAGGTTTCAGCGTCGGCAGCCGCCTGGGCGTCGCGCAACAACGCCTCGACTTTCTGGCGGCTGTCGGGTGAGACCGTCTGGATCCACGACTGCCCGCGCCATTCACGGGCGTGCCGGGCGGCGGCGTCGTCGCCCTGGATGACCACGTCGAGAATGGTGCCATCGCTGTCGAGCACCAGAGCCAGATCGCTGGAAGCGCGAACGAGGCGCGTAGCCGTCTTGGCGTCGATCGCGCCGAGTACGTACTTGTCGCCGGGGGTTCGCGGCATGGGGTTGGCTGTTAGTCCGAGTTGACAGGTATTATTGTCAATCAAACCGGACACACAAGCCAAGCGCTGTAACTAGATTCTCATCGCCGTCTTGCACAGCAGCCTCTCGGCCACCATCGGCGCATCCTTGGCGGTTCGTGCCGTGCCGTCGGCGCCGCACTCATCGGCCAACTCGGGACGGGCTGAGAAGATCGGCCCTCCGACGAGGATCCGGATGTCAGGATTGCAGCTGGCGACCCGAACGGCCGCGATGCTCTTGCACAGCCATGGGATGCGGGTGTCGGACCCGACCGAGAAGCCCAGGATGTCGACCCACTCGTTCCTGACGCTGGCCGAAGGGTCGGCCACGGCGCCGCCGATGCCGCCGATCACGTCCCATCCTTCGCGGCGGAAAAACTCGGCCACCATGGACAGCCCGAAGCTGTGCTGCTCGTCGCGCGGCTGCACGAACATCGCGCGGCGCCCTTGGGCCGGGTGTTCGACCTCGGTGCCGAAAGCCGGGCTCAGGTCGCGCAGGAGGCCTTGCAGCCGTCCCAGCGCCACGGTGACGGTGGAAAAGTCGCACTGGTCGTCTTCCCACATTTCACCGAATCGGCGGGCCGTGGGCGCCAGCAACTCCAGGTAGATCGCTTCGACGGTCATCCCGCGCTGCCGGTGGTCGTCCAGACAACGCGAGACTGCCTCGTTCGAATCATGGGACACGGCCCGCACGAACCCTTCGATGTCGGCCAGGGTCATCGAGGGGACCGTGCGATTCAGGTTGGCGGCGGTGGGGCGATGGGCTTGGACCAGCCGAGGAATCACATCGGTCTCGATGGCGCGGGCCAAGCGGGCCAGGCGCTGTTTGCTGGCCCCGGAAAGGGTCTCGGCAGCGGTCCAAGTGGTTTCGGCCTCCCCGTTGGACCACTCATCCGCCGAGGTGGGGGAGGGCGTCGCTACCGCGCCCGCGCTGCCTTCACGCTGCATCGCCCGCTCCTGCATTGTGGTTGGAAAGGCCGGCAGATCCGCTGACGGCTGCCAGCGTGTCGATCGGCAGGACTTCCGACATCCGAAAACACAAAGCTCCCTTCGGAAACTGTGTGCACAGGGTGAGGCGGATGACAGTGTGTTTGGGCATCAGGTTACTTCTTCAGGCCAATGCGGTTTTAAACCCGGCCGGGCGCCGGCGTCAAAAGATTTCAGTCTCAGTGTTTTCACCAGCCCCCGGTCGAAGAGGGGTAATGCGCGGTGCCAGCCCAGGCGCATGGATTGGGCCAGAATTGGGCATCAAAGTGTCAATCACGATTTACGTCTACCTGAATTGACACAAGCGCTATCACGCTCTAGTCTCCGATTCATGAACCCACAGCCAAGGCGACTCGACGCCCCCGGGGACGGTCCCCGCCGCCCGCCCCTGTACACCCCGACCGAGCGCGCCAGGCGCGACGGCAGCGTCTGGACACTGGTCCAGGGCATCCTTGCGCCGATCCAGTTCCTGGTCTTCATCGTCAGCGCCCTGTTGGTCCTGCGCTACCTCGCGTGGGGCGAGGGGTTGACTGCCGCCACGGTGTCGGTGGTGGTCAAGACCCTCGTGCTGTACACGATCATGATCACGGGCTGCATCTGGGAGAAGGTGGTCTTCGACCGCTGGCTGTTCGCGCCGGCCTTCTTCTGGGAAGACGTCTTCAGCATGCTCGTGCTGGCCCTGCACACCGGCTACCTGGTGGCCCTGGGCACCGGCGCGCTGGGTCCTCGAGGCCTGATGATCCTGGCGCTGGCGGCTTACGCCACCTACGCCATCAATGCGGCCCAGTTCATCTGGAAGCTGCGCATGGCCAGGCTGGACATGGCCCGCGCCGATGCGCAGGCCGGTCGGGGCCGAAAGACCCTGAGCGGGCAGGGGGTTGCGGCATGATCATTCCCTTGCATGCCGAGACCGGCGGCTGCAGCACGGCCCCCGTGCTGCGCGAGCGGGGCCAGCGCGAGGTCTTCTGCGGCCTGACCGGCATCGTCTGGCTGCATCGCAAGATCCAGGACGCCTTCTTCCTGGTGGTGGGCTCACGCACCTGCGCCCATCTGATCCAGTCCGCCGCGGGCGTGATGATCTTCGCCGAACCACGCTTCGCCACGGCCATCATCGACGAGCGCGACCTGGCCGGGCTGGCCGATGCCCAGGAAGAGCTCGACCGGGTCGTCACCCGGCTGCTGGAACGGCGCGGCGACATCCGTACGCTGTTCCTGGTGGGCTCGTGCCCTTCGGAGGTCATCAAGCTCGACCTGTCGCGGGCGGCGCAGCGCCTTTCGACGCGCTTCTCTCCCCAGGTTCGTGTGCTGAACTACTCGGGCAGCGGCATCGAGACCACCTTCACCCAGGGCGAGGACGCCTGCCTGGCCTCCCTGGTACCGGGCCTGCCGCGCACGGCGGGCGCGGCCACCTCGCTGGTGGTGGTGGGTGCACTGGCCGACGTGGTCGAAGACCAGCTGGCGCGCCTGATGGCGCAGATCGGCATCCCGCAGGTGAGTTTCCTGCCCGCCCGCCGCAGCGATGCGATGCCGGCCGTGGGCCCGGGCACCTGCTATCTGCTGGCTCAGCCGTTCCTGGCCGATACCGCCCGCTCGCTGGAATCCCGCGGTGCGCGGCGCATCGCCGCGCCCTTTCCGTTGGGTGCTGAAGGCACGACCCTGTGGCTGAAGGCCGCGGCCGCGGCCTTCGAGATCGACCCCGCCCATGTCGACCAGGTCACGGCGGCGGCGCGCGGCCGGGCCGAGGCGGCCCTGTCCCGCGTGCGCCCCGCGCTGGCCGGCAAGCGCATCTTCTTCTTTCCCGATTCGCAACTCGAGTTGCCCCTGGCCCGCTTCCTGTCGCGCGAGCTGGGCATGGTGCTCACCGAGGTCGGCACGCCCTACCTGCACCGCGAGCACATGGCCGAGGAACTGGCGCTGTTGCCCGGCGGCACGGTGCTCAGCGAAGGCCAGCACGTCGAACGCCAGCTCGACCGCTGCCGCGAACAGCGGCCGGACATCGTCGTGTGCGGGCTGGGACTGGCCAACCCGCTGGAAGCCGAAGGCCTGACCACCAAGTGGGCCATCGAGCTGGTCTTCAGCCCGATCCACGGTTACGAGCAGGCCGGCGACCTTGCCGAACTGTTCGCCCGCCCCCTGCTTCGCCGGCAGCTGCTGGCCGCGTAGTCGCCCAACGTCACCGAAACATGCAACTCACGCTCTGGACCTACGAAGGCCCCCCGCACATCGGTGCGATGCGCATCGCCACGGCCATGCGCGGGCTTCATTACGTGTTGCACGCTCCCCAGGGCGATACCTACGCCGACCTGCTGTTCACGATGATCGAGCGGCGCCCGGAGCGCCCGCCCGTCACCTACACCACCTTCCAGGCACGCGACCTGGGCGGCGATACGGCCGAGCTCTTCAAGACGGCGGCCCGGGAGGCCTTCGAGCGTTTCCAACCCCAGGCCATGATCGTCGGCTCTTCCTGCACGGCCGAACTCATCCAGGACGACCCGGGCGGCCTGGCCGCCGCGCTGAACCTGCCAATCCCCGTGGTGCCGCTGGAGCTGCCCGCCTACCAGCGCAAGGAAAACTGGGGCGCCTCCGAGACGTTCTACCAGCTGGTACGGGCACTGTGCACGCCGCACATTCCGGCTCCCGATGCCCGCCGCTCGCGGCAAGCCGGGCAGCGCGCCCGCTGCAACGTGCTGGGCCCCACCGCCCTGGGCTTCCGCCACCGCGACGACCTGCGCGAAGTCACCGAGATGCTGCGCCGGCTGGAGGTCGACATCAACGTGGTGGCCCCGATGGAAGCCACACCGGACGACATCGCGCGGCTGGGCGATGCCGACTTCAACGTAGTGATGTACCCCGAAGTGGCGCTGCAGGCTGCCAGCTGGCTGGCTCGCAACTTCGGGCAGGCGATCGTCAAGACCGTGCCCATCGGCGTGGGCGCCACCCGCGAGTTCATCGCCGAAGTGGCGGCCATCAGCGGAGCGGATCCCGCTGCGCTGCTGGGCGATCCGCGCGCCCGCTCGCCCTGGTATTCCCGCTCGGTCGATTCCACCTACCTGACCTCCAAGCGGGTGTTCGTCTTCGGCGACGCCACGCACGTGGTGGCTGCCGCCCGCGTGGCGGCGCGCGAACTGGGCTTCACGGTGGTCGGCATGGGCACCTACAGCCGCGAATTCGCACGCGAAGTGCGCGAAGCCGCCAAGCTCTACGGTGTCGAGGCCCTGATCGCCGACGATTACCTCGATGTCGAGGCCCGTGTGGCCGAACTGCAGCCCGAACTGGTACTGGGCACGCAGATGGAGCGCCATATCGCCAAGCGGCTGGGCATCCCCTGCGCGGTGATCTCTGCGCCGATGCACGTGCAGGACTTCCCGGCCCGCCATTCACCGCAGATGGGATTCGAGGGCGCCAACGTGCTCTTCGACACCTGGGTCCATCCGCTGATGATGGGGCTCGAAGAGCACCTGCTGACGATGTTCCGCGGCGACTTCGAATTTCACGACGGCGCGGCCGCATCGCACCTGGGCCGCACGAGCGCCGCGCCGGTTCAGGCGCCGACCTCGCCCGAGCCGGTGGCCCTGCCGCCGCAGGGCCACCCACTGCTTGCGGCATCCGCCGCCGTGGTGCCCGGCGCCGCCGAACCGGTGAAGGCCGGCTCGCCGTCGAGCGAAGCCATCGCGGTGTCCGCATGGGCGCCCGAGGCCCAGAAAGAACTGCAGAAGATTCCCTTTTTCGTGCGCGGCAAGGCCCGTCGCAACACCGAACGCTATGCCGCAGAGCGCGGCCTTGCGACGATTACCGTGGACACCCTGTATGACGCGAAAGCTCACTTCGGCCGCTGAAGTCTCCCCGCCCGCGGCTTCACCCGCCGTGCCCATTCGGGTGTGCGTGGTGACGATGGACACGCACCTGGCCAGCGCGACCGAGCGCGCGCGCCCGCTGCTGGCCCGTGAATACCCGGGCCTCGTGTTGAACCTCCATGCCGCCAGCGAATACGCCGGCAACGAGAGGCTGATTGCCCGCGTCAAGGCCGACATCGCCAGCGCCGACATCGTCGTGGCGGGCATGCTCTTCCTGGAAGACCATTTCCTGCCGATCCTCGACGACCTGCGCGCACGGCGCGACCAGTGCGACGCCATGATCTGCATGGCTTCGGCCGCCGAGGTGGTCAAGCTCACGCGCCTGGGCGGCTTCGACATGGACAAGCCTGCCAGTGGCCCCATGGCGCTGCTGAAGAAGCTGCGTGGCAACAAGGACAAGAAGGCCACGGGAGGCGCCGCACAGATGAAGATGCTGCGCCGGCTGCCGCAATTGCTGCGCTTCATCCCGGGTGCTGCACAGGACGTGCGGGCCTACTTCATGACCTTGCAGTACTGGCTGGGCGGTTCCGACGAGAACATGCTCAACCTCGTGCGGCACGTCATCGACCGCGGTGCCAACGGCGAACGCCGGGGCCTGCGCGGCGCGGTGAAGGTCCAGGCTCCAGTCGACTACCCGGATGTGGGTGTGTATCACCCGCGCATGGGCAACGGCATTGCCTCCCGCCTGACGGAGGACGCCAGCCTGCTGCCGACGCCCGCCGTGCGCCCCGTGAAGGGCACCGTGGGCCTGCTGCTGCTGCGCTCCTATCTGCTGTCGAGCAATGCCGGGCACTACGACGGTGTGATCGCGGCCCTGGAAGCCCGCGGGTTGCGCGTGGTGCCCGCCTTTGCGGCCGGCCTCGATTCGCGCCCGGCCATCGAGCAGTACTTCATGCAAGGTGGCCGCACACTGGTCGATGCGGTGGTCTCGCTGACCGGCTTTTCGCTCGTCGGCGGCCCGGCCTACAACGATGCCCACGCGGCCGAAGAGGTGCTGTCCAAGCTCGACGTGCCGTATGTCGCCGCCCACCCCGTGGAATTCCAGACCCTGGATGCCTGGGGCGGCAATGACCGCGGGCTCATGCCGGTCGAAAGCACCATCATGGTGGCCATCCCCGAACTGGACGGCTCCACCAGCCCGATCGTCTTCGGCGGCCGACCGGGTGCCGACGGCGTGACCTGCACCGGTTGCAGCCATGCCTGCACCTTCCACGCCGGCAGCGATGCCCGCGACATGCAGTCGTGCCCCGAACGCGCCCAGATGCTGGCCGCCCGCGTCGACAAGCTGGTGGCGCTCAAGCGCAGCGACCGCGCCCAGCGCAAGGTGGCCGTGGTCATCTTCAACTTCCCCCCCAATGCGGGCAACGTGGGCAGCGCGGCCTACCTGTCGGTGTTCGAGTCGATGTTCCATACGCTGGCCGGCATGAAGGCCCAGGGCTACAGCGTGGACATGCCCGGGAGCATCGATGCGCTCCGCGAGAGCGTGCTCAAGGGCAACGCCGAACGCTACGGCGCCGATGCCAACGTGCACACCGTCATCAGCGCAAGCGACCACGTCAAGCGCGAGCGCTGGCTCAAGGAAATCGAAGGCCAGTGGGGCCCGGCACCGGGCAAGCAACTCAGCAACGGCAGCGGCATCTTCGTGCTGGGCAAGCAGTTCGGCAACGTGCTGGTCGCCGTGCAGCCGTCCTTCGGCTACGAAGGCGATCCGATGCGCCTGCTCTTCGAGAAGGGCCTGGCCCCCACGCATGCCTTCTCGGCCTTCTACCGCTACCTGCGAGAAGACTTCAAGGCCCATGCCGTGCTGCACTTCGGCACGCATGGCGCCCTCGAATTCATGCCCGGCAAGCAGAGCGGCATGTCCGGCCAATGCTGGCCTGATCGCCTGATCAACGACCTGCCCAATATCTACCTGTACGCCAGCAACAACCCCAGCGAAGGTGCCATCGCCAAGCGCCGCTCGGGGGCCACGCTGATCAGCTACCTCACGCCGCCCATTGCGCAGGCGGGGCTGTACAAGGGCCTGAACGAACTGAAGTCGTCCATCGAGCGCTGGCGCGGCCTGGTACCCGATGCTGCCGAGCGCGCCGAACTGGCCGTGCTGCTGCAGTCGCAGGCGGCCGAACTCGATCTGGCCGCCGCGGAGCCGCTGTGGGACGCCCAGACGGCCAGCCGGACGGTGATGTCGCTGGCCGAGCAGGTGCTGGAGATGGAATACACCCTCATCCCCCACGGCCTGCACGTGGCGGGCCGTGCACCCAGCGCCGCCGAGCGCGTGGACATGCTGCTGTCGATGGCCGACGCAGCCAATGGCGTGCAGATCGCCCGCGGCGCCATCGAGGCGCTGGTGGCCGGTGAAAGCGCCGACCGGGTTCTGAAGCTGGCGGGCCTGAAGTCCGACGAAGCCACCGTGGCCTTGATGCACACCCTGGCCGATGCCAACGCCAAGCTGGCCGTCGATACCGAAGTGGGTGCCATGCTGGCCGCCCTGGACGGCCGCTACATTCGCCCTGCGCCGGGCGGCGACATCCTGCGCACACCGGCCGTGCTGCCCACCGGGCGCAACATCCACGGCTTCGACCCCTTCCGCATCCCCAGCGCCTTTGCGGTGAAGGACGGTGCCAAGCAGGCCCAGCGCCTGCTCGACCGCTACGCCGAAGACGGCCACGCCCTTCCCGAATCCGTGGCCATGGTGCTGTGGGGCAGCGACAACCTCAAGAACGAGGGCTCGCCCATCGCCCAGTGCCTGGCCCTGATGGGTGCGCTGCCGCGATTCGACAGCTACGGCCGCATTGCCGGTGCGCAGCTGATTCCGTTGTCGGACCTGCGCCGCCCCCGCGTGGACGTGGTCATCACCCTGTCGGGGATCTTCCGCGACCTGATGCCGCTGCAGATCCGCCTGCTGGCTGAAGCAGCCTACCTCGCGGCGTCCGCCGACGAGCCGCTGGAAATGAACTGGGTGCGCAAGCACTCGCTCGCTTACCAGCAGGAACACGGCTGCACGCTGGAGATCGCGGCACTGCGTGTGTACGGCAATGCCGAAGGCGCCTACGGTTCCAACGTCAACAACCTGGTCGAAAGCAGCCAGTGGGAAGACGAGAACGAAATCGGCGAGACCTACAGCCGTCGCAAGGGCTTCGCCTACGGCCGCGGCGGCATGGCGGTGCAACAGACCGCGCTGCTGCAAAGCGCACTGGCCGATGTGCAGCTGACCTACCAGAACCTCGATTCCGTCGAGTTGGGCGTGACCACGGTGGACAACTACTTCGACACCCTGGGTGGCATCACGCAGGCCGTCAAGGTGGCACGGGGCGGGCGTACCCCGCCGGTCTACATCGGCGACCAGACCAAGGGCGACGGCGCGGTGCGCTCGCTGCGCGAACAGGTGGCCCTGGAGACCCGGACCCGCATGCTGAACCCCAAGTGGTTCGAAGGCATGCTGGAACACGGCTACGAAGGGGTGCGCCAGATCGAGGTTCACGTGACCAACACGATGGGCTGGTCGGCCACGACAGGGCAGGTGCAGCCCTGGGTCTACAAGCAACTGACCGAGACTTTCATGCTCGACCCCGAGATGCGCGAGCGTCTGGCCAGGCTGAATCCGACGGCGTCGGTTCGCGTGGCCAACCGCCTGATCGAGGCGTCCGAGCGCAATTACTGGCAGCCCGATGCCGAGACCCTCGAAGCCCTGCGCCGTGTCGGCGAAGAGCTCGAAGACCGCCTTGAAGGCGTTTACGAAGAGAAGGTGGCCGCATGAACGAAACCGTGACACTCCCGTTCCCCAAGCTGTCCAAGGGATCGCACCGCCCGGACGGCGAGGGGAGCGTCCAGGTCCAGCTCGACCCCAACGTCAAGATCGGCAATGCCAAGGTCTTCGCGATCTACGGCAAGGGCGGGATCGGCAAGAGCACGACCTCGTCGAACCTGTCGGCGGCGTTTTCCAAGATGGGCAAGCGCGTGCTGCAGATCGGCTGCGACCCGAAGCACGACAGCACCTTCACGCTGACCAAGAAGATGCTGCCGACGGTGATCGACATCCTGGAGACCGTGAACTTCCACGCCGAAGAACTGCGGCCCGAGGACTTCGTCTTCGAAGGCTACAACGGCGTGATGTGCGTGGAAGCCGGAGGCCCCCCCGCCGGCACCGGCTGCGGTGGCTACGTGGTCGGCCAGACCGTCAAGCTGCTGAAGGAACACCACCTGCTGGAAGACACCGACGTGGTCATCTTCGACGTGCTGGGTGACGTGGTGTGCGGCGGATTTGCCGCCCCCCTTCAGCATGCCGACCGCGCCCTGATCGTCACGGCCAACGATTTCGATTCGATCTTCGCGATGAACCGCATCGTGCAGGCCATCGGTGCGAAGGCCAAGAACTACAACGTCCGGCTGGGTGGCGTCATCGCCAACCGCAGCAAGGACACCGACCAGATCCAGAAGTACAACGACAAGATCGGCCTGAAGCTGGCGGCGCACTTCCCCGACCTGGACGTCATCCGCCGCAGCCGGCTGAAGAAGTGCACCCTGTTCGAGATGGAGCCTTCGCCCGAGCTCGAAGCGGTCCAGAAAGAGTACCTGCGCCTGGCAGCGGCCCTGTGGCTCGGCCCCGAGCCGATGAGTGCCGTGCCGATGAAAGACCGAGACATCTTCGACCTTCTGGGTTTCGACTGAACCCTGGCCACCCAAAGAGCAGCACCTGACATGGCACAAGAAGCCTATCTTCAGCGACGCGGCCGCATCGAGGAATACTTCGATCGCAGCGCCGTCAAGGCGTGGGAACAACTCACCTCCACCGCGCCCGTGGGGCGCATCCGCGCCACCGTGCGCGCCGGCCGCGACCGCATGCGCGAGCAACTGCTCGAGTGGCTGCCGCAGGACCTGCACGGCGCCCGCATCCTGGATGCCGGCTGCGGAACCGGGGCTTTCGCGATGGACGCTGCCCGGCGCGGCGCCGAAGTGGTGGCCATCGACCTGTCGCCCTCGTTGGTGGACGTGGCGCGCCGCCGGGTCACCGAGCTCCAGGCATTGCCGGGCGCCGTGGCCTTCCCGGGCCGCATCGACTGGCACAGCGGCGACATGCTCGAGCCTTCGCTGGGCTCCTTCGACCACGTCGTGGCGATGGACTCGCTGATTCACTACTGCGAAGCCGACATGGTGCGGGTGCTGGACAGCTGGGCGCAGCGCACGCGGCAGTCGATGCTGTTCACCTTTGCGCCACGCAACCCGATGCTGGCCGCCATGCGCGTGATGGGGCGGCTGTTCCCGCGCGAGAACCGCGCGCCGTGGATCGAGCCCGTGGCCGAGGTCTCGTTGCGCAAGGGCCTGGCCGCGATCGAGCCCTGGGCCGTGGGCCGCACGCAACGCATTGCCAGTGGTTTCTACACCTCCCAGGCCATGGAGATCCACAGATCATGAAGATCAAGCGCATGGGCATGAAGTACGTGCACGCGTGGGCCCGATTGGGTCCGCGTTTCCTGCCATTTGCCGATGCCGCCACGACCGAGTTGCCGCTGGCGCGGCTGTTGCGCCTGTCGCTGTTCCAGGTCTCGGTGGGCATGGCCACCGGCCTGCTGGTGGGCACGCTGAACCGGGTGCTGATCGTCGAGTTCCACGTGCACGCCTGGATCGTGGCCTTGATGGTCTCGCTGCCGCTGGTGTTCGCCCCCTTCCGCGCGCTGCTGGGCTTCAAGTCGGACAACCACCGGTCGGCCTTCGGCTGGCGCCGGGTTCCCTACATCTGGATGGGGTCGTTCTTCCAGTTCGCGGGCTTGTCCATCATGCCCTTCGCCTTGTTGCTGCTCACCGGCGACCACAACGGTCCGGCCTGGGTGGGCAGCGCCAGCGCGGCGCTGGCGTTCCTGCTGGTGGGTGGTGGCATGCAGACGGTGCAGACGGCGGGCCTGGCCCTTGCCGCCGATCTGGCACCGGACCGGGTGCGCCCGCGCGTGGTCGCGCTGATGTACACCATGCAACTCGTGGGCATCGTGGGCTTCGGCGCCGTGTTCGGTGTCATCCTGACCGGCTTCACGCCAACGCGGCTGATCCAGGTGATCCAGGGCTCGGCGGTGCTCACCGTGATTTTCAACGTGGCGGCCGCCTGGAAGCAGGAACCGCGCAGCCGGCCCAAGCCCAAGGCCGCCGCGGCCGACGAGCCGACCTTCCGGCAGACCTGGGCGCGCTTCTCGAGCGCCGGGCGCACGCTGCGCTTCATGGTCGCCGTCGGCCTGGGCACGATGGCCTTCAACATGCAGGACATCATCCTGGAGCCTTACGGCGGCGAGATCCTGCACCTGTCGGTCAGCGCCACCACGATGCTGACGGCCCTGATGGCCGGCGGCGCGCTGTGCGCATTCGGGCTGGGTGCACGCCAGCTGGGCCGCGGTGCCGACGCCAGCCGCCTGGCTGCGATGGGGGCACTGGTGGGCCTCGTGGCCTTCAGCGCCGTGATCTTTGCCGAGCCGCTCGACTCGCCGCTGCTCTTCCGCGTGGGTGCCACGCTCATCGGCTTCGGTGGCGGGCTGTTCGCCGTGGGCACGCTCACCTACGCCATGAGCCTGGACGACAGCGGCCTGAATGGACTCGCAGTGGGCGCCTGGGGTGCCGTGCAGGCGACGGCTGCGGGCGTCTCCATCGCCATGGGCGGCGCCGTGCGCGACCTGGTCACCGGCCTTGCCAAGAGCGGAGCCCTGGGCGAGGTGCTCAGTTCTCCCGCCACCGGCTACAGCTTCGTGTATCACATCGAGCTGTACCTGATGTTTGCCACCCTCATCGCGATCGGGCCGCTGGTCCGAACCGCGAAGGGGGCCCGGCGCACGGCCTCGGCCGCCGCGCCCGCGACGACGTTCGGACTGGCGGAGTTGCCGGGCTGAAGCCTGGCCGCACCGACCGAATTCGACCCATCACCAAGAGGAGTTTGACCCATGGGAACCGGAGCCATCACACCGTACGTGGACGTCGCACAGATCGTCCTGTACATCTTCTGGATCTTCTTTGCGGGGTTGGTCTACTACCTCGCCCGTGAGAACCATCGCGAGGGCTATCCAATGGATGCCGACCGCGGAGTCATCAACGGCTGGCCGGTACCCGGCCCCAAGACCTTCGTGCTGCCCAATGGCAATGAGATCAGCGTGCCCAACCTGACCCCGTCTCCGCAGACGCTGAAAGCCGAGCCCATCCACCGGCAGGCCGGTTCTCCCATCGAGCCTGTCGGCAACCCGCTGCTGGCAGGTGTGGGCCCGGGTTCCTGGGCCGACCGCGCCGACGTGCCGGACATGGACCTGCACGGGCAACCGAAGATCGTCCGGCTGAGCGCGGTGCCGGATTACGGCCTGTCGCACAAGGACCCCGATCCGCGCGGCACGTCCGTGGTGGGCTGTGACGACGAGGTCGCCGGCACCGTCGTCGATGTCTGGTTCGACACCTGCGAAGCGCTCATCCGCTATCTCGAGGTGCAACTCAAGGGCAACGGGCGACGCGTCCTGCTGCCGATCAACTTCGCACGCATCACGCGTCGCAATCCGGTCCGCGTGCATGCGATCTATTCGCATCAGTTTGCCGACATCCCCGGCACGCGGGTCCCGGGGGTCGTGACCATCCTGGAAGAAGAGAAGATCCAGGCCTACTTCGGCGCCGGCCTGCTGTATGCCGACTCCGAGCGGGCGGAGCCGCTGGTATGAGGACCATGCGTGTCGAGGCGGCGCACCGCCACACCTTGCCCGGCCAGCACGAGCACGACCACGAGCCGCAGCACGGCCTGCCCGAACTGTTGCCGTCCAGCGAACACATCCTGTGGCAGGGCTCGCCCGAGTGGAAGACGCTCGCGATCCAGCGCTTCCATGTGCGCAAGCTGGTGCTGTACTTTGCTGTCCTGCTGGCCGCGCGCCTGTCCGCGCAACTCTCTGACGGTGCGGGCCTTGGCGCGGCGCTCACCGGCTCGCTGATGCTGCTGAGCCTGTCGGTGGTGGCCATCGGCCTGGTCAGCCTGATGGCATGGTTGACGGCCCGCACCACCGTCTACACCCTGACCGACAAGCGCGTCGTCATGCGCATCGGAATCGTGCTCACGGTGGCCCTGAACCTGCCGCTCAAGCGACTGCAGGCTGCCGGCCTGCAACTGCACAGCGGCGCGACCGGCGATATCGCCCTGCAGCTGCTGGGCAAGGACCGCGTGGCCTACGCGCACTTGTGGCCGCATGCGCGCCGCTGGCGTTTCGTCAAGCCCGAGCCCACGCTGCTGTGCCTGGCCGACGCGCAAGCCGTCGCCCTGCAGTTGACGCAGGCCTGGCAGGCCGTCACGGGTGAGCAAGGGCAGGCTGCCGAGTCCACCGTCGGTGCCGTTGGCGGTGAACTGTCGCCCGGCCTGGCGACGCAGTGAACCCTGACAGGAAACCCATGACCCAGTCCCTTTCACGCCCCAACCTACCCGGCGGCGAGGTACTGCCGCGCGGCGTCCTCGTGGCCATCGGTCTGCTGCTGCTGGTCAGCCTGATCGGTGCCGCGGTGGTCCGCCTGTCGGGGATCTCGATCCGGGAACCCGACGCCGCGGTGGTCGCCAGCCGCATGTTGCGGTTTGCCGACGGCCCCGAGGGCAGCGTGATCATCATGGATGCCACCACCGGCACCCAGGTGGCCCGCATCGTGGGCGAGCAGGGGTTCCTGCGCGGCACCATGCGCGCCATGGCCCGCGAGCGCCGCATGGCCGGCATCGGCGCCCAGCCCGCCTTCGAACTGGTGGCGCGGGCCGACGGCCGCCTGACACTGATCGACCCGACGAACCGTGAGCGGATCGACCTCGAATCGTTCGGCCCGACCAACTCGGCTGTCTTCGCCGCGTTGCTGCACGACGCCAAACCCAGCACACCCTGACGCAGGAGTACCCGATGAGCGCCACCGAAACCATTGCCACGCGAGAAGCCGCCGCCACCAAGGCGAAGGAAAAGTCGCTGCTGAGCCCGCGCTTCTACACCACCGACTTCAAGGCCATGGACCGCCTGGACGTGTCCCCCATCCGCGCGGAGTGGGACAAGATGATGGCCGAGTACGAAGGCGACAACAACCACGACCATTTCCAGCGCGACGCCCTGTTCGCGCAGGAGGTGGCCGAGGTCTTCTCGCAGGTGTCCCCCGAATTGCGCCAGGAATTCCTGGACTTCCTGATCAGCTCGCTGACCAGCGAATTCAGTGGTTGCATCCTCTACAACGAGATTCAGAAAAACATCGAGAACCCCGACATCAAGGGGCTCATGCGCTACATGGCGCGCGACGAGTCGCGGCATGCGGGTTTCATCAACCAGAGCCTGAAGGATTTCGGCCTGGGCATCGACCTGGGTGATCTCAAGCGCACCAAGGCCTATACCTTCTTCAAGCCCAAGTACATCTTCTACGCGACGTACCTGTCCGAGAAGATCGGCTACGCGCGCTACATCACCATCTTCCGCCAGCTCGAACGCAATCCCGACAAGCGCTTCCACCCGATCTTTCGCTGGTTCGAACGGTGGTGCAACGACGAATTCCGGCATGGCGAATCGTTCGCGTTGATCATGCGTGCGCAGCCCCACTTGCTGCGGGGCGGCAACCTGCTGTGGATCCGCTTCTTCCTGCTCGCCGTGTACGCCACGATGTACGTGCGCGACCACACGCGCCCGATGCTGCATCACGCCATGGGTCTGGATTCGGACACCTACGACCATGAGGTGTTCCGCATCACCAACGAGATCAGCAAGCAGGTTTTCCCGGTGTCGCTGGACATCGACAGCCCGGTCTTCAAGCGCGGACTGGAACGGCTCTACAGCCTGCAGACCCGCCTGGATCAGGCCAAGGCCCGCGGTGGCCTGGGCGGCAAGCTGACGCAAGCCTGGTGCGCCGCGCAGGCCGCCGTCACCTTTGCCCGCCTCTACCTGCTGCCGGTCAAGCGCCACGCCTTGCCGCAGCAGGTGCGGATGGCGCCGGCCTGGTGACGCGCCCGCAAACGACCCCTTCACGAAACCCTGGAGAACCTGCCCAATGACCGACCCTGCGCTCGCGGTGATGTTTGCCGTGTTCATCTGGTGGTTCAGCACCGGCGTGGTGCTGCTCCTCAACCGGATGTCGCGTGGCGCGGTGGCGCTCAGCCAGGTACTGTCCACCTTGCTCGGACTGGCGGCCTTGCTGGCCATCTATCACACGGCCGGACAGACATCGGTGTCGGGTGCGTACTGCGCGTTCACCTCGGCCTTGCTGGTCTGGGGTTGGCATGAGCTCAGCTTTCTCACGGGCTGGGTCACGGGCCCGCGCAAGACGGCCCTGCCGGCCGGGCTCGGCGAATGGCAACGGTTCGTCGAAGCCATCCGCGTCATCCTGTGGCATGAGATCGGCATCATCGCCGTCGGTGCGCTCATCCTGTTCATCACCTGGGGCGCGCCGAACCAGGTCGGCAGCGGCACGTTCCTCGTGCTTTGGGTCATGCGCACCAGCGCCAAGCTCAACCTGTTCCTCGGCGTGCGCAACCTCAGCGAGCAGTTCCTGCCGGCCCACCTGGCGTACCTCGAAAGCTGCTTCCGGCGCCGCACGTTGAACCTGCTCTTCCCGTTCTCGGTGAGCCTGGCCAGCGCCGTGCTGGCCGCCATGATCGTGCGGGCCTTCGAGCCAGCCACGCCCGTGGCTGCCGCTGTGGGCACGGCGCTGGTGGGCACGATGCTGGCCCTGGCGATCCTGGAGCACTGGCTGCTCGTCCTGCCGCTCGACTCCACGGCGCTGTGGCGCTGGGCGATGCGCGAGGCCCACCGCCGCCGCTCCGGTTCCGTCGAACGGGCCGCTGCGCCCGTCGTGGCCCTGCGCGCGAATGTCGACGCGATCACCTCCGGCCCGGCTGCGGCACCCGCTTCTCCGGCCACCTTGTCCTCGGGAATCCGATGAAGCAGTATTTCGTTCCCGCCACGGCTGGTGCTACGCCTGCACAGGCCCCCCCGATCCACCGAGGCGGCTCGGCACCCGCGGGCCGGCCTCGGGCCGTGGTCATCGGCAGCGGTTTCGGCGGGCTGGCTGCCGCCATCCGGATGGCGGTTCTCGGCTGGCAGGTCACGGTGGTCGAGAAGCTCGACGCACCCGGTGGGCGCGCCTACGTGCACCGCCAGGACGGCTTCACGTTCGACGCCGGCCCGACCATCGTCACGGCGCCGTTCATGCTGGAAGAACTGTGGACGCTGGCTGGCCGGCGCATGTCGGACGACGTGGATCTGCGCCCGCTCGACCCCTTCTACCGCATCCGCTTCGATGATGGAAGCTGGTTCGACTACAGCGGCGATGCCGACCGCATGCGCGCCGAGGTGGCGCGCTTCTGCCCGGAAGACCTGCCGGGCTACGAACGCTTCCTGCAAGAAGCCGCGACTTGCTACAAACTGGGCTTCGAAGAGCTCGGCAGCATCGCCTACGACACGCTGGGCGACCTCTTCAAGGCCGTGCCCAGCCTGATCAAGATGCGCGGCTGGCGCAGCATCTACCGCATGGTAGCAAGTCATCTGCGCAACCCGAAGCTGCGCGTGGTGATGAGCTTTCATCCGCTGCTGATCGGTGGCAACCCGTTCTCGGTCACCTGCGTCTACAGCCTGATCAACACGCTCGAGCGCCGCTACGGCGTGCACTGGGCGATGGGCGGCACCGGCAGCCTGATCCGCGGCATGGTCAGCCTGCTCGAAGGCCTGGGCGGCACCCTGCGCTGCAACGCCGAGGTTCGCAAGATCGACATCGAGCCAGCCGGCGCCGGGCGGCCAGCGGGCCGGGGCCGGGCCACCGGCGTCACCCTGGCCAGCGGCGAACGCCTGGCCGCGGACGTCGTGGTGTCCAACGCCGACACCATGTGGACCTATCGGCACCTGGTGGAGCCGCAGCACCGGCCGCACTGGACCGACCGCCGCATCGAAGGGGGCCGCTATTCGATGGGACTGTTCGTGTGGTACTTCGGCACCGACAAGCAGTACACCGAAGTCCCGCACCACATGATGCTGCTGGGCCCGCGCTACAAGGGCCTGCTGAACGACATCTTCAAGCGCCAGGTCCTGGCCGATGACTTCAGCCTGTACCTCCACCGGCCCACCGCCACCGATCCGTCCATGGCCCCCGAGGGCTGCGATACGTTCTACGTCTTGAGTCCGGTGCCGCACCTGGGCAGCGGAACCGATTGGGCGGCCGAGTCCGAGCGCTACCGCACCGCCATCGCCGAAGCGCTCGAACGCACGGTGCTGCCGGGTCTGCGTCAACACGTCGTCACCTCCAAGGTGGCCCACCCGCAGGACTTCAAGGACCGGTTGCTCGCCTACAAGGGGGCCGCCTTCGGGCTTGAACCCCTGCTGCTGCAGAGCGCCTGGTTCCGTCCCCACAACCGCAGTGAAGACGTCGACGGCCTGTTCATGGTCGGCGCCGGTACGCACCCGGGGGCCGGTATCCCGGGTGTGCTGATGTCGGCCAAGGCTCTGGAATCGGTGCTGCCGTCCATGCATCCCGAGCAGGGCGGCGGCCGGCCCGTCCCGATGACTGTTGCACCAGGAGCGTAGAAACCATGGACGCCAGGGCCCAAGCCTCTCCGGTCGATCTGCAGGCTTGCCACGAGCTGATGCGTGGCGGCTCCAAGACCTTCTTCGCGGCTTCGCGCGTGCTGCCGGGCCGCGTGCGAGCGCCGGCCGCCGCGCTGTATGCCTTCTGCCGCGTGGCCGACGATGCCATCGACCTGTGCGATGACCGCCCGAGGGCCCTGGCCGACCTGGTGCGCCGGCTGGACGCGGTGTATGCCGGCGCGCCGCGTCCCATCGTGGCCGACCGCGCACTGGCGTTCGTGGTTCAGCGGGCCGGCATTCCACGCCTGCTTCTGGATGCCCTGCTCGAAGGCTTTGCCTGGGACGCCGAAGGCCGCCGCTACGAGACGCTGGAAGACCTCTACGCCTATGGGGCGCGGGTGGCCGGTACGGTGGGCGCCATGATGTCCATCGTCATGGACACGCGCACCCCCGAGGCGCTGGCCCGGGCCTGTGAGCTGGGCGTGGCCATGCAGTTGACGAACATCGCCCGCGACGTGGGCGAGGACGCGCGGGCCGGCCGGCTGTACCTGCCGTTGCGGTGGCTGCGTGAAGAGGGCATCGACCCGGACAGCTGGCTGGCCAATCCGGTCTTCGGCCCGGGCATTGCCCGCGTCGTCCAGCGCCTGCTCCAGGCGGCTGAAGCGCTGTATGCGCGGGCCGAAACGGGTGTGGCCGAACTGCCCCGCGACTGCCGCCCGGCGATCCAGGCTGCCCGCCTGGTGTATGCCGAGATCGGTCGGGAGGTGGAAGCCGTCGGCGCCGACTCCGTGAACCACCGTGCGGTGGTGAGCGGCCGCCGCAAGCTGGCCCTGCTGGCGCGCGCCAGCACGGCTGCCGTGGTGGCGCCGGGCTTGTCCTGGCGTTCGACGGTTGGCTTGCCGCCGCTCACCGCGATCCGTTTCCTGGTCGAGGCAGCGGCCGTGCAGCCGGTGCCTTCGCGGTCCCTTTACGGCCGTGCGGTGCGCATGATCGAACTGCTCGAGATCGTGGCGCAGCGCCGACGCGAACGCGAGGTCTATCGCAATGACCTGTCCCGCGGCCAGCCTTACGCCGGAGCGGACTGAGGCGATGTCGGGTCAAAGCGTCATGGGCCTGCGTGATCGCAACGTTTCGCCGCTTCCCACAACATTGGTGTTGTCAATCTCTATTGACAGCATCAAGTGTCAGGACACAATGACACTGGCAACGAGTTTCCAGCAGTACCCTCGTGCGGGATCAGCACGCTTTCCACAGTCGATTTAGGAGATCGCACTATGTCCGACCCCACTGCGTCAGACCCGAACAAAGTGTGGCCCACAGGCTTGACCGAGCCCGAAGCCCAAGAACTGCATCGGAACCTGATTCAAGGCACGCAGATTTTCGGAGCCATCGCGGCTTTCGCGCATCTGTTGGCCTACATCTATTCCCCCTGGCTCCACTAACCAGAAGGTTCCCAAATGATCTACGGAAAAATCTGGTTGCACGTCAAGCCCTCGGTCGGGATTCCGCTGTTCCTCAGCGCCGTCGCCATCAGCTCCTTCGCGGTGCACGTGGCGCTGACGCTGAACACCACCTGGGTCAAGCGGTATCACAACGGCAGCGCGGCGGCCAACCCCGTGGCGGCGGCAGCTGCCGCGGCCGCAATGGCTCCACCAGCGGCGCCCAAATAGCGCAGACATGCGCGACGCTCGATTCGAGCGGGCGGGCCGGGACCCGAGGGTCCTTGCCCGCCTTTCCACAACACCTGCCCACTGACCACAGACTTGCGCATCGCTTCACCGTCATGAACGCCATCAGTCTCAAAGTCACGCGGACACTGGCCGAACTGGGGCCACGGTTCCTGCCCTTCGCGGATGCGGCGACGCCGGATCTGCCCCTCTCCCGCTTGCTGCGCCTATCGCTGTTCCAAGTGTCCGTGGGCATGGCCCTCGTGCTGCTCGTGGGCACCTTGAACCGCGTGATGATCGTCGAGCTGAAAGTACCGGCCTCGCTGGTGGCCATCATGCTGTCGCTGCCGGTGTTGTATGCACCGTTTCGCGCCATGGTCGGCCACCGCTCCGACAACCACCGCTCCGAGCTCGGATGGCGGCGCGTGCCTTACATCTGGATGGGCACGCTGGTGCAATTCGGCGGGCTGGCAGTGATGCCTTTCGCCTTGCTGGTGCTCTCGGGCATGGGCAACGCCAGCCAGTGGCCGTCCTGGGTCGGCCCGGCCGGTGCCGGGATTGCCTTCCTGCTCGTTGGCGCAGGCCTGCACACCACGCAGACCGCCGGCCTCGCGCTGGCCACCGACCTCGCGCCGGTGGAGTCGCAACCGAAAGTGGTGGGCCTCATGTACGTGATGCTGCTGGCCGGCACCATCGTGAGCGCGCTGCTCTTCGGCGCATTGCTGGAAGATTTCAGCCCCGGCCGCCTGGTGCAGGTCATCCAGGGCTCGGCCGTGGTCACGATGATTCTCAACACCATTGCCCTGTGGAAGCAGGAGACCCGGCGTCCGGCCCGCTTCATCAAGGCCACGGCCCAGGCACCGCAGACCTTCCGCGAGTCCTGGATGAAGTTTATCGAGGGCGGGCGGGCCGTTCGCCGCCTGACGGCCATCGGACTGGGCACCATGGCCTTCAGCATGCAGGACGTGCTGCTCGAGCCCTACGGCGGCCAGATCCTGCACATGAGTGTCGGGGCGACCACGTCGTTGACCGCCACGTTGGCCCTGGGGGGGCTTGTGGGCTTTTCCTTGGCCTCGAACGTCCTCAGCCGCGGCGCGGACCCGTTCAAGATGGCGGGTACCGGTGCCATGGTGGGCATCCCTGCATTCGCGCTGGTGATCGTGTCGGCCTCGGCGTTCGGCTCGGTGCTGCTGTTCACGCTCGGCGCCCTGCTGGTGGGTTTCGGCGCCGGCCTGTTCGGCCACGGTACCTTGACCGCCACGATGAACAGTGCGCCGAAGGATCAGACGGGCCTGGCGATGGGCGCCTGGGGCGCGGTGCAGGCCACCGCCGTGGGCGTGGCCACTGCAGCCGGAGGTATCATGAACGACACCGTTGCTGCGTTCGCTGCCCGGGGGGCTTTCGGGCCCTCCTTGAGCGGCCCAACGTCGGGCTACCTCTTTGTCTACAGCGTCGAGATCATCCTGCTGGCCTGCACGATGTTCATCATGTCGACACTCCAGCGAGGGGCCAGGCCTCGACAAGAGCGCTGACGCTGCAAGCTGCCACCCTTTCACACCTGCTAGGAGACCGCCTTGGACACGTTTTACATCCTTCTGACCATCTGGATCGTGGTCGTACTGATGTGGATCTTCAACTCGTTCTACTACCAGAACCAGAAGCGCGAACTCGCCTACCGCATCAAGCGCCAGAAAGAGAAGCAGGCCGCCGCCGCCGATTGAGGCGGCGGAACCCCCGAGCCCTCAGCCGCGGCCTTGGGGCCGCGCGCTCCGCTCCAGCACCCAGCCCGCCACGGCGCTGACGCACAACACCCCGAACACCGCGGTGTTGAGGGCCATGATCGCCCCCATGATGGGGCCGCTGATCCGTTGGCCGACGTCGAATCCATAGGCCAATCCGATGATTACCACCACCGCATAGCCAACGGGGGTGATCTTGCGGACAGTCGTGGCGATGGCAGGTGATGCAGTCATGGTGGCTCCTGAAAGTTTGACGATCGTGGGTTTGAAATCAGGCCAGGCTTGCCGCCGCGCATCCGGCTATGCCGGTCCGCCAGCGGAAGGCCCCCTCGTGGGAGGTAGCGAGCACCGGCGAGCTCGGGGACCAATTAGCTCCTCCTCGGCATGCGCCATGGCAGCATCAGCCGGACAGGCAACGACACCACGCGGGGCACATCCAGCGATTCATGGATGGCGGTGACGCGCTCGCCCAGCAGGGTGGCCTCGAGCGTGGACCGCACGTAGAACGGCGTGTCCTCCAGGGTCTTGGTCAGCGTGGCCGGCGGGCCTGCGGGCTCGCTGCGGATGCCGCGGCGCAAGCCCCACAGTGAGCGTGGCAGGCCCTGCCGGTCCGCCGCTTCGAACGGCGTGGCCGTGCCCTCGGGGGCGAAGCGCTGGGCGATCACCCGGTCTTCGCCGGACTTGGCGCGCACGTCGTAGATCACCGCCGTGCTGCCGTCGGCCATCCTCGCGCGGGACCAATCCCAGTCGTGGAACGGCGCGTCGATGGGTTCGTCCCCCTCGTTCGAATCCAGGTAGGCATGGCCCTTCCAGGACAGCCCCGGCTTGTCGAACTCGACTTCGATCCGGGCGCACGGTGCGATCGGCCCCCAGCGGTGGCGGCCCTGCGCGTCCAGCGCCGCGTTGAAGCTGCACAAGCCCTGCGGCATCAGGCGCACGCGGCCGCGCAGCCGGCGCGGTATCGGCACGGTGACTTCGTCGATGTCGACCACCAGCGCCTGGCCATCCCAGTGCATGCGGCTCGGGCCGATCTGGAACTGGGTGGCGTCGCGCTGCACCCAACGCCGTCCCCGCTCGGTCATGGCCCACCGGCTGCCGCCGGCACCGTACAGGGCCACGTTCAGGCAGCAGTGGTCTTCGGGATCGGCCGCGTTGTCGCCTCCCCGGGCCCACGCGTAGTAGGGCGAGAAGACGCTGCCGACGAAGGCAATGATGGTCAGCCCGTGCCGACCGTCGTCGCTGAGGGCGTCGAAATACCACCAGAGATAGCCGCCGCGTGGGACCGGCTGATCGAACCGAGGTGTGCCATCACCGTGTTTGCCGCCAACGATCCCGAGAGAGCGGCCATCGGCACGCCCGGTCCCGGGTGCACGCTGCCGCCCGCCAGGAAAAGCCCCGGAATGCGCGTCGTCGAGCCAGGCCGGCGGAACAGCGACATCCATCCGTGGGTGGCCGTCCCGTACAGGCCGCCCCCCGAACCCGGGAAGAGCCGGCTGAAATCCTGTGGCGTGGTCCGCACCCAGGACGGCGTCTGGCGCTCCACCGTCAAGCCGCAACGTTCCAACAGCGCCAGGCTGGTGTGCTCGCATCGTTCGATCTCCATCGGGTCGGCGGCCACGCGATCACCGTTCGGCGGTGCGTTGACCAGCATCAGCAGGCGCTCGGGGCGGTTTGCCGGGGCGGGCCCGTCGTCGCCCCGGTCCTGCGCACAAAGGTAGACGGTGCCTTGGCGCGGCAGCCGGCCGCGATCGAAGACATCCTTGAATTCGCTGGCGTAGTCGTCCTGGAAGAAGACGTTGTGCCGGACCAGCGGAAAGCCTTCGGTCCGCGCCAGCACCGAACAGGTCAACGCGGACAGCGAGCGGTCCGTGGGGCGCCGGGCCGGCACGGCGGCTTGCACGGCCGTGCCGAGCAGGCCCTGCGCCAAGGCGTCGGCATCGCCGTTGAAGACGACGGCATCGGCCTGCCAGTGCCGACCGTCGGCACTGCAGGCACCGCTGGCGCGTCCGCGGTGGACCGTGATCGCGTTGACTGGCGTGTCGAACTCGAATTCCACGCCGCGCCTGCGGCCCAGGTCGGCCAGGGCCAGGGCCAGTGCGTGCATGCCCCCTGACACCGTCCAGACACCCTGCAATTCAACCTGCGCCACCAGCATCAGGGTGGCCGGCGCAGCCCAAGGCGAGGCGCCGCAGTAGGTGGCGTATCGGCCGAACAGCTGGCGCAGGCGCGGGTCCTGGAAGCGGCGTGACAACAGGCTCCACATCGAGCTGTTGGGGCCGAGCCCGGCCAGCCGAGCCAGGCCGAGCGGCCCCAGGCCGGTCATCATGCTGGCCAGCGAGGGCCGACTGGAACGGATGTAGGGCCCTTCCAGCGACCGATACACCCGCTGCGACTCATCGCAGAAGCGCTCGAATCGGCGGGCCTCGGCCGGGGAGCTGAAACGCGCGATGGCGTCCACGGTGCGGGCCCGGTCGGCATGGAGGTCGAGGCGGTCCCGCTCCGGGTCCGGCCCCCAGGCGTGCCGGGCCAGCACCTGCAGCGGCGCCAGGGCCAGGTGTTGCGCCAGCGAACTGCCAGCTTCCTCGAAGATCTGCTCGAAGACCCAGCGCATGGTGAGCACCGTGGGCCCCGAATCGACCGGTTGCCCGCCGGCCAGGATCTGGCGCATCTTGCCACCGGGTTTGGAGCTGGCTTCCAGCACCTGCACGCGCAGGCCCTTGCTGGCCAGGAGCAGGGCGGTGACCAGGCCGCCGACGCCGGCACCCACCACCACCACGCGGGGCGCGCCCGACCGCGCAACGGCCGAGGCAACCCCGTTCTGGGGCCCTGCCGGGGCCTCAGTCAAGGCGCTGTCCCTTCCACTGGCCCTGCACCTGCAGCACCGCAAAGCGAACGAACATCGATTCCGAAAAGTGATCGCCTGCCTGCGACGCCCGGATGGCTTGCTGGTGTGCGCCCTGCCGTGCATAGGCGTCCATCGCGGCCGCGCTGTCCCAGATGCTGAAGGTCGCCTGGCGCAGCAGCGGTGCTTCGCCGAGGCCCACGCCGAGCCGGCAGCCCGCGGTGCCTTCCAGCGAGCGCTGCGCAGCCGGGGCGCGGCGCCAGAAGTCGCGCACGCGACTCGGCCGGATGGAGGCCCGGGTCAGCGCGGCGATGGGTTGGGGCGGGCGCGGTGTCGCTGCGTCGGGTTGGGCCGCGGGGTTGCCGGCGGCCACCGGCAACGCCCGTCCGTCCCAGGTGCCGCGGCATGAGGTCGGCCGCAACATGGCCGTGCACAGTTCGCGGGCGTGGCGCCGGTAGGCGGCCACCACGGGCGAGGTGTCGAGGAAGTCCCTGGCCTGCGCTTCTTCATCGAACACGCAGAACAAGCCTTGCCGCGTTGCGCTGGGTGCGAGGCCAAAGCCACCGTCACGTCCGCTGCCCAGCACCTTGGCCATGCGCAGACCGGGCTCGTCGCGAAGCGCGCGGGGGCCCCTCACCAGGCGGGACCACGCCCACAGGGCCGAGGCGCTGTCGATGAGCACCAGGACGCAACAGCAGCCCGCTGCGCCCAGACTTGCCGCCTGGGCAGCGGTTGCTGCCGGCGTGGAGCCCGTGGAATGAAGCGCGCCACCCGAACGAGCGACCAACGGCGTCGCAGGCATGGGTGGCGCGGGGGCGAGGTGGTGAAGATCAGGCAGCGGACGCGACAGCCGCACGCTCAGCGAGCGGCCACGATCTCCACCCGGCGCGCATCGCTCTCGGAGCCGCCGACCACGAACTCGGGCTTCTTCAGCTCGATGCGGTCCTCGGCCACGCCGCCGGCCTTCAGGGCGTCGCGCACCGCGAAGGCCCGCTGCTTGGCCAGTTCAAGATTCGCGTCCGCCGAGCCGGTCTTGTCGGCATATCCCGACAGCGCGATCTTCACGGCCGGGTTGCTGGCCAGCAGCGTGGCTGCGGCCTTGACCACGTCCTGCGCCTGGGGGCCGAGATCCGACTTGCCGACTTCGAACAGCACCTTGCCCAGGATCCCGTTGATGTCGGGCACCGGGGCGTCGGCTGGTGCGGCCGTGACTTGCGCCGATACACCGCCCTTGTACAGCAGCGCGGGGTAGTCCTTGGCCATCTGTGCGCCGTTCAGGGGCTTGTTCACGCCCTGGTGGCAGGTGGCGCAGTACACCTTGCCGACGTCGCCGGAGGGGCCCAGGCGGTTGGGCGGGAAGGTGCCGGTCAGCGGGGTCAAGAAGCCCGAGTTGAGATCGCCCACCATGCGGATGCCGTACCACGCCGTGACCCGTTGCGGGGCTGCGTTCTGCCACGACTGAAGCGCATTGGCGTTGTGGCAGAAGGTGCAGTTCACCCCCAGCGACGTGGCCATGTGCATCATCAGCGCATAAGTGTGTTCCGCCTGCTTGATCGAGTGCCGGTTGCCGGTGGGCAGGGCCGTCGTGCCGTTTACCCGGATGTCGGGGATGGCCTTGTTGTCGAGCAGGTAGGCCGAGAACGGGTCGTAAGGCAGCGATGTCAGACCCACCGACTTGGCGGCCTTGTTCTGACCGGCGTCGTCGCCCAGCATGTATCGGCCCTGGTTGTTCGAAGTGGCCTTGAACCACAGGTTGGCCGGCACCGCATTGCCGCGGTGACAGGTGTAGCAGGTCACGCCCGTGGCCGCGACGTGATTCTTCCAGTCCACGTTCAGGTGCTGTGTCATCTGCACCATCTTGCGGGCCACCACCTTCGTGTACTTGCTGTCTTCGGCCAGGTTCTGCAGGTTGTGGCAATAGGCGCATCCTTCCTGAGGCGCAATCCAGCTGGTGATCGAGGTCATGGTGCGCACGAACTCGCCCACGCTCAGGTCACCCAGCACCTGCACGTTCTGGTACACGTCCTTGGCCTTGGGGCCATCGGCCGATGCCGCCGGCGGTGCCGGGGGCGCCTCGTGCAACGCGGCCGTTTCAGCCACGGTGCGAGGGTTGGAGATCTGGACCATCCCCGTGCCACGGTAGCCCTGCTGCTTGCTCTCCATCGGAGGGCGCTCCCAGCAGGCGGCCAGCGCCATCGTGCTGAGCAGCACGGCCGTGATCTTGAACAACCGAATCATGGCTTGACTCCCAGGGTAGCCGGGTCGATCACCGGCGCGGTCATGGCGGGGTACGCCGGCGCGACGTGATGCTTCACAGCCCAAAGGTACCAGTTGTCGACAACCGTGCCCGTAAGAAGGATTCCGATGCCGCCGACCAGGGGGCAGAGCACTGCGAACCACCAGGCCCAGCGGTGGATGGACTCGGTCGTGGCGTTGAAGCCCATCGTCCAGCGCCAGAACAGGGCCGCCCGTTCGGAGGCCGTACCGCGGTCGACGATCTGTTCGAGTTCGCGTTCACCGCCGAACTGGCTGACGGCCAGGATCGTGGCGCCGTGCATGGCAAACAGCAGCGTCGAGCCGTACAGGAAGACGATCGACAACGCGTGGAACGGGTTGTAGAACAGATTGCCGTAACGCAACGAGAAGGCAGCCGTCCAGTCCAGGTGCGGGAAGATGCCGAAAGGCACGGCCTCGGACCAGCTGCCCATCAGCACGGGCCTGAAAAAGCCCAGCACCAGGAACAGCCAGATGGCAGCCGCGAAGGCCCATGCCACGTGCGTGCCCATGCCCAACTGCCGAGCGCGGCGGTAGCAACGCACCCACCACAGCAACATCGAAGCCGTCAGCAGCGCGC
This sequence comes from uncultured beta proteobacterium, assembly GCA_903822435.1. Lineage (GTDB taxonomy): Bacteria > Pseudomonadota > Gammaproteobacteria > Burkholderiales > Burkholderiaceae_C > Rubrivivax. Next base: position 1,533 of record CAIJPE010000218.1, on the reverse strand, counting down.
CCGCCAGGAGCCACCAACCGCCCTGGTTCATGGGCGGGAAGCGCAAACCATAGCTCGGGGGCGGCGGCTCCAGGGCCAGCCAGAACAGCTGGCGGATGAACTGAACAGGGCTCCAGTTGACCGAAGCCAACATGTTGAGTCCCATGATGTTGATCGACAGCATGCCGGTGATCAGCGAAGCGATGCCCAGGCCGCCCAGGTAGATGGGGCCGATCTGAGCGTTGCCCAGCCAGCCTGCAAGATGCCAGTGGCCAGGTGTCTTGCCGGTGCGGGGGCTGTCGCCATCGGGCAGCGGAACGCCCATGTGGCCCGGGCCGACGACCTGGACGGTGGTGAATAGGTTTTGGTATTGCATGAAATGGTCCTCGGTGCAGCGTGCCGTTTCGCTTATTTCCAGATCGGAAGCGCCAGCCACCAACCCCACCACTCAGGCCAGCCGCGGGTCCAGAAGGGCCCGCTGATGACGATGCACACGGCGCTGAAGAACACCGCCGCCATCGCCAGGAACAGGCCCAGCCGGTGGATGCCCAGGGTGCCGACCGAGTAGCCGATGAAATCGCGGAAGAAGGTGTCTTCGTGGTCCGGCGTGCGAACCGGCTTGCCCTTGCCAGGGTTGGCGGCCGACAGCACCAGTCCGCCGTGCATCGACAGCGCCAGCGTGGTGGTGAAGAAGAAGGTGATGGCCAGCATGTGCGCCGGGTTGTAGTGGAAGTGCAGGTACTGATAGCCCACGTTGGACACCCAGTCCAGGTGGCTGTAGATGCCGTACGGGAAGGCATGGCCCCAGGCGCCCAGCAGCACCGGCCGGATGATTTCCAGCGTGACGTACGCAAAGATCGCCATGCTGAAGGCCGCCGGCACGTGGTATCCCATGCCGAGCTTGCGGCAGATCTCGACCTCGCGCAGCGCCCACGAGACGAAGGCGCCGACCGCGCACACGGTGATGATCTGCCACAGGCCGCCTTCGAGCAGCGGCGCCATGCCCAGACCGTACTTGAGGTCCGGCGGTGCGATGTTGATCTGCCAGAGGTTCCAGGTCGGCCCCTTGGCCGCGCCCCACAGGATCATGGCCGTGCCAACGATCGAGAAGAAGAGCGTCGTGATGCCAAAGAAGCCGACGTAGAAGGGCCCGACCCAGAAATCGAACAGATTCCCGCCAACCAGGGTTCCACCGCGGACGCGGTATTTTCTTTCGAAGCTGAGCATGGCCATCTTCTGGTCCTTTCGGTTCGCCGGGCCCATGCGGCCCGTGCGATTCATATTCGGAATTCGGTACTGCAAAGAGGGAGCCGGTTCGCACCCATTGGCGCTGGCCGGCTACCCGTTCGGGGTGTCACGCGGCAAGCCGCGCGAGCGATACCCCGTGAATCGCCTTCAGGGCTTGGCAGGCAACGGTGCGTTCTGCACCGCGGCACCGCCTTGACGGGCCTTGGGGCCGTCGAGCCAGTTGAAGGTGGGCGTGCTCAGCAGGATGAGGTGAATCATCGCTGCCAGCGCGAACAGAAAGACGCCCTGGGCCACCATGGCACGCAG
>CAIJPE010000217.1 GCA_903822435.1 uncultured beta proteobacterium | reverse complement strand
CTGTGGAGCGTGGAAGCCATCTTCGCGCCTCAGAACCAGGCCAAGGTCGAAGCGGCCTTCAATGAGGAGCTGGCCCGCTCGCTCAAGGAGGGCTTCACCGAAGCCGAGCTGGTCGAGGCGCGAAGATGGCTTCCACGCTCCACAGGGAGTTGTCGTCCAGCGGACTGAAGTTGACACCGGCACCCACGCCGTACGACAGGCCCTCGGCACCGCGGATGCGCTTCCACAGGCGCGAATTGCCGCCCTGGCCGAAGATGGAGTTGGCCATCAGCAGGGCCGGGAAGTCGGGATGCCGATCGGACAACGGCAGGGCCAGTTGCCCCAGCAGCACGGCGTTGGCCTTGTCGGGGGTGCGCTCCAGGAAGCGCGTGGGCGGCACCTTGACCAGCGGCCGCGGAACGCGCGCAAAGGCTTCCGGCCCGGCGGCAGGCTCCGTCCATCCGCCCAGGGCCTTCTTCAGGGCCTGCTGCACGGCCGCCACGTCCATGTCGCCCACGGCGCTGAACTCGCCCAGGCCCGCGCTGTAGAAGCGGCGGTGGAAGTCGCGCAGGCGCGCCGGCGTGACGGCCTTGATGTCTTCCTCGGACTCGTCGAAGGTGCTGGCATAGCGCAGATCGCCGCGCGGGTACGGGTTGCCCAGCCGCGCCAGGCGGTTGGAGACCAGGGCCGAGGGCTCCTTGCGCTGGCGTTCGAGTCCGGCCAGGAACTGCCGCTGCAATTCGTCCAGCGACTGCGGCGTGTAGGCGGGCTCGCGCAGCAGGCGCCCCACCAGCGTGATCACCTCCGGCAGCCGGTCGCGCTTGGTGGTGATGGACACCGAGAGGCTCTGGTCGCCGGCCGAGATGCCCACCTCGGCCTGCAGGCGGTCGAAGGCGTCGGCGATTTCCTGCCGCGTCATGCCGGCACCGCCCTTGTCGATCAGGGCGCCGGCCATGCCCGCCACGGTCGAGAGCCCGCGCAGGCTCTGCTCATTGCCGTAGCGCAGGCGCAGCCGGGCATGCACCACGCCGCCGCGCGTGCCCTTGGGCAGCAGGGCGATGCGCACGCCGGGTCTGCCCGGGCCTTCGTTGAGGCTGCTGAGCTGGGTGCGGGCGTCCAGGTTGGCCGGCGTGGGGTCGAAGGCCTCGGCCTGCACCGCCACGGGGTCACCGCGGTAGCCCTTGACCAGCGCGGCCACGTCCACGCGCCGGCCCAGCGGGGCGCGCTCGGGCGTGGCCGTGGGCAGGTAGATGCCCACGGTGCGGTTGTCCTTGCGCAGCCAGGCAGCGGCCACGCGCTGCACGTCGGCCAGGGCGAGCTTGCGCACCTGGTCGCGTTGCAGGAAGAACAGGCGCCAGTCGCCGGTGCCGATGGCCTCGGACAGCTGCACGCCCACCCGCTCGGGGTCGGTGAAGCCGAGCTCCCATTCGTTGAGCCACATGGTGCGGGCGCGCTCCAGCTCTTCGGCCGTGATGGGGCTGCTGAAGAGGGAATCGACGGCGGCTGCCATCTCGGTGCGTGCCTTCTCGACGTCCTGGCCCGGCGCCAGCGAGGCGCCCAGGATCAGCTGGCCCGGTTCGGCCAGCGATTCGGGGCCCGCAAAGGTCTGCGCCGCCAGCTGCTTCTCGACCAGGCGTTTGTGAAGCCGGCCCGCCGGGGTGTCGCCCAGGATGATGGCGAGCATCTCCACCGCGGCGAAGTCGGGGTCGGACCCTGCTGGCATGTGGTAGGCCATGTAGATCAGCGGCGTGCCGCCCACGCGGCGCAGCGTGACCAGGCGCTCGCCGTCCTGCACGGGCTCCTGCGTGTAGGTGGCCGGGATGACGCGCGTGGGCTTGGGCAGGGGGCCGAAGAACTCCTGCACCCAGGCCAGCACCTTTTGCGGATCGAACTTGCCGGCCACGATGAGCGTGGCGTTGTCGGGCTGGTAGTACTGACGGTAGAAAGCCTGCAGGCGCGGGATGTCGACGTTCTCGATGTCGCTGCGCGCGCCGATGGTGGCCTTGCCGTAGTTGTGCCACTGGTACATGGCCGCCAGCGTCTGCTGCATCAGCACCGAGCCCGGGTTGTTCTCGCCGGCCTCGAACTCATTGCGCACCACGGTCATCTCGGTGTCCAGGTCGCTGCGCGCGATCAGGCTGTGCACCATGGCGTCGGCCTGCCAGCTCAAATACCAGCGCAGGGTGTCGTCGTTGGCGGCAAAGCTGGCGAAGTAGTTGGTGCGGTCGTACGAGGTGCTGCCGTTGGGCCGCATGCCGCGCTTGTTGAACTCGGCCCACACGTCGCGCGTGGTCGGCGTGCCCTTGAAGAGCATGTGCTCCAGCAAGTGGGCCATGCCGGTCTCGCCGTAGTTCTCCTGGCGCGACCCGACGTGGTAGGTCATGTTCACCGTGGTGGTGGGCTTGGCGTCGTCGGGCACCAGCAGCACCTGCAACCCGTTGGGCAGGCGGTACTCGGTGATGCCCTCCACGCTGGCGGTGGGGGCCAGGGCCGCGGCAACCTTCGGCCCGGGGCCGGGCTGCGCCATGGCCGCCGTGCAGATCAGGGCAAAGAACAGGGCGCGGAACCAGGATGAGGTCATGGGCGAGATCGAGGAAAAATGACGGCAGAAGGCATCGACCCAGTTTAGGGCGACTTCGTTCCCCTCACGCTGGCACGATGTGCCGAACGGCATGGGTTCGCACCGGCACGGCGTCACACGCCGGGCCTAGGCTGCATCGCATCCCACTCAGCCTGAGGAAGCCCGATCATGGCCGTTCGAAACCTGTGCGCTGCCGCTGCCGCCATGGCCCTGCTGCCGGCGCATGCCGCAATCAACGTATCGTCCCCGGCGTTCAGCTACGCGCAGAACTTCGACACCCTGGCCGCCAGTGGCACGCCGAACTGGTTCAACGACAGCACGCTGGCCGGCTGGAGCCTGTTCACCGCCGCCGGCACGACCGTGCCCAGCTATGCCACCGGCGACGGCAGCAGCAACACCGGCAGCTTCTACAGTTTCGGCACCGTTGGTTCCAGCGACCGCGCCCTGGGCGGCACGGGATCGGGCGGCTCTTACTTCGGCTCGCCGCTCAGCGGCGCCGTGGCGGGCTACATCGCGGTGGCCTTCACCAACGGCACGGGCAACGCCCTGTCGGGCTTCAGCCTGGCCTTCGACGGCGAGCAGTGGCGCAATGGCGGCAACACATCGGCGCAATCCATGGTGCTGCAATACGGCTTCGGCGCAAGCTTCGCTGCGGTCGGCAGTTGGGCGCAGCCGGGCGGCCGTTTCGACTGGGCTTCGCCGGTCACCGGATCGACTGCCGCAGCCGTGGATGGCAACGCAGCCGGCAAGGTGGCCAGCCGGGGCGGCATCGTCAACACCGCCTGGGCCTCCGGCGACACGCTGTGGGTGCGCTGGATCGAGACCAACGATGTCGGCAACGACCACGGCCTGGCCATCGACAACCTCAGCCTGAGCGTGTCGGCCGTACCCGAGCCCGCCACCTGGGCGCTGATGCTGTGCGGTGGCGCCGCCCTGGTGGCGCGCCTCCGCCGCGCGGGCTGAGCAAGGCCCTGGCGCGGGGTTGCCCGCCATGCCCGTGGCGCACCGTCAGTCGGCCCGGTAGCAGCGCAAGCCGCCCAGCGACAGCACCCGCACCCCGCCGTACTCCACCCGCACCACCCCGGCCTGCTGAAGGGCGACCAGGGCACGGTTCACGCGCTGGCGCGACAGGCCCACCAGGTAGCCCAGTTCCTGCTGGGTGATGCGCAGCACCTCGCCCACGCCGGGGTACAGCACGGGGTGGAAGAGTGCCGCCAGGCTGCGCGCGACGCGTTCGTCGGGGTGGGTCAGGCGGTCGATCTCGCGGGCGGCGATGAACTGTCCCAGCCGCTCGTTGAGCTGGTTCATCACGAAGCGGTTGAAGCGGATGCTGCGGCCCAGCAGCCACAGGAAGGTCTCGGCCGTGATGCCGGCCACCACGCTCTTGCGCAGCGCCTGGATGTTGTAGCGGTAGGGCTCCATTTTCAGCACGGTGCCCTCGCCGAACCAGCCGCCGGAAGGCACGCCCGTGAAAGTGATGGGCATGCCCAGGCCGTTGCCCTGGGCACTGTCGTTGCTCATCTTCAGCAGGCCGTCGAGCACGCCGAACCAGTAGGTCACCGGGCGCCCCATGCGGCACACGATCTCGCCGGGCTGCACCGTCACCACGCGCAGGTCCGCCAGCACCCGGGCCCGCTCCAGGTCGTCCAGCCGGTCGAGCCAGGGGATGTGCGGCAGGTCGCCTGACGCCGCCGCCCGCGAACGCGAAGCCGACACGGCCGCCGCCTGTGAGGTCGAAGGGAGCACGTGGGTGGGCATGGCCGGTCGGTTCTAGGGAAATGCCTGTCAGCGCGAACCCGCAGATTGTCGTCACAACGACATCCTGGCGTCAAAGTCCCGCCCAGAATCGGGCCACCCGCCCCAAGGAGCCAAGACCACCGTGTCTGCCACCTTTCCCAGCCTGATGCTCGAACACGCACGGCAGCGGCCCACGGCCCCGGCGCTGCGCGAGAAGGTGTACGGCATCTGGCAGACCACCCCCTGGGCCGACCTGGCGCTGATGGTGCGGCGGCTGGCCTGCGGGCTGCATGCAGCGGGCCTCAAGCGCGACGACCACGTGGTGATCGTGGGCGAAAACCGGCCGCGCCTGTACGCCAGCATGCTGGCCGTGCAGGCGCTGGGTGCCGTGCCGGTGCCGCTCTACCAGGATGCGGCGGCCGCGGAATACGCCTTCCCGATCAACAACGCCGAGGTCGGCTACGCCATCGTCGAAGACCAGGAGCAGGTCGACAAGATGCTGGAGCTGCGGGCGCAATGCCCCTCCCTGGCCCGCATCTGGTACGACGACCCACGCGGCCTGCGCAACTACAGCGAAGCCGGGCTGGAGGCGCTGGACGCGCTGGTGGCCGCGGGCCAGTCGCACGATGCTTCCAATGCCCAGCTCTTCGACGCCGAGGTCGCCCGCTGCCAGCCCGGCGACGTGGCGGCGATGTTCTTCACCAGCGGCACCACCGGCAACCCCAAGGGCGTGGTGCACACGCACGATACCCTGCTCAATCGAGCCCGCGCCGGCGCCAGCTTCGACAAGCTCACCGCGGCCGAAGAAGTGCTGGCCTACATGCCGCTGGCCTGGATCGGCCAGAACATCTTCAGCTACGCGCAGTGGCTGGCCTGCGGCTACGTGGTCAACTGCCCGGAGTCGGCCTCCACGGTCACCATCGACCTGAAGGAGATCGGCCCGACTTACTACTTCGCGCCGCCCCGCATCTTCGAAAGCCTGCTGACCACGGTGATGATCCGCATGGAAGACGCCGGCCGCCTCAAGCGCTGGCTCTTCGACCGCTGCATGGCCCTGGCTCGCCGCGTGGGCCCGCCGCTCATGGACGGCAAGCCCGTGGGCATGGCCGACCGGCTGGCTTACCGGTTGGGCGACCTGCTCATCTACGGCCCGCTGCGCAACACGCTGGGGTTGTCCCGGGTGCGCGTGGCCTACACCGCCGGCGAGGCCATCGGCCCCGACCTGTTCACCTTCTACCGCTCCATCGGCATCAACCTCAAGCAGCTGTACGGCTCCACCGAGACGGCCGTCTTCGTGTGCCTGCAGCCTGACCACGAGGCGCGCGCCGACACGGTGGGCGTGCCGATCGAGGGCGTGGAAATCAAGGTGGCCGACAACGGCGAGATCCTCGTGCGCAGCCCCGGCCTGCTGAAGGGCTACTACAAGAACGCGGCGGCCACGGCCGAGGTGTTGAGCGCCGACGGCTGGTACCGCACGGGCGACGCCGGTTTCCTGGCCGCCGGCGGACACCTGAAGATCATCGACAGGGCCAAGGACGTGGGCCGCCTGCACGACCCCCAGGGCGGCCCTTTCGACGGCGCGATGTTCGCGCCCAAGTACGTCGAGAACAAGCTCAAGTTCTTCCCCTTCATCAAGGAGGCCGTGGCTTTCGGCGACCAGCGCGAGAAGGTCTGTGCCTTCCTGAACATCGACTTCGAGGCCGTGGGCAACTGGGCCGAGCGCCGCAACCTGCCCTATGCCGGCTACACCGACCTGGCGGCCAAGCCCGAAGTGCTGGAGCTCATCAAGGACTGCGTGCAGAAGGTCAATGCCGACCTGGCCGCCGACACCCTGCTGGCCGGCAGCCAGATCAGCCGCTTCCTGGTGCTGCACAAGGAACTGGACGCCGACGACGGCGAGCTGACCCGCACCCGCAAGGTCCGCCGCGGCGCCATCGGCGACAAGTACAAGGTGCTGGTGGACGCCCTGTACGGCGGCAAGACCGAGCAGTTCATCGAAACCGCCGTGAAATTCGAGGACGGTCGCAGCGGCAGTGTGTCGGCGACATTGAAGATCGTGGATGCAAGCACCTTTGCACCCGTGAAGGCGGCGGCATGAGCGAGACCCAGAAAGGCCGAGACGTCGGCGAGGTGATCCTGGACGTCAAGAACATCAGCCTGCGCTTCGGCGGCGTCAAGGCCCTGACCGACATCAGCTTCAACGTGCGTGAACACGAGCTGCGCGCCATCATCGGGCCCAACGGCGCGGGCAAGAGCAGCATGCTCAACTGCATCAACGGCGTCTATGCGCCCCAGGAGGGCAGCATCACCTTCCGCGGCCAGACCTTCGGCCACATGAACAGCCGGCAGGTGGCCGAGATGGGCGTGGCCCGCACCTTCCAGAACCTGGCGCTGTTCAAGGGCATGAGCGTGCTGGACAACATCATGAGCGGGCGCAACCTGCGCATGAAGGCCAACATTTTCCAGCAGGCCATCCGGTGGGGCAAGGCCGAGCGCGAAGAGACCGAACACCGCGCCTTCGTCGAGAAGATCATCGACTTCCTGGAGATCCAGGCCTACCGCAAGACAGCCGTCGGCAGGCTGCCCTATGGCCTGCAGAAACGCGTCGACCTGGGGCGTGCGCTGGCCCTGGAGCCGCAGGTGCTGCTGCTGGACGAGCCGATGGCCGGCATGAACGTCGAAGAGAAACAGGACATGTGCCGCTTCATCCTGGACGTCAACGACGAGTACGGCACGACCATCGTGCTGATCGAGCACGACATGGGCGTGGTGATGGACATCAGCGACCGCGTGGTGGTGCTCGACTACGGCAAGAAGATCGGCGACGGCACCCCGGCCGAGGTACGCGCCAACCCCGATGTGATCAGCGCCTATCTGGGCACGAGCCACTAGCCGCCTGCGCAGACCGGAGCACGAGACCACCCCATGGGAAATTTTCTAGAGACGCTGATCGGCGGCCTGATGACGGGCATGCTGTATTCGCTCGTGGCCTTGGGCTTCGTGCTCATCTACAAGGCCAGCGGCGTCTTCAATTTCGCGCAAGGGGCGATGGTGCTGTTCGCGGCGCTGGCCATGGCGCGCTTCTCCACGTGGTTCCCCAGGCTGCTGGGCTTCAGCAACCCGGTGCTGGCCAACGTGCTGGCCTTCCTGGGCGCCATGGCGGTCATGGTGGCGGTGGCCTGGGTGATCCAGCGGCTGGTGCTCAGCAAGCTCGTCAACCAGGAAGGCATCGCGCTGCTGATGGCCACGCTGGGCATCGCCTATTTCCTGGACGGCTTCGGCCAGACGCTGTTCGGCAGCGACATCTACAAGATCGACGTGGGCCTGCCCAAGGACCCGATGTTCCTGTTCGAAAGCACCTTCCCCGGCGGCATACTGCTGAACAAGGAAGACCTCTACGCGGCCCTGATCGCGGCGGCGCTGGTGGCCGGCCTGAGCCTGTTCTTCCAGAAGACGGCCACCGGCCGGGCCCTGCGCGCCGTGGCCGACGACCACCAGGCCGCGCAGTCCATCGGCATCCCACTGAACCGCATCTGGTTCATCGTGTGGAGCGTGGCGGGCTTCGCGGCGCTGGTGGCCGGGGTCATCTGGGGCAGCAAGCTCGGCGTGCAGTTCAGCCTGGCACAGGTGGCCTTGAAGGCGCTGCCCGTGGTGATCCTGGGCGGCCTGACTTCGGTACCCGGGGCCATCATCGGCGGCCTGGTCATCGGCGTGGGCGAGAAGCTGTCCGAGGTCTTCATCGGCCCCTACTTCGGCGGCGGCATCGAGACGTGGTTTGCCTATGCGCTGGCCCTGGCGTTCCTGCTGATCCGGCCGCAGGGCATGTTCGGCGAGAAGATCATCGATCGGGTGTAGTGGTGGAGCCCCCAAGCTCGCTTGCGCTCGCTACCCCCCGAAGGGGCCGTCCGCCCATGGCCCGGCGGAGCCGGTTCCATGGCGGGAAGCTGGGTCGGCCATGGCACCGCGGTGCCAACTTGTCGTGAGGCTCCTTCGTGCTCTATAGAGAAAACGGCCAGTTCAAGACGAGCTACAAGTCGGATCTGCAGATCTTCCCGATCCTGCAGGACCGGTGGGCCATCGCGCTGCTGCTTGCGGTCGCCTTCGTGGCGGTTCCGCTGCTGGCGCCGGAGTACCTCTTCCGCGCGGTGCTCATCCCCTTCCTGATCCTGTCTCTGGCGGCGCTGGGCCTGAACATCCTGGTGGGCTATTGCGGGCAGATCTCGCTGGGCACGGGTGCTTTCATGGCCGTGGGGGCCTACGCGGCCTACAACTGCCATGCGCGCATCCCGGGCATGCCGCTGATCGCGTCGATGCTGGTGGGCGGCGGCTGCGCCACGGCGGTGGGGGTGCTCTTCGGCATCCCCAGCCTGCGCATCAAGGGGCTGTACCTGGCCGTCGCCACGCTGGCCGCGCAGTTCTTCGTCGACTGGGCCTGCCTGCGCCTGAAGTGGGTGACCAACGATTCGTCCTCGGGCTCGGTCAGCGTGGCCGGCCTGAACGTGCTGGGCATTCCCATCGAGACGCCGGTGCAGAAGTACCTGTTCTGCCTTTGCTTTCTCGCGGTCTTCGGCCTCTTGGCCAAGAACCTCGTTCGCAGCCACATCGGCCGCGAGTGGATGGCCATCCGCGACATGGACGTGGCCGCGGCGGTCATCGGCATCCGGCCCGTCTACGCCAAGCTCAGCGCCTTTGCGGTCAGCAGCTTCATCGTGGGCGTGGCGGGGGCCCTGTGGGGCTTCATCCACCTGGGCTCGTGGGAGCCGGCGGCCTTCAACCTGAACCGCAGCTTCGACCTGTTGTTCATGGTGATCATCGGCGGGCTGGGCTCGATCATGGGCAGCTTCTTCGGCGCGGCCTTCATCGTGGTGCTGCCCATCATCCTGGACGGCCTGCCCTACTGGTTCGGCATCCCCATCGACACGGCCCTTGCCGCGCACCTCACCTTCATGATCTTCGGCGGGCTGATCGTCTTCTTCCTGATCGTCGAACCCCATGGCATCGCCCGCCTGTGGAGCACGGCCAAAGAAAAGCTGCGTCTTTGGCCTTTCCCCCATTAGCAGTCATCACGAACCGACGGAGACCCTCATGCACATCGCCACGAAAACACTCGCTGCGGCAGCCCTCGTGGGTGCCACGATGCTGTCTGCCCTGTCCGCCTTCGCGCAGGCCAAGGAGCAATTTTTCCCCTTGCTGGTGTACCGCACGGGGGCCTATGCGCCCAACGGCACGCCGTGGGCCAACGGCAAGCAGGACTACATCAAGATGATCAACGCGCGTGATGGCGGCATCAACGGCGTGAAGATCACCTTCGAGGAATGCGAGACCACCTACGCCGCCACCGACAAGGGCGTGGAATGCTATGAGCGGCTGAAGGGCAAGGGCGCCACGCTCTTCGACCCGCAGGCCACCGGCATCACCTTCGCGCTGACCGACCGCGCGGCGGCTGACAAGATTCCGCTGATCACGCTGGGCTACGGCCTGGCGGCCAGCCAGGACGGCGGCGTGTTCAAGTGGAATTTCCCGCTGATGGGCAGCTACTGGACAGCCGCCGACATCCTCATACAGCACATCGGCAAGAAGGAAGGCGGGCTGGACAAGCTCAAGGGCAAGAAGATCGCCATCGTCTATCACGACTCGCCCTTCGGCCGCGAGCCGATGGCGCTGCTGGACGAGCGCGCGAAGATGCACGGGTTCGAGCTGGTGAAGATCCCCGTCACGCCGCCCGGCGTGGAGCAGAAGAGCGCCTGGCTGCAGGTGCGGCAGAACCGCCCGGACTACGTGCTGCTGTGGGGCTGGGGCGTGATGAACAGCACCGCGCTGAAGGAAGCGCAAGCCACCGGCTACCCGCGCGACAAGATGTACGGCGTGTGGTGGGCCGGTGCCGAGCCGGACGTGCGCGACGTGGGTGAAGGGGCCAAGGGCTACAACGCGCTGGCGCTGAATCCATCGGGCACCTCGCCCAAGGTCATCCAGGACATCCTGAAGTACGTCCACGACAAGGGCCAGGGAACCGGCCCGCGCGACGAGGTGGGCAGCGTGCTGTACACCCGCGGCCTGATCATTCAGATGATGGGCGTCGAGGCCGTGCGCCGCGCGCAGGAGCGCTTCGGCAAGGGCAAGGTCATGACGGGCGATCAGGTTCGCTGGGGCCTGGAGAACCTGGCGCTGGACCAGAAGAAGATCGACGCGCTCGGCTTTGCCGGCGTGATGCGGCCGATCAGCACCTCCTGCCTGGACCACATGGGCTCGAGCTGGGCTCGGATTCAGACCTGGGATGGCAGCAAGTGGAACATCCTGCCCGAGTGGTACGAGGCCGACAGCCAGATCATCAAGCCGATGGCCAAGGCGGCGGCGGACAAGTACGCGGCGGACAAGAAGCTGACGCGGCGTACGCCTGAGGATTGCCAGTCGTGACCCACCTCCGAAGCGGCTGCGCCGCTTCCCCCTCAAGGGCGCAACCCCAGCGGACCGGCACAGCCGGATCCGCGGCGTTTGCTTGACCGGGGGCGCGCGATGCAAGCGCAATGAACAAGGCTACGAAATGACCACGCCCCTGCTCAACGTCAACGGCATCGAGGTCATCTACAACCATGTCATCCTGGTGCTCAAGGGCGTGAGCCTGCAGGTGCCCGAAGGCGGCGTGGTGGCCCTGCTGGGCGGCAACGGCGCCGGCAAGACCACCACCTTGCGTGCGGTGAGCAACCTGCTGGCCGGCGAGCGCGGCGAGGTCACCAAGGGCAGCATCGAGCTGCGCGGCGAGCGCATCGAGAAGCTCAGCACCTCGCAGATGGTCGACCGAGGCGTGGTCCAGGTGATGGAAGGCCGGCACTGCTTTGCGCACCTGAGCATCGAGGACAACCTCATGACCGGGGCGTACACGCGCAAGGACGGGCGCGCCGCAGTGGCGGCCACGCTGGAGAAGGTCTACAACTACTTCCCGCGGTTGAAGACGCGGCGCACCTCGCAGGCCGCCTACACCAGCGGCGGCGAGCAGCAGATGTGCGCCATCGGCCGTGCGCTGATGGCCAACCCGAGGATGGTGCTGCTGGACGAGCCCAGCATGGGTCTGGCGCCGCAGATCGTCGAAGAGGTGTTCGAGATCGTGAAGGATCTCAACCAGCGCGAGAAGGTCACCTTCCTGCTGGCCGAGCAGAACACCCACATGGCGTTGCGCTATGCCGACCACGGCTACATCCTGGAGAGCGGACGCATCGTCATGGACGGCGCCGCCAAGGACCTGCGAGAGAACGAGGACGTCAAGGAGTTCTACCTGGGCATGGGCGGCGGCGACCGCACGAGCTTTCGCGACGTCAAGAGCTACAAGCGTCGGAAGAGGTGGTTGTCATGAGCGACGACGATTTCGGCTTCGCACCGCCGCCTTTCAAGGCGGAGGAGGCACTGGTGACGCTGCGGCGCAGCTTGCGCGACCTGAAGCTGGCCGAGCGGGGCAACGGGTTGGAGTTGCGCGGGCGGCGGGTGGTGGAACTGACCGCGGACGGCGGCGCCATTTCGGCCCGGCTGGCGCGCAAGCTGGCGCTGACGCCCGAGTGGGATGCGCGCGTGCTGCGCTCCGCGGGCGACGTGCGCAAGCTGGTCGACGAGGTCCGCAAACGCCTGGAACGCTGGCAACAGGAGGATTGATGTCGCAGCCAGGCCGGAAGATCCATCGACGAGGGGGAGTGCACCCATGACACCCGAATTTCACGACGAGCTGGAGACCCGCGAGCCCGCGCTGCGTGAATCCGCGCTGATGGCCGCCCTGCCGGCGCAGCTGCGCGCGGCACAGGCCGTGCCTGCGCTGGCGGTGCGGCTGGCCGGTGTCGACGCCGACGCGGTGCAATCGCGAAAGGCCCTGGCGCGGTTGCCCGTCACCCGCAAGGGCGATGTGCTGCAGGCCCAGCAGGCCCAGCGCGGCAGCGACCCCTTGGGCGGCTTTTCGGCCATCGGCTGGCGGGCGCAACAATCGGCGCGGCGGGCCCAGCGGGTGTACCAGTCGCCCGGCCCCATCTACGAGCCCGAAGGCACCGGCCGGGACTACTGGCGCGCGGCGCGGGCGCTGTTTGCGGCGGGCTTCCGGGCCGGCGACCTGGTTCACAACAGCTTCAGCTACCACCTGACCTCGGGCGGCTGGATCATGGACAGCGGCGCGCAGGCCCTGGGCTGCACGGTGTTCCCCGGCGGCGTGGGCAACACCGAATTGCAGTTGCAGGCCATGAGCGACCTGCGGCCCGACGGCTATGCCGGCACGCCCAGCTTCCTGCGCATCGCGCTGGAGAAGGCCGCCGAGACCGGTGTGGCGCTGCCCAGCCTGAAGAAGGCGCTGGTCAGCGGCGAGGCCTTCCCGCCCTCGCTGCGCGACTGGCTGAAAGCGCGCGGCGTGGCCGGCTACCAGGCGTACGCCACGGCCGACGTGGGGGTCATCGCATACGAGACATCGGCCCGCGAGGGCCTCGTGCTGGACGAGGGCGTGATCGTGGAGATCGTGCGACCCGGAACCGGTGACCCGGTGCCTGCCGGCGAGGTGGGCGAGGTACTCGTCACGGTGCTCAACCCCGATTACCCCCTGGTGCGCTTTGCCACCGGCGATCTGTCGGCCGTGCTGGCCGGCACCTGCCCCACGGGCCGCACCAACACCCGCATCAAGGGCTGGATGGGCCGGGCCGACCAGACCACCAAGGTGCGCGGCATGTTCGTGCACCCGGGCCAGATCGCCGAGGTGCTCAAGCGCCACCCCGAGATCGGCCGCGCCCGGCTGGTGGTCGAAGGCGAGATGGCCAACGACCGGATGACGCTGCACGTGGAGTGCGCCCAGGCAGCCGACGGGCTGGCCGAGGCTGTGGCCGGCAGCGTGCGCGATGTGACCAAGCTGCGCAGCGCCGTGCAGGTGGTAACCCCGGGCACGCTGGCCAACGACGGCAAGATCATCGACGACGCCCGCAGCTATCAGTAAGCTGTCATTGGCGGCCCGCGGCGGGCCAGGGCCCCGGAACTACGTAGTTCCCGAGAGGAGCGGCCGAGGTCGTCCGCCTAGGATCCGGACCCTCAGATCTTCGGAGTCGCCTCCATGAAACTTGCCCCCGTGTCCCAATGGCTGGGTCGTCTGTCTGCCGTGTGCCTGGCTCTGGGCGCCGGCAGTGCATTTGCAGCCTACCCCGACAGGTCGATCACGCTGGTGGTGCCCTTCGCGGCGGGCGGGCCCACCGACAAAGTGGCGCGCGACCTGGGTGAAGTGCTGCGCAAGCACCTGAACAACACGACCATCATCGTGGAGAACGTGGGCGGGGCCGGCGGCACGCTGGGCGCCACCCGGGTGGCCAAGTCCAGCCCCGACGGCTACACGCTGCTGCTGCACCACCTGGGCATCGCCACCGCACCGGCGCTCTACCGCAACCTGCCGTACAAGACGCTCGATGACTTCGAGTACATCGGCATGATCAACGACGTGCCGATGACCCTGATCGGACGCCCCACCCTGCCGGCCGCCAACTTCGCCGAACTGCGCAAGTGGATCGATGGCAACAAGGGCAAGATCAACCTGGCCAATGCGGGCCTGGGCGCGGCTTCGCACCTGTGCGGCCTGCTCTTCCAGCAGGCCATGGGCGTCGACATGACCACCGTGCCGTACAAGGGTACCGCGCCGGCCATGACCGACATCCTGGGCGGCCAGGTCGATCTGATGTGCGACCAGACCACCAACACCAGCAGCCAGATCGAATCCGGCCGGGTGCGTGCCTACGCCGTCACCAGCGCCAAGCCGCTGACCACCCCGGCGCTGTCCAAGCTGCCCACGCTGGAGTCGCAGGGCCTGAAGGGCTTCAACGTCACCATCTGGCACGGCCTGTACGCGCCCCACGGCACGCCCAAGGCCATCATCGACCAGCTCAACACGGCGCTGCGCGCTGCCCTGAAGGAGCCCGAGTTCATCAAGCGTGAAGAGTCGCTGGGCGCCGTGGTCATCACCGATGAGCGCCTGAGCCCCGCCGAACACAAGAAGTTCGTCGCGGCCGAAATCGCCAAGTGGGGCCCTGTCATCAAAGCCGCCGGCCAATACGCCGACTGAAGGACAGCGAACCACGCGAGCCCTCCCCTACCAGGCTTCCCGCCGAGGACCCGGCTCCGCCGGTCCTCCAGCGGCACTCAGCCCCCTCGGGGGGTAGAGAGCGCCAGCGAGCCTGGGGGCTCCATCACCGGGCTTGTGGGCCCAGTTGAACCCGGGCGAACTTGCGCTTGCCCACCTGCAGCACGAACGTCCCGGCTTCGATCTTCAGCGTCTTGTCGCTGATCATCACGCCGTCGATGCGGACACCGCCCTGCTCGATCATGCGCATGGCCTCGCTGGTCGATGGCACCAGTCCGGCCTGCTTGAGGAGCGCACCCACCGCCATCGGCGCACCCGTCAGGCTCACCGATTCGATGTCGTCGGGCACGCCGCCTGCGGCCCGGCGCTGGAAGTCGGCTTCCGCGGCATCGGCAGCGGCCGCATCGTGGAAGCGGGCGGTGATCTCCTTGGCAAGCAGCACCTTCGCATCCTTCGGGTTGCGGCCACCGGCCACTTCCTGGCGCAGCCGTCCGATCTCGGCCATCGAGCGGAAGGACAGCAGCTCGAAGTAGCGCCACATCATGGTGTCGCTGATCGACAGCAGCTTGGCGAACATGGTGTTGGCGGGCTCAGTGATGGCCACCGTGTTGCCCTTGCTCTTTGACATCTTTTCCACGCCGTCCAGGCCTTCGAGCAGCGGCATGGTCAGGATGCACTGCGGCTCCTGGCCGTACTCCTGCTGCAACGTGCGACCCACCAGCAGGTTGAATTTCTGGTCGGTGCCGCCGAGTTCCAGGTCGCTCTTCAGCGCCACCGAGTCGTAACCCTGCATCAGCGGGTAGAGCAACTCGTGCACCGAGATCGGGGTGCCCGCCTTGTAGCGCTTGGTGAAGTCGTCGCGCTCGAGCATGCGTGCCACGGTGTAGCGGGCCGCCAGCTGGATCATGCCCCGGGCCCCCAGCGGGTCGCTCCACTCGCTGTTGTAGCGGATTTCGGTTTTCTCGGGGTCGAGGACCAGGCTGGCTTGCTTGTAGTAGGTCTGGGCGTTGGTCTCGATCTGCTCGCGGGTGAGCGGTGGCCGCGTGGCGTTGCGGCCGGAGGGGTCGCCGATCATCGACGTGAAGTCGCCGATGAGAAAGATCACGGTATGCCCGAGATCCTGCAGCTGGCGCATCTTGTTCAGCACCACCGTATGGCCGATATGGAGGTCAGGTGCGGTCGGATCCAGGCCGAGCTTGATGCGCAAGGGCTGGCCCGTGGCTTCAGCCCGGGCCAGCTTGGCGACCCATTCGGCCTGCGGCAGCAGTTCGTCGCAGCCTCGCAGCGAAACGGCCAGGGCCTCGCGAACGCGGTCGGTCACGGGGTACGGTGGGGCGGCGGGCTCGGACATCGGATGATTGGACAGCGTTTGGAGGCGGGCGCGGACGGGCGCAAGCCAAAAATGGAAAGCTTTGGAAGCAATCGGTAAAGACGAGAAAGAAGGTCCCTCTTCAGGCCGCCCGGCGGATCGGGCTGGCTATACTTCGCCGAAGTTCTTGATCAAGCGCGCCAGAGCACAGACTTTTGCTCCAGAACGCGTCTTGGATTCTAGTGGGCAGCCCACCTGGCATCGGTCTTGCCTGTGCTGGCGGGATTGCCCTCAAACCTGTTGTGGCGTGTGCGGGTGCAGTCCGTCTCCCGGTCACTCAGCCCTCGCCTGGATCCTCTGAGCCTTGGAACCCACCATCGAACGCGCCCGTAGAGGCCTGCAGGATTTCGGGCAGCGCCACCGTCGTGGTCTGATCGCAGCCAGCGTGGTCGCGATGAGCGGCTTTGCCCTCACCGCCGTCGCCGTGGCGCCGATGGTGCAGGATGTACCACTCGCCCAGCGCATCGTCACCGAGACCGTCGTGCCCGAGGGCATGCCGGCGCAGTTGGCCGCATTGGCCGCGCAGGACTTCACCCTCACGCGCAGCGACATCACCCGCTCGATCGACACGCCCGAGAGCCTCCTGGCCCGCCTGGGCGTGAGCGACAGCGACGTGGCGCGCTTCCTCCGAACCGACCCGACGGCCCGCGCCGTGCTGGCCGGTCGCGGCGGCAAGATGGTGCAGGCTCGCACCGATTCGGAAGGCCGGCTCCAGGACCTCGTCGCGCGCTTCCCCAGCGACCGTCCCGAACTCGCCTTGACGCAATTCAACCGCCTGGTCGTGCAGCGCACCGATGGCCGATGGCAGGCACAGATCCAGACGGCGGCGTACGGCACGCAGTCGCGCCTGGCCAGCGGCACCATCCGCAACACGCTGTTCGCCGCCACCGATGAAGCCGGCCTGCCCGACGAAGTGGCCGCACAGCTGTCCGAGATCTTTTCCACCGACATCGACTTCCACCGCGAATTGCACAAAGGCGACACGTTCAGCGTCGTCTATGAAGCGCTGACGGCCGACGGCCAATCCGTGCCCTGGGGCGACGGTGCCGGCCGCGTGCTGGCGGCGGAGTTCGTCACGGGCGGCCGTGCTCACCACGCGGTGTGGTTCAACGCCGGCGATGGGCGGGGTGCCTACTTCGACTCACACGGCCGCAGCAAGCGGCGCGCGTTCCTGGCCAGCCCGCTCGAGTTCTCGCGCGTGACCTCCGGCTTTGCGATGCGCATGCACCCCTTGACGCAGACTCCGCAGAAGCACAACGGCGTGGACTACAGCGCACCCATCGGCACGCCGGTGCGCGCCGTCGGCGACGGCACCGTCGACTTCGCCGGCCGCCAGAATGGCTACGGGAATCTGGTCGAGATCAAGCACGCCAGTGGCCGCAGCACCTTGTACGCGCACCTCAGCCGCATCGATGTCAGGAAAGGCCAGCACATCGAGCAGGGCCAACGCCTGGGTGCGGTGGGCATGACGGGCTGGGCCACCGGTCCGCACCTGCATTTCGAGTTCCGCGTGGGCGGCATCTACCAGGACCCGCTGCTGATCGCCCATGCGGCGGACACGCTGGCGCTGGACACTGCATCGCGCCCCCGCTTCGCCGAGATCGTCCGCAGCGCGCAGGCCAAGCTCGACGTCGCCGAGACGATGGCCGGCACCCGGGTCCGAGCCGAGTAGCGCTGCACGCCCGATGGCCTGGTTCATCGGGTTGATGTCGGGGACGTCGCTCGACGGCGTCGACGGCGTGCTGGCAGAGAGCACCGGGGCCGATCCGATGCAGGCCAGGGTCCACCTTCACCGTCCCTTTCCAGCCGCCCTGCGCGCCGAGCTCCTGGCGCTCAACAGCCCGGGCATGAACGAGCTGCACCGCGCGTCGCTGGCCTCGCAAGGGCTGGCGGCCGTCTACGCCGATGCGGTGTCGGCCTTGCTGAGTCAGGCCGGCCTGGTCCCACGGGACATCTGCGCCGTCGGCGCGCACGGCCAGACCGTGCGTCACCGCCCGCACGAGTTCACCGCCACCGGCTACACCGTGCAACTGCTGAACGGGGCGATGCTGGCCGAGTGTTGCGGCATCGACGTGGTGTGCGACTTCCGCAGCCGCGACGTGGCAGCCGGCGGCGAGGGGGCTCCGCTGGTACCGGCGTTTCATGCGGTGTCGTTTGCACAAGCGGGGCAGCACCGCGCGGTGCTGAACGTCGGCGGCATGGCCAACCTCACCCTGCTGCCCGCCGAAGGGCCGATCGGGGGATTCGACTGCGGGCCGGGGAACGTGCTGATGGACGCATGGTGCCAGCGCCAGCGGAACACCCCTCACGATGCCGATGGTGCCTGGGCGGCCGGCGGCGTGGTCGATGCGGTGCTGCTGGCCCGGCTGCTGTCGGAGCCCTATCTGCAACGACCGCCGCCCAAGAGCACGGGCCGTGACCTGTTCGATCCCGCCTGGCTGGACGCACACCTGGCCGGTTCGGGCATTGGCGCGCAGGATGTGATGGCCACGCTGACGGAATTCACCGCACGGACCGCCGCAGACTCGCTCAAGGCGCATGCGCCACGGACGACAACGCTGTTCGTGTGTGGGGGGGGCGCCTTCAACGGACATCTGATGCGGCGCCTGACCCACTGGGTACCGGCCCATACCCAGGTGTGCAGCACGGCAACGGCGGGCATACCGCCCGACCAGGTCGAGGCCTTGGCCTTTGCCTGGCTGGCCCGTGCCTGCCTGGCCCGCCAGCCGGGCAACCTGCCGTCGGTCACGGGGGCGCGAGGGCCCCGCGTGCTCGGTGCGCTCTACCCGGCGGCCTGAATCCGGTCGGTCAGACCGAGAACGAAGAACCGCAGCCGCAGGTGGTGGTCGCGTTGGGGTTCTTGATGACGAACTGCGCACCTTGCAGGTCGTCCTTGTAGTCGATCTCGGCACCGCCCAGGTACTGCAGGCTCATGGCGTCGATCAGCAGCGTGACGCCGTTCTTGGCCATCTGGGTGTCGTCTTCGTTGACGACTTCGTCGAAGGTGAAGCCGTACTGGAAACCCGAGCAGCCCCCACCCTGCACGAAGACGCGCAGCTTGAGTTCCGGGTTGCCTTCTTCATCGACCAGTTGCTTGACCTTGTCGGCGGCGCTGTCGGTGAAGATCAGCGGCGGAGGCATTTCGTCAGCAACGGGGGCGAGCGGTTCTGCCATGGCGTTCATATCGGGCTCCAGGTTCAATGCCTTTGCAATCATCCCACGCCGCCGGTCCCCTTCCCGCAAGCACGGACATTAGGGAAACCAAAAGCGCCGCGGCGGGGAGCCCAAGCTTCCCGCCGCGGAACCGGCTCCGCCGGGCCGCTGGCGGACGGCCCCCTCGGGGGGCGGCGAGCGCCAGCGAGCCCGGGGGCTAACTCACCGCTTGCTGAACTGCTTGCGACGGCGGGCGCCGTGCAGGCCGACCTTCTTGCGCTCCACCTCGCGGGCGTCGCGGGTGACGAAGCCGGCGCGGCTCAGGTCGGGCTTGAGCGCGGTGTCGTAGTCGATCAGCGCACGGGTGATGCCGTGGCGCACGGCACCGGCCTGGCCGGATTCACCGCCGCCGTGCACGTTGATCTTGATGTCGAAGGCGGCTTCGTTGCCCGTGAGCAGCAGCGGCTGGCGCACGATCATGATCGAGGTCTGGCGGCCGAAGTAGTCGTCAATGCTCTTGCCATTGACCACGATCTGGCCGGTGCCCTTCTTCAGGAAGACGCGGGCCACGCTCGATTTGCGGCGGCCGGTACCGTAGTTCCAAAGTCCAATCATCGCGTCGTCCTCAGATCTCGAGTGGCTTGGGCTGCTGCGCAGCGTGCGGGTGTTCGCCGCCGGCATACACCTTGAGCTTCTTCACCATCGCGTAGCCCAGGGGGCCCTTGGGCAACATGCCCTTGACCGCCTTTTCGAGGGCGCGGCCGGGGTGCTTGGCCTGCATGTCCTTGAAGGACGTGGCGTAGATGCCACCCGGGTAGCCCGAATGCCGGTAGTAGATCTTGTCGGTGGCCTTGGCCCCGGTGACGCGGATCTTGTCGGCATTGACGACGATGATGAAATCACCGGTATCGACGTGAGGCGTGTAGATGGCTTTGTGCTTTCCGCGCAAACGGAGTGCTGCTTCGCTGGCAACACGTCCGAGCACCTTGTCGGTGGCGTCAATCACAAACCACTCGTGCTTCACCTCGGCCGGCTTGGCGCTGAAGGTCTTCATGAGGGTCTTCCAGTGGCGCGCCGGCCTGCTCTGAACAGATTGGCGCGCGATTCAACGGCTGGATGGATCGGCTCTGGCGCACAGGTTCGGGCACAGCCTCGGCGCCGCTTGTGGTGTGGCGGCCTCTCGGTGTGTTCGGACCTGTTTGAAGCTCAAACTGGATGCTCAAGCGCAAGAGCCCTGCCCGGCCGATATCGGGACAGCCTTGCAGTATAGCCCGAAAACGCCACGCGATGGGTGGCCTCTTGGCTCTTGACGGCCTAGGCGGGGTATTAGGGTAAACACTGATCTGCACTACCATGCGTGATGCGTTCCTCACCCATTTGCACCCTCGGCACCCCACACCGGGACCTGATCATCGGGCATCTGCTGGCCCTGGACAGCGACGCCCGCGTCCTGCGTTTCGGTTGCAGGGTCTCGGACGATCGTGTTCGGCAGTACGTTGGAGAGCTCGACTTCGGGCGCGACGCCATCTTTGGCGTCGCGGACCGGCCACGATCGCTGGGCGCCCTGGTGCACCTGGCCTTCCCTCCTTCCACGGACACACCCGGCGGCGTGGTGGAGTTCGGGGTCTCGGTGCTCCTGGCGTTGCGGGGCCAGGGCCTGGGGTCACGCCTGTTCGAGCACGCGGTGGTGCATGCCCGCAACCGCGGCATGAAGCGGATGGTGATCCACATGGCCCGCGACAACGCCGCCATGCGGGCCATCGTCCGAAGCGCCGGCGCCGCGATGGCCTTCGACGGCCCCGACGTGATCGCCGAGCTGCCTTTGCCGGCCGACACACTGGGCTCGCAGATGCAGGAGTGGTTCGGGCACCAGACCGTGCTGTTGAGGGGCCCCGCAAACGGGTGGCCCGCATTCGAGCGCCCCGCATTCGGGCACTCGGTGCGGTGAAAGTGTCAAGGTACCATCACTGTCACTCAATGAAACAGCGCCCTGCACGGCCACGTGCAGAGGCACAAGGAAGCCCGGCCACGCATGCCGAAACTGCAATTTCCTTGGTACCTCGCAAGTCTGATTCTGGCGTTCATGCTGGGGGCGGGATTGGTGTGGGCGATGAAAAGAGGTCGCGACAAGCGGCGCCCTCTGCCAGCGGACTGGGCGTTGACGGCACGGCCGGTCTTCGGCAGCGACGAGCGCCGGGTGTACCGCCAACTGCGCGAGGCGCTGCCCCACCATGTGGTGCTGGCCAAGTTGCCGATCGTCCGCTTTTGCCAGCCCACCGATCCGCGCGAGGTGCGCTTCTGGTTCGAACTGCTCAACACGAGCCACGTCTCATTTGCCATCTGCAGCCCCAACGGACGCGTGCTGGCGGCCATCGACCTCGAAACCGACCGTCCGATGTCGCGCCGCTCGCTGCAGATCAAGGAATCGGTGTTGGCAGCCTGCCGCATCCGCTACCTGCGGTGCGCCGCCGATGAACTGCCCTCCATTCCCGAGCTCCAGTTGCTGGTGCCGCAGCCGCGGCCGCCGGTGCGGCCCACCAGCGCCGCCGCCACCATGGTCAACCAGGCCCGCGAAAGCCTGAGCGACACCGTGGCCGCCCGGCGCCGCGAGCGCAACACGCTCTGGCAGGACGCCGGCACGCTGCGCAGCAGCGGGGTATCGCCTGCGCGGCGCGTCGGCAGCTTGTCCGATGGCTACGACGAGCCGCACGAGGGTCTGGCAGCCAACGATATCCGCAACCCGCCCGACGACATCGGCGGCATCGTGATCGACACACCCGTCTCGCCGCTGCGCCATTGACCGCCTGCGGGGCCCTCAGTCGGTGTAGTCTCGGCGACCGCGCCCCGGCGCTCGCTCGTCGACCATCCCCTTGAATTTCAGCGGTCTCGATCCCGGCCAGGTCCTGGATGCCCTCGACGCGGTCGGCCTGCACGGCGACGGCCGCGTGCTGCAACTCAACTCCTACGAGAACCGCGTCTTCCAGGTCTTCCTGGAAGACGGCACCGCCGTGGTGGCCAAGTTCTATCGGCCCGGCCGGTGGACCCACGAGCAGATCGTCGAAGAGCACGCCTTTGCGCTGGAGCTTGCCCAGGCCGAAGTGCCGGCCATCCCGCCGATGGCGCTGCAACCCGATGGGATCGAGCCGGGGCTGCAGTTGCTGGGTGACCCGCCGACCCTCGCCTGCCGGACCACCCCCGAAGGCTTGCAGCGCTACACGGTGGCCCGCCGCTGCGCCGGCCGCGAGCCCGAATTGGAAGACCCGGCCGCCATGCGCCAGTTGGGGCGCTTCATCGGGCGCATGCACGCCGTCGGTGCGCGGCGGCCCTTCGTGCACCGCCACCACCTGGAGCCCCGGCGCGACGGCCAGCGCGCCCTGAAGCTGCTGGTCGATGGCGGCTTCGTGCCCGACACGCAAATGCCCACCTGGCTGCCGGTTTGCGAACAGGCCCTGGCCGCGGTGGCCCGGGCCTTCGACGCGGCCGCGCCCATCACCACCCTGCGCCTGCACGGCGATTGCCACCTGGGCAACGTGCTATGGCGCGACGGTGCGCCGCACGTGGTGGACCTGGACGACGCGATGCAAGGCCCCGCCGTGCAGGACCTGTGGATGCTGGTCTCGGGCGACCACGCCACGATGGCTCGGCAGCTCGACAACCTGCTGCAGGGCTACGAACAGTTCTGCGACTTCGACGACACCCAGCGCCGCTTGATCGAGCCCTTGCGCACCTTGCGCATGGTGCGACACAGCGCCTGGCTGGCCGAGCGCTGGGGCGACCCCACCTTCCCGTTGAACTTCCCGTTCTTCGGCAGCGCGGCCTACTGGTCGCAGCAGACGGCCCAGCTGCGTGAGCAGCTGGAACTGATGGCGGCCTGAGCCGCCACGCTCACGCGGTCAACAGACGGTTCACCCGCTGCACGTAGGCCGCCGGGTTCTCCAGCTGCCCGCCTTCGGCCAGCAACGCCTGGTCGAAGACGATCTGGGCCAGGTCGTCGAAGCGCTCGCCTTCGGGCGCCGACTCCAGGCGCTTGAGCAGGGCGTGGGTGGCGTTGACCTCCAGGATGGGCATGCTGCTGCCCGCACCCGGTGCCGTCTGGCCGGCCTGCTTGAGTAGCCGGGCCAGGTGCGAGCTCATGTCGCCTTCGTCCACCACGATGCAGGCCGGTGAATCGACCAGCCGGGTGGTGGTGCGCACGTCCTTGGCGCGGTCCTTCAGTGCGGCCTTCAGGCGCTCGAGCACGGGCTTGAAGGCCTCGGCGGTTTCCTCGGCCTGCTTCTTCTCGGCCTCGTCTTCCAGCTTGCCGAGGTCCACGCCGCCCTTGGCCACGCTCTGCAGCGCCTTGCCGTCGAACTCGTACAGATGCTGCAGCATCCATTCGTCCACGCGGTCCACGAGGAGCAGCACCTCGATGCCCTTCTTGCGGAAGATCTCCAGCTGCGGGCTGCTCTTGGCCGCGGCCAGGGTGTCGGCGGTGATGTAGAAAATCTGCTCCTGGCCTTCCCGCATGCGGCCCACGTAGTCGGCAAAGCTCACGCCCTCGTCGGCCGTGGTGCTGGCAAAGCGCAGCAGCTTGGCCAGGCGCTCCTGGTTCGGGTGGTCTTCACCCACGCCTTCCTTGATGACGGCGCCGAACTGCTTCCAGAACTCGGCGTACTTGTCCTTCTGGTTTTCCGCCACGTCTTCCAGCATGCTCAGCACCCGCTTGGTGCTGCCTTCGCGGATGGCCTTCACGTCGCGGCTTTCCTGCAGCAACTCGCGGCTGACGTTCAGCGGCAGGTCGGCGCTGTCGATCACGCCCTTGACGAAGCGCAGGTACACCGGCAACAGCGACTCGGCGTCGTCCATGATGAAGACGCGCTTGACGTAGAGCTTGACACCACCGCGCTTGTCGCGGTTCCACAGGTCGAAGGGCGCCTTGGCCGGCACGTAGAGCAGTTGCGTGTACTCGCTGCGGCCTTCCACGCGGTTGTGCGTGTAGGCCAGCGGCGGCTCCTGGTCATAGCTGATCTGCTTGTAGAAGTCCTGGTATTCGGTGTCGGTGATGTCGCTCTTGCTCCGCGTCCACAAGGCGGCGGCCTTGTTGACCTTTTCCCACTCGTCGGTGTCGACCTGCTCCTTCTTCTCTTCGTCCCACTTCTGCTGGCGCATCAGGATGGGCAGCGAGATGTGGTCGGAATACTTGCTGATGATCGACTTGAGCTTCCACAGCGAGAGGAATTCGCTCTCGTCCTCGCGCAGGTGCAGGATGACGTCGGTGCCGCGCTCGGCGCGGGTGATGGTCTCCACCTCGAAGTCGCCCGTGCCTTCGCTGCTCCAGCGCACGCCTGCGTCGGCCGGCGCACCGGCCCGGCGGGTTTCCACCGTCATGCGGTCGGCCACGATGAAGCCGCTGTAGAAGCCCACGCCGAACTGGCCGATAAGGTTGGCGTCCTTTTTCTGGTCGCCCTCCAGGCGCGACATGAACTCGCGCGTGCCGCTCTTGGCGATGGTGCCCAGGTGGGCCACGGCCTCTTCCGCGCTCATGCCGATGCCGTTGTCGCGGATCGTGATGGTGCGGGCCGCGGTGTCGTACCACACACGGACTTCCAGATTGGGCGCGTCCTCGTACAGCGCCGCGTTGTCCAGCGCCTCGAAACGCAGCTTGTCGCAGGCGTCGGAGGCATTGGAGACCAACTCGCGCAGGAAGATCTCCTTGTTGGAGTACAGCGAGTGCGTGACGAGGTGCAGGATCTGCTTGACCTCGGCCTGGAATGACAGGGTTTGCTTGTCCATGGGCAATTCTTGGAAGTTGGAAGGTCGGCATGCGGACGAATCCGCCCGTGTGACGATGAGGTCGGCTGCCGCGATTTCAAGGGGGCGACGCCATGCCCGCCGGCGCGGAGCCGGCTGGGCGTTCACTCGGGTTCGATTTTCGCCGCGCGGATGACCCGGCCCCAGCGGGCGATCTCGCTGGCCAGCAAGGCCTGCAGTTCGGACGGCGTGCCGGCCTGTACCCGCACGCCCAGGCGGGCGAGCTTGTCGCGGGTCTCGGGCACGGCCAGGGCTTCGCGGGCAGCACGCCCCAGGGTCTCCACCACCCCGGCGGGCGTGCCCGCAGGGGCCGCCAGTGCGTTCCACGAGGCCACGTCGTAGCCCGCCACGCCCGCCTGCTGCACCGTGGGCACCTGCGGCAGCGCCGGGTTGCGCTGGCCGGATGTGACTGCCAGCGCCCGCAGGCTGCCGCCGGCCACCTGGGCCAGCATCGGGCCGACGATCTCGAAGGCCAGGTCGATCTCTCGGCTCAGCAGCGCGGTGATCACCCCGGGGGTGCCCTTGTACGGCACCAGCAGCAGCTCCACGCCAGCCACCGTCTCGAAGAGCTTGGCCGCCAGGTGCTGCGTGCTGCCCACGGCGATGGTGCCCACCTTCAGGCCACCGGGATGCGCCCGCGCCCAGGCCAGCGCATCGGCCAGCGTGGCAAAGCGCGAGCCGGCCGGCACGAACAGACCCAGGTCGAAGAATCCCAGCGTGGTGATGGGCGCAAAGGCCTTCTGGGTGTCGTAGGGCAGTCTGCGAATCAGACCGGCGCTCACCGCGTGCCCGTTGCTCATCAGCAGCAGGGTGTGGCCATCGGGCCGGGCGGTGGCCACGACCTGACTGGCCACCACGCTGCCCGCGCTCGGCCGGTTGTCCACCACCACGGGCTGGCCCAGGCTACGGGCCATGCCCTCGGCCACGGTGCGGGCCATGAGGTCGGCAATGCCGCCCGGGGCGAATGGCACGATGAGGGTGATCGCCCGGTCCGGAAATCGCGGCTGGGCCCGCACGCACCACGGCGTCGCTGCCAGAACACCCAGGGCCACTCGCCTGCAAACCGGACCCATCGCCATGCGCTTCAGTTTAGCAAGCCGACCCGGCAGGCCAGAACGCGAGGCCGTTCGGCCCTCACGGCGAACGCTCCCCGAGAAGTGACAGCACGGAGGTCAGCCGCCCAGGCTGCACGTCAAGGCCAGCCAGAGGGTCCGACCGGGCGCCGGCGTGAAGAACGACTGCGTGGCCAGGGTATAGATGCTGGTGATGCCCGACAGGCCGTAGGTCGCGTAGCGCCGGTCGAAGAGGTTGCTGACGCGTGCGCTCCACTCCATGCTCGGGCTGGCGCGATAGTGCAGGTCCAGATGGGCCAGGGCGTAGCCGGGCACCACCCCGCCCGGGTCGGTGTTGCTCTCGTTGCCATGGGCGTACTGGCTGCTGACCGCCACCACGTTGCCGCCGACGAGCCATTGCGGTGTGGCCTGGTAGGCGGCACGCACCTTGAGTGTGTTGCTCGGGATGCCGGGAATGCGGCTGCCTGCCGGCACGTCCTCGCCAGCGGCTGTGGTGAATGCCGACTTGTACCAGGCCGTGACGTGGCCGATGTTCACGGACAGGCGCAGCGGGTCGAAGCTGGCCTGGATCCCGGCTTCGAGCCCCCGCCGCTCGGTGTCGCCGACGTTCGCGAAATAGCCATAGGTGGAAGAGGTCGCAATGAATTGAATGTCGTCCTGCAGTCGGGTGGCATAGACCGCCACATTCCAGCGGATGTGGCGCGCCAGTTCGCCACGCCCGCCGAGTTCGAGCGTGCGGGCGATCACGGGCTTGAGGTCGGGGTCGCCATTGAAGCCGGTCGGCAGCGCACACGGGTTGCCGGGATCGGCACAGGACAGCTCGATCGATGTGGGGGCGCGCATCGATTCGCTGTAGTTGCCGAAGAGGCCCAGCGTGCGGCGGGGGTTGAAGGTGAACCCCAGCGCCGGGTTGAACCGCTGGTAGCGGTGCGAGCCGGCCAGGCTGTTCGACTCCGGCCCGGCGAGTGCGCCGGCAGGCACGCCATTCGGGCTGGCGACGGTGCCGCCGACACTGTTCGAGAACTTGTAGGACGTTGCGTAGCCCGGGTTGTAATACGTGAGGCCGGAAACGGCATCCGTCCAGGAGTAGCCGCCATCGCCATTCAGGAATTGCGAGTTGAGGCCGGCTTGATCGAGTTGGGTGCGGTTGAAGCTGCCCGAGCCGGTGACGCCCAGCTGGTCGGTCAGGTCGAGCTTGTCGTTGAAGAACAGGCTGAAGTTCTTCGTCGTGGAAGTCAATTCAACCTGGGACAGCACGTTGCTGCCGGTGAAGGACGGCCGGTTCGCCGCCGAAGGAACCAGGCCATCGGCGGTGAATCCATATTCCTGGTTGGGGATGACCACCGTTTCATAGCCGATCAAGCGCGCGAGCAGCGTCTGTTGCGAGTAGTTGACCTGCGAACGATCCAGGCTTGCGCCCAGCGTGAGGGTGTTTTCCTTCTCGAGCAGCCTGTCGAAGTTCAGCCACTGCAGGGATGCGCCCGCCGTGCGCTGGTGGATGGATGAATCGACCAGGCCGGTGTTGATCGACGAGGTCCAGCGCCCGAAACCCAGGGCCAGGGCGTCCGCCCCGGTGATCGAATTGACGGCGGTGCCGTCGGGCGCCTTGTTGCCGCACTTGAAACCACCCCCAGCGGCGAGGGCCAGCGTGCCGTCAGCAGCGTAGCAGCCGTCGTCCAGGGCGGCGTTGCTGTTGACGACCGCTGAGCTCGCACCGCGGTAGTAGGCGTTGCCCACCAGCCTGCTGCCGCCGGCCAGCGCCTGGCTGCCGTTCAGGCTGAGCAAGCCCAGGGTGTTGGAGGTCCTGTCGGGCCAGGTGTAGGCCGAGCGGGGGTCGGCCATCATGTCCAGCGGCAAGGCCTGCGTTCCCCGGAGATGCGTGTCGGCGAGCGCCAGCGACATCTGGAAGTCGGTCTGGCCGCCGTTGCCGCGCCAGTGGAGCTTGCCGTACAACTGCTGGACCTCACTGCCCGAGTGCTGGCGATAACCGTCTTGCCTGTCGAAGTTGCCGGCGATGAAGGCGTCGGTCTGCCCATCGACCACGCCGCCCGCCTCGAATGACAGCGCCCGGCGCTTGAAGGAACCCAGGGCCAGGCTCAGTGACCGTTCGGGGCTGTCCTTGCCGTTCTTCGTGGCCAGGACAATCGAGCCTCCCAGCGTGTTCAGGCCGAAGATCGGATTGGAACCGGGGATGAGCGAGACGCGCGCGATGGCGTTCATCGGGATCAGATCCCAGTTGACCCCGGACCCGAAGGGCTCGTTCATCCGAACGCCGTCGAGATAGACCGAAATCCCCACTGGAGCGCCCAGGACCGAACTTGCCTGGAAACCGCGGTAGTTGACATCGTTCTGGTAGACGCTGCCCGTGCCGTTGCTGACGCTGACCGACCCGATGTTGTCGTTCAGGAGGTCGGCGATGTTGGAAGTGCCCTGCTCCCGGATGTCGCGGGCCTTCAAGGTCTGCACGTTGGCCGCCGTCTTCGACAGCGGAACACCGTCGGAACCCAAGGGGGTGGTGCCGATCACCTCGACGCGTTGCACGGACCCGGGCGCCTCCTCGGCCCAAGCCGTCGGGCAAGCCGCCGCAAGCCCGGCCACAAGTGCAGCGACCACGGCCGCGGGCACTGCGGCGTACCGTCGGGCAGGGGCGGAACAGCGGCAGGGGTACATGGGAACGGGATCCTCGTGGGCGTACGGCAAAGACCGGCCGGCGTGCGCGACGCTGGCCCGCAGGTTGCCGCAAATCCCGCCTCGGGCGCCAGGGAATTCCTCCCGATGCGGGATGCGCCAGAGCTTCATCGCCGCGCAGCAGCGCCGGCCACGTCGAGGGCGTGTTGCCGCCCGATTGCGGTCCCGGTCAGTGCTTGTGCTCCGCGCCGGCCGCCGCTGGAGGCTGCACCGCCACCTGCACCTCCACCTTCACCTCACCCGCCTTCTCGAAACGCAGGGTCAGCGCAAACGTGGTGCCGACCTTCAGGGGCTGCGCCAGGCCCATGAACATCACATGCTTGCCACCGGGCTTGAGCTCGACCGTGCCGCCGGCCGGGATGTCGATGGCCTCGATCGGCCGCATGCGCATCACGTTGCCGTCCATGTCCATGGTGTGCAGTTCGGTGGACTTGCTGACGCCGGAACTGGCACCCAACAACCGGTCGCCCGTGGCCCCGCCGGTGATCTTGAGGAAGCCGCCGCCGGCGGCTTGGCCCTCGACCGTGGGCCGCGCCCATGCCGCTTCCACCTTGGGGGCCGTTTGGGCGTGGGCCGAGAGCGCCAGGGTCGCGGCCATCGCCCAGAGCGCGTGCGTCAGGCATTCGAGGATCTTCATCGGGGTCTCCAGACCAGTGTGGATGTTCTCGGACGAGTCTGCTCAGTGCATGTGCCCGGCGTGCGGGTCCGCCGGCTGGACTTCCAGCAGCACCGCAGGTGCCTTGAGGCCCTTCGTGCTCGTGCCGCTGGCAGGGATATCGGCCCAATCCGATTGTCCCTTGTCGCAGACCTGGCGAACCTTGAACCACAGCGGGCCCGCGGCCTCGGGCAACTGGCCGCGCAGCACGAATTCGTCGTACCAGGCGTCTTGCACCCAGGCCTCGCGGCTGGTGGCACGCCAGGTCACCTCCACCACATCCTCGGTGATGGAGCGGCCGTGACTTTCGTAGGGTACGGCCAGCGGCGCGCGAACGATCTCGATGGCCCAGCCCGCCTTGGGCATCGGCTTGGCACCGGCGAAGCCGACCGGCACGCGCACCACCAGCGTGTGCGTGGCGCTGCCGGCCTCGCAACCGTGGCCCACGCGGAAAGCGGCCTTGAAGGTGCTGCCGGCCGGGCCGACGGCGATGTCCAGCGTGACGTGGGCCTGGGCCGGAAGGCCTGCAAGGCCCGTGGCAGCCAGGAGCAGGGCCTGCGTGATGCATCGGGAATTCATGTTCATAGGGTGAACCTCAGTTCGGCGTTGAAACTGCGTTGCGGATAGGGGTGGAAGTTCCAGAACTTGTCGTTGTTCAGGTTGTCGATGCCGAAAGCGGCTGTCCATTGCCTGTTGAATCGGACGTGCAAGCGCACGTCGGCGGTGAGGTACTTGCTCACGCCCTGGTAGGTGTAGTCATTGACGTCCGAGTTGTTCAGCGTGCGGTATTGCAGGCCGCTGTAGCGCACACCGAGGCTGGCCGTCAGCGGCTCGCTCAACCGGTAGCTGGCCAGCGCGGAAGCCCGCCACTGCGGGATGTTGGGTTGCCACTTGCCCAGCGTATCGCCCGGCGTGAGTACGAACCCGCTGTTGGCCTTGATGAGGGACTTCGCATAGGTCACGCTGCCGCTGAGATCCAGACCCTTGAGCCCCACGTCGGCCCCGCTGAAGGCCGTCTCCAGCCCCTGCGTGCCGATGCGGTCGATGTTCTGCACGCGCGACACGTTCTTGTTCGCCACGGCGTCGAACGTGGTCTGCGAGTACAGAGAGTCGTGCGTGTCTTCGGCGAACAGCGTCACGCGCAACGTGCCGCCCGCCAGGTCCTGCTCCGCCGACAACTCGGCCGTCCACGACTTCTCGGGGCGCAGGTTCGGGTCGTTGATGTACTGCGAGTTGGTGGTGGAGGTGGCGCCGTACAGCTCACTCACCGTGGGCATGCGCACGGCGCGCGCCAGCGAAGACTTCAGCACCAGGGCGCTGCTGGCTTGGTAGGACAGCGCGGCCTTGGGGCTGAGGTAGCTTTCGCTGCGGGAGGCATACGCGATCGGCGGCAGGGGCGCCGTTGGCGTGGACGTGAACTCGGTCAACCCATTGCGCGCTCGCCAGCGCTCGGCCCGCAAGCCCAGCACGGCCTTCCAGTCGGGCGCGAAGGCCCAGGCATCTTGGCCGTACAGGCTCTGCGACGCGGTATCGCCCGCCACATTCGCGTTGAGGTTGCTGGCCCCGCTCGCCAATGGGCGGCGGCCTTCCGCATCGCCGATCCAGTTGTCCAGATTGGTGGTGAGGTAGCGCAGCTTGTAGCGGTCGTCCTGCAGTCCGAAGTCGACGATGTGCGCGCCCTCCCTGCCCTGCGGCCGCCAGGTGCCCTTCAAGGCCCCGTTGACCCACCCGGTGCCGCTGCCGTCGGCCAGCGTGCCGCTGCCGCCGTTGGCCGCGTTGGGCAAGGTGTTGCCGCTGCCATTGGCACGCTTGGAGTCGCGGCCGTAGTCATAGAGGCTGAGATCGGCTTCCCAGTCCCAAGCCCCCTGCGTGTGGCTCTTCAGCGCCAAGGCATGCATGGTGTGCTGGAGGTCCTCGTTGTTCAACACGAAGTCGGCGCCCGACAGCGCCTGGCCGCCCGTGAAGGCCAGGCCGTTGATGTTGATCGGCCCGCTGGTGACGGCTGCACCCGTCGCGTCGCTGAGGTAGGACCTGGGCCGGTTCTCCGACGTGTTGTGCCACAGCCCAAAGAGATAGCTGGCCCGCAGGGTCGGTGTGAGGTCGTAGGCCAGCTTGGCCTTGATGTGGTCCTGCTTGCTGTGGTACTCGGTGCCGGTTCCCAGGATGCTCAAGGGAGCACCGGTATTGTTCGCGTCCAGCACCGCACCCGTCACCGGCGTGCCCGCGGTGCTGGCCGTGCCGGAACTCAGCAGCCGCGTGGCAAAGGTCAGCGGCTGGCCGTGGCTGTCGGCGTGGCTGAAGTCCAGCCGCCAGGCCAGCGCACCGCTCCGGTCGCCCACCGACGCGCCGCTCTCCCAGGCGCGGAAGGTGCCATGGGTGTTGTAGAGGTCGAAGGGCTGGCTGGAGAAGCCCGCCCGGGCCGTCACTTCGAAGGCCGTGGGCATGCGGGTCGTGTACACCACCACGGCGCCGACCGAATTGCCGGGATAGGCGGCCGAGAAGGGGCCATACATCACATCGACCCGTTCGATTTCGTCGGGCGTGACCATGCCCCAGCGCGGCGGGAAGCTCAGGCCGCCCACGCCATTGCCCAGGTAGTTGGACAACAAGATGCCGTCGGCATACACCGCCGAGCGCGCGCTGTTGCCGGTGCCGCTGGCGCGGCTGGACAGGATGGCGTGGTTGTAGTCGCCGATGTAACGCTTGCGTACCAGCAGGCTGGGGAAGTACTTCAGGGCGTCTTCGCTGTCGTTGGCGTTCAGCGCGCGGGCGATCTGCTCGCCCGTGATGCTCTCCATCGTGGTGGGGATGGTGGTGGGCAGCGTCGTCGGCAGGCTGCTGCCGAAGATGGTGACGATGCCGCCGGACTTGACGGCGGTGCTGTCGCCGGCCGCGATGACCTGGGTCTGATCCTGGGCTTGCGCGGTGAACGCGGCCGATGCGGCCATGGCCAGCAGCGTGCGGCGCCGGCGCGTGGGATGACGGTGAGACAAGAGGAGCTCCTGGATGCCGGAGCCTCGCGGGCCCGGCCTGAACGTGGGATGGGGATGCGAGGCGCCCGCCCGCAGGCGGCGCGCTCAACACCCGATGCAGCGGTTCAGGCGGAGGCGGGGGGCCCGCGCGGCTGCGCGCTGAGCCAGGCGTGCAGCGTGCGGGGGGCGTGCAGGAAGGCGGCGGGTACCGCACGGCCGGCCAGGGCCAGCGGCAAGCCGGCCGGTGCCGCTGCCGGCAGCAGGGGCGCGTCCAGGGACAGGGCACACAGCGGGCAATGCTGCAGGTGCGACGTACCGGCGCTCGCGCCGATGCCCTCGGTCTCGATCGCCGTGTCCATCAACTTGCCCGCGGCATCCACCGCGATGCGCCTGGGGCCCTCCTGCGTACAGACCTCTGCCCAGCCTCCGGGGCCCTGGGCTGCGGCATGGGCCATGGCGTGCGAGAGGGTCGGCAGCAACGCCAGCCCCAGGATGGCGACCAGCGCAATCCAGGTCAACGGGCGAAGGTGGCGGCGCAGGGCATACATGCCCCTGGAGTTTAGGCGCAAGCCGGCGACACCCTCGACGACGAAAGTCAGCCTTTTCCGGCCAATCCGAGGCGCTCGATGGTCGCTTTCTCTGCCACGAAGCCGTTTCGCGCGAACTGGGTGTAGGTCTCGGTGTTCATGCAGATCACCGTCTGGTCGTACTTGTCGAAGGTGGCTTGCACCGCCGGGTCGTCCAAGGTCTTCCTGAAGGCATCGTGAAGGGTGCGCACCAGGCCTGCATCCATGCCCTTGGGCCCGCAGACGCCGAAGGGCGAGTCGCTCACGGTCTGGTAGCCCGGTTCGTCCAGCGTGGGCACGCTGGGCCAGCGCTTGGTGCGCTTGCTGCCATAGGTGGCCAGCAAGCGCAGCTTGCCGGACTCCACGTGCGGGGCCCAGACCGTGGCGTCGCTGGCGGCCATGGTGTGGGCGCCCAGGATGGCCTGCATGTTGTCGGCATTGCCCTTGAAGGGCACGTGTGTGAGCTTGATGCCCGCGCGCTGGGCGAACACTTCCACGGCCAGGTGCGGGCTGGTGCCGATGCCGGTGGAGCCGTAAGTGAACTGGTCGGGGTTGGCCCTGGCGAACTCGACCACGTCCTCGATCGACCTGAAGGGCGAGTCCGATCGCACCACGAGGCCGAAGGTGTAGCCGGTCAGGCAGGCGATCCAGGTGAAGTCCTTGGTGACGTCGAAGGCCACCTTCTGCATGTGCGGCAGCCGGAAGACGCCTTGAGGCAACTGGCTGAGCGTGTAGCCGTCGGGCTTGGCGTTGACGAGTTCGTTGGCACCCAGCACGCCGCCGGCACCGGGCTTGTGGTCGACGACGAGGGTCTGGCCGAGGGCTTCGCCGGCGCTTTGAGCACCGCAAGACCGAAGACCGGCGCGAACAGACCCACGATCAGCCCGTGCGGGAACACGGCGTAGAAGCTGCCCGGTGCCGACGTCGCGCCACCGGCTGGCCGGCTCACCAGGGCCAGCAGCAGGAACAGCGCCAGGCCCAGCCAGGCCGCCACCGCCAGCACCAGCCCGTTGCGCTGGTACAGCCGCCCCGCGCCGGCGGCCCAGGCGTAGCGGGCGCAGGTCTGCACGCGCACGCGGGCCATGGCCCGCGGCACGTTGACCGCGAATTCGTGCGGCGGCGCGTACTGGCAGGCGTGCAGGCAGGCGCCACAGTTGTGGCACAGGTTGGCCAGGTAGTGGACGTCGGCCTGCGGGAAAGCGAGCCGCCGCGTCATGGCCGGAAAGACTGCGCCGAAGCCTTCGCAATAGCGGCAGGCGTTGCAGATCTGCAGGGCACGGTCGACCTCGGCCTCCTGGATGAGGGCATCGAGGGGCAGCGCGGGCCGGCGGACCAAAGCGTCAGGCGTCGTCACGCTGTGCCCTTCCCGACTGTGCCGCCAAAGCGCCCGCCACGCGCCCGAACACCGTGCCGATGGTCATGCATCAGCACCGAGGCCCCGGCCTCGCGGGCGGCGAGGGCTGCACACAGGGCCGCATTGCCGCCGCCGACGACGGGTACATCCCACATCGCGACCAGGCTCAATCCGGCTGGATGCGCGCGTCGCGGATCAGCTTTTCGTAGCGCGACTTCTCGCTGGCCAGCAGCGCCGCGAAGCGCTCGGTGGAGCCGGGCAGCACCTCGCCGCCAGCACCGGCCAGGCGGTCCTTCACCTCGGGGCTGGCCAGGGCCTTCTGGACCTCGGCCTGCAGCCGCGCGACCACCGGCGCCTGCAGCCCGGCCGGCCCGATCAGGCCATACCAGACCGAGGCCTCGAACCCGGGCCAGCCGGACTCGGCGATGGTGGGCACATCCGGGAAGATGGGGCTGCGGCTGGGGGTCAGCACCGCCAGCACACGCAGCTTGCCAGCCTTGGCCTGCGGCAAAACTTCCAGCGCATTGACAGCCACCGTCTGGATGTGCCCGGCGATGGCATCGTTCAGGGCCTGGGCGCCGCCCTTGTAGGGCACGTGGGTCAGTTCGATGCCGGCCGCCCGTTCGAACAGTGCCACCGCCAGGTGCGGGGTGGAGCCGTTGCCCGGGGTGCCGTAGTTGATGGAGCGCGGCGCGGCCTTGGACATCGACACCAGCTTGGCGATGGAGTTCACCTCCGACTGCGCATTGGCCGCGATCACCACGGGCACGCGGCCCACCAGCGCCACGGGCGTCACGTCCCTGGCAAGGTCGTAAGGTGCCGGCTGGTAGAGCGTCGGGTTGGCCGCGATGGCGTTGGCCACCAGCATCAGCGTGTAGCCATCGGGCGGGCTGTCGATGAGTGCTCGGTTGGCGATGTTGGTGCCGCCGCCGGGCTTGTTGTCCACGATCACGGCCTGGCCCAGGCCGCCTTGAAGCTGCTGGGCGATGGCGCGGGCGATGATGTCCACCGCCCCGCCCGCGCTGTAGCCGACGATGATGCGGATGGGCCTGGAGGGATAGCCCTGCGCGTGCACCGGGCCCGCCAGGCTCGCCGCCAGCAAGCCGCACAGCATCGACGCCAGCCGCATGGCGGGGCCGATTCGGGTCCAAGCGCCCAATGCGGGCCATCGCGGGGTCGGGTTCATGCAGCGCCTCGGCTCAAAACAGGCACTGTACCCGCCCACCGTCGCTGCGGGCGTGTGGCCACCCCCAACCCGCCACAAGCTTCGCGCAAGGCCTGGCCAGTAAACTGGGGCTCGTTTTCCCCAAGCTGCAAGCCCCTATCGCATGAGCGCCTTCAACGAAGAACGCGTGTTGAGCGTCCACCACTGGACCGACCGCCTGTTCAGCTTCACCACCACGCGCGACCCGTCGCTGCGCTTCTCGAACGGACACTTCACCATGATCGGCCTGCGCGTGGACGGCAAGCCTTTGCTGCGCGCCTACAGCATCGTCAGCGCCAACTACGAAGACCACCTCGAGTTCCTGAGCATCAAGGTGCCCGACGGCCCGCTGACCTCGCGGTTGCAGCACATCCAGGTGGGCGACAGCGTCATCGTGGGCAGGAAGCCCACCGGCACGCTGCTGATCGACTACTTGTTGCCCGGCAAGCGCCTGTACCTGCTGGGTACCGGCACCGGCCTGGCGCCCTTCCTGAGCGTGGCGCGCGACCCCGAGACCTACGACCGCTTCGAGCAGGTGGTGGTGGTGCACGGCGTGCGCCTGGTGGCCGAGCTGGCCTACCACGAACTGCTTTCGCACGGCCTGGCCGAAAACGAACTGCTGGGCGAGGTGGTAGCGGGCAAGCTCAAGTACTACCCCACGGTCACCCGCGAGCCCTACGCGCACCAGGGCCGCATCACCGAAGTCATCGAGAGCGGCAGGCTCTTCAGCGACCTCGGCCTGCCGCCGCTGGATCCGGCCAATGACCGCGTGATGATCTGCGGCAGCCCCGCCATGCTGCGCGACCTGAAGGCCATGCTCGAACAGCGCGGCTTCAAGGAAGGCAACACCACCACGCCGGGCGACTACGTCATCGAGCGGGCCTTCGTCGAGCAGTAGGCCGCCACCGCTGAGGGTGGCGCCCACCTTCGACGACGGCCCCGAACCCGGCCTGGCCGAACACATCCTGGACGCGCTGGCGCGCCACCCCGACCATCTGGCCCGCATGCGAGCGCGAT
Organism: uncultured beta proteobacterium; assembly: GCA_903822435.1. Lineage (GTDB taxonomy): Bacteria > Pseudomonadota > Gammaproteobacteria > Burkholderiales > Burkholderiaceae_C > Rubrivivax. Next base: position 12,542 of record CAIJPE010000217.1, on the reverse strand, counting down.
CGACCGCCGCAAGCCCGCGGGCTTGTTCCAGTTGCGGGGCTCCGCCCACGGGTGAAGACTCGGCCCGTGGGGCGACCGCCCTGCGTACCGCAGCCCGCACCCAGTCACCCCAAGGAGTACCCATGGCCCAAGTCATTGCCCTGTACAAGAAGCCTGCCGATCCGGCCGCCTTCGACGCCTATTACCACGCCAAGCACGTGCCGCTGGCCAAGACCCTGCCGGGCCTGCGCAAGTATGAAATCAGCACCGGGCTGGTGGGCGGGGGTGCCGAGGGCGAATCCCTGCACCTTGTGGCGCTGCTGACCTTCGACTCGATGGCGGCCATCCAGGCCGCCCTGGGCTCGCCCCAGGGGGCCGCCACGGCGGGCGACCTGGGCAACTTCGCGCAGGCCGGCGTCGAGTTGCTGATGTTCGACACCCGCGAGGTGTGAGGCCCGGACGAGCCGCAGCAGCGGATAGCACCGCTCCCGCAGTTCGGGGATGGCCCGCAGGCCCTACCTCTTGTTACATTTCGGCCCACGTGCGCAAGATCCGGTGATGCCGACGGCCTGATGCCGCGGCCCCCGGCAAGCCGGGGGGCGGTGATGTTCGGATTCAGGCCGATATGGGCTGCGGCAGCGGTTGTCTTGGTCGCCTCCTGCGGGGGAAGCGGCGACGACGAAGCGGCCCCGGCGAAGCCGCAAGCCAGGCTCGAGCGAGCGCAAGCCTTGGCCATCTCGCCGCAGCAGGCCGCGCAGGCGCAGTGGTCGGCAACCATCGGGCTGCCCATCGTCCCTGCCTCCGGTGCGGTGCTCGACAACGGGAAGGTCCTGTTCTGGGCCGGGCGCAACCCCAACTCCTTCAGTGGAGGCGGGCAGACCTGGTCGGCCCTGTACGACCCGGCCAGCGGCAACACCAGCCTGCGCAACGTCACCGAAACCCAGCATGAGATGTTCTGCCCGGGCACCGCGCGCCTGGCCGACGGTCGCATCCTCGTCAACGGTGGGGTGGACGAGCGCACCACCAGCCTCTATGACCCCGCGGCCGACACCTGGACATCCGGCGCGATGATGAACACGCCGCGTGGCTACAACGCCTCGGTGCCGCTGGCGGACGGCTCGGTGCTGACGGTCGGCGGTTCCTGGTCCGGCGGGGTGGGCCCCAAACCGGCCGAGCTGTACACGGCGGCGGGCGGCTGGCGCACGCTGGCCGGCATCTCGACCAGCGACAGCACCCTGCTGACGTCGGACTCCGAGGGCCTGTACCGCGCGGACAACCACATGTGGCTGATCCCCATGGGCAACGGACGCGTGCTGCAAGCCGGCCCGAGCCCCAGCATGCACTGGCTGGACGTGCGCGGCGAGGGCAGCGTGACGCCGGCGGGTACGCGGGCGGACGACACGGCGAGCATGAGCGGCAACGCCGTGATGGTCGATGCCGGCAAGATCCTGGCGGTGGGCGGCTCTCCCGATTACGAAGGCAGCTCCGCCAAGTCCGACGCCTTCGTCATCGACACGACCACCGGCACACCGGTGGCGAGGCGCATCGGCTCCATGGCCTATCCGCGGGTGTTCGCCAACAGCGTCGTGCTGCCCAACGGTCAGGTGGTGGTGGTCGGCGGGCAGACCTTCGGGCAGCTCTTCAGCGACTCCAATTCGGTGCTGCCGGCCGAAATCTTCGATCCGGCCACCGAGACCTTCACGGTACTGCCGGCCATGCAGGTGCCGCGCAACTACCACAGCATCGCCATGCTGCTGCCCGATGGCCGCGTGGTATCTGCCGGCGGCGGACTGTGCGGCTGCGCGGGCGACCACGCCGACATGCAGATCCTGTCGCCGCCCTACCTGTACAACGCGGACGGCAGCGCCGCCGCCCGCCCCGTGATCGCCACCGCGCCGGCCAGCGTGGCGTACGGCGCCACCGTCGCGGTCGGCACCAGCGACCCCGTGGCTGCCTTCGCCATGATCCGCATGGGTGCCACCACGCACACCGTCAACAACGACCAGCGTCGCCTGTCGCTGAACTTCAATGCGAACGGCACCAACAGCTACCTCGTCTCGATCCCGAGCAACCCGGGCGAGCTGTTGCCGGGCCAGTGGATGCTGTTCGCCATCAACGCCGCGGGCACGCCCTCGGTGGCCCGCATCGTCACGGTCAGCAGCGCCGGCGCGCCGGTGCTGCAGAACCCCGGCGACGCCGCGGTGACCTTGGGCCAATCGCTGACGCTGCCGCTGGTGGCCAGCACGCCCAGCGGGACCCTGCGCTTCACGGCCACCGGCCTTCCCGCCGGGCTGGCCATCGATCCAGCCACCGGCACGTTGAGCGGCACGCCCCAGGTCGTCGGCATGTTCAAAGTCACCATCCTGGCCACCAACGGCGCCGGAAGCACCAGCACCGACCTCCTGGTCAGCGTCACGCCACTCGGCACCGGCAGCGGGCTGCTGGGGCAGTACTTCGGCAACGTCAATCTGACCGACACCGTGCTGCTGCAGCGAACCGAGGCACCCAACTTCGACTGGGGCAACAGCGGGCCCGGAGCCGGCGTGCCCGCCGCCGCGTTTTCGGCGCGCTGGAGCGGATTGATCGAGGCCACGCTGGCCGGGCCGACCCAGTTTCGGACCGTGTCCGACGACGGCGTTCGGGTCTGGCTGGACGGCCGGCTGATCATCGACAACTGGTCGATCCGCAGTGCCACGTCCGACACGGTTTCGGTCAACCTGGTGGCGGGCAGGCGCTATGCCGTGACGGTGGAGCACTTCACTGCCAGCGGTCCGGGATTGCTGCGACTGCAATGGCAGCCGCCCGGTGCCGCCGACTTCACGGCGGTGCCGGCCAGTCGGCTCTACCCGGGCACGCCGCCCGCCACCACCAACCTCGCCCAGGGCATGCCGGCCACGCAGGCATCGGTCTACGGATTCGGCATTCCATCCCACGCGGCCGACGGCAACACCAACGGGATCTACATCGACGACGCGGTCGCCGGCACGGTCACGCACACGGCCGGCGGCGTTCAGGACTGGTGGCAGGTGGACCTGGGAAGGTCCATTCTGGTCGATCGCGTGCAACTGTGGAACCGGACCGATTGCTGCTCGGACCGCCTGTCGAACTTCACGGTGTTTGTGTCGCCCAGCGACATGACCGGCCGTCGCTACGACCAACTCATGGCCGACACCTCCATCGCCAAGCGCTCGGTCGGCGTGACACCGATCCTGCCGACCCTGGGCATCCCTTTCGGCACGGTCGGCCGCTTCGTGCGGGTGCAACTGGCCGCGCAGAATTACCTGTCGTTGGCCGAGGTGCAGGTCTACGGCAGCACGGCCGTCTTCCACACGCCGGCCGTCGATGCCTTGCCGCCGCAGCAAGGCACGGTCGGAACGGCGCTGTCGCTGACCGTTGCCGCCCGCGATCCGGACGGGAATCTGCTGAGCTACACGGCCGCAGGGCTGCCGCCCGGACTGGCCATCCAGCCCGACACCGGCCTGATCTCCGGCACGGCCACCGTCAGCGGCAGCTACCCCGTGGTGATCAGCGCCCGCAATGCCGGCGGCTTGAGCGCCTCCACCGCCTTCACCTGGACGGTCGTGGATGCGCCGGTGCCGCAGGTCACGTCGCTGCCGGCGCCGGTCAGCGCAGCGGGCAGCACGGTCAGCTACGCGCCCTTGCTGGGAGCGGGTGCGACCGCGCAATTCAGCTGGAATTACGGGGACGGCACGTCCGACACGGCCTATGCGCCCTCGCCTGCCGCCAGCCACGCCTATGCCGCAGCGGGCATCTACACGGTGGCACTGAGCGTCCGCACGACGGATGGCCGGACGGCCGTCTACCGCTTCCTGCAGGCCGTGTACCCCACGGGCGCTGCGGCACCGGCACGCGCCTCGTCCAGCCTGATGCTGGAGCCGCGCACGAACGCCTCGACCCGGGTGTGGATGGTCAACCCCGACAACGACTCCGTCAGCGTGTTCGACACGGCCACCAATACCCGGCTGGCCGAGATCGCCGTGGGCACCGGCCCGCGCAGCGTGGCGCGGGCCAACGATGGACGCATCTGGGTGGCCAACAAGCGCTCGGCCACCCTGAGCATCGTCTCGCCCACCACGCTGGCCGTGGTGCAGACCCTCGCCCTGCCGCGCGCCTCTCAGCCGCACGGCATCGTCTTCTCGCCGGCGGACGGCACCGCTTTCGTGACACTGGAGGCCACGGGCCAGTTGGTCAAGCTCGACGGCACGAGCGGCGCCGTGCTGGGCACGCTGGCCGTGGGCGACAACCCCCGGCACCTGGCGATGAACGCGGCCGGCAGCCAACTGCTGCTGTCCCGCTTCATCACCCGTCCGCTGCCCGGCGAGGGCACGGCCACGGTGCTCACCACCGACAGCACCGGCGCCCGCCTGGGCGCTGAGGTCCTGGCGATCGACCCGGTCACCTTGGCCCTGGTGCGAACCACCGTGCTGGGCCACAGCGAGCGCATCGACGGCGAGAACCAGGGCCGTGGCATCCCCAACTACCTCGGCGCCCCCGCGATCTCGCCCGATGGCCGCACGGCCTGGGTGCCCGCCAAGCAGGACAACATCAAGCGCGGTACGTTGCGCGACGGCAATCCCTTGAACTTCCAGAACACCGTGCGCGCCATCAGCTCGCGCATCGACCTGGGCACCGGCGCCGAAGACCTGTCCGGCCGGGTGGACCACGACAACGCCGGCGTCGCCAGCGCGGCCGTCTACCACCCCACGGGCGCCTATCTCTTCGTCGCGCTGGAGACCAACCGCCAGGTGGCCGTGCTGGACGCCGCAGGTAAGCGCGAGCTGTTCCGCTACGAGGTGGGCCTGGCGCCACAGGGCGTGGCAGTTTCCAGCGATGGCCTGAAGCTGTACGTCCACAACTTCATGGGCCGCAGCGTGAGCGTGATCGACCTGCTGCCGCTGGTTGGCTACGGCCAGGCCTCGGCACCCGCCATCACCACCGTGCCGGCGACCGCCACCGAGCGCCTGTCCGCCACGGTGCTGCGCGGCAAGCAGCTGTTCTACGATGCCCGCGACACCCGCCTGGCACGCGACAGCTACATGAGCTGTGCCAGCTGCCACAGCGACGGCGGGCACGACGGCCGGGTGTGGGACTTCACGGGCCAGGGCGAGGGCCTGCGCAACACCATCGCGCTGCGCGGCCGCGCCGGCGCGCAAGGCAACCTGCACTGGAGCGCCAACTTCGACGAGGTGCAGGACTTCGAGGGCCAGATCCGCACGCTGGCCGGCGGCACCGGCCTGATGACGGACGCGCAGTTCGCCACCGGCACCCGCAGCCAACCCCTGGGTGATCGCAAGGCCGGCCTCAGTGCCGATCTGGACGCCCTGGCGGCCTACGTCGGCTCGCTGGCCAGCTTCGACCTGTCGCCGCTGCGCAACGCCGACGGCAGCCTCACGGCCACGGCTGCCAGCGGCAAGGCCCTCTTCCAGACCCAGTGCCTGGGTTGCCACGGCACCGCGGCCTTCACCACCAGCGGAGCCGTGGCACTGCAGAACGTGGGCACCTTGAAGCCCAGCAGCGGCTCCCGGCTGGGCGGCCCGCTGCCGGGCATCGACCCGCCCACCTTGCGCGACGCCTGGGCCACCGCACCCTACCTGCACGACGGCTCGGCCGCCACGCTGTCGGCGGCCATCTCGGCGCACAACAACCTCAGCCTGAGCGCCGCACAGGTCACCCTGCTGGCCAGCTACGTCAGCCAGATCGGCGGCGACGAGTCCGACCCCACCCCGGCGGCGGCTACCGGCCAGGGCCTGTCGGCCAGCTACTTCAACAACAGCGCGCTCAGCGGCACGCCCGCACTCACGCGCACCGAGAACATCGACTTCAACTGGGGCCTGGGCTCGCCGGGCACGGGCGTCGGCGTGGACCAGTTCAGCGTGCGCTGGGCCGGCAGGCTGGTGGCCCCGGCCACCGGCGCGTACGTGCTGCAGACCGAGAGCGACGACGGCGCGCGGGTGTGGGTCAACGGGGTGCAGGTGATCAACGACTGGACCGACCACGGCCCCACGCTGGACAACAGCCCGTCCATCACACTGGCCGCCGGCCAGCAGGTGGACATCGTGGTGGAGTACTACGAGAACGGCGGAGGGGCGACCATGCGGCTGCGCTGGCTCACGCCGGGCAGCAGCACGTTCGCGATCGTGCCGGCTGCGCAGCTGCTGGCGCTGCCGGGCACGGGGCTGACGGCCACGTACTTCAACAACATCACGCTCAGCGGCACGCCGGCGCTCACGCGCAGCGAGAACATCGACTTCAACTGGGGCCTGGGCTCGCCGGGCACGGGCATCGGGGCGGACAGGTTCAGCGTGCGCTGGACCGGCAAGCTGGTGGCGCCCACCGCCGGCGCCTACGTGCTGCAAACCGAAAGCGACGACGGCACACGGGTGTGGGTCAACGGCGTGCAGGTGATCAATGACTGGACCGGCCACAGCACCACCCTGGACAACAGCCCGTCCATCACGCTGGCCGCTGGCCAGCAAGCGGCCATCGTGGTGGAGTACTACGAGAACAGTGGCACCGCCACCATGCGGCTGCGCTGGAAGGCGCCGGGCACGGCCAGCTTCGTCATCGTGCCCGTGGCGCAGTTGACCGGGCCGTGAGGCGCTTACAGATTGGCCATCGCCTCGCCCTGTGGTTGGCCGTGGCGGGCATCACCCTGGCTGCAGGCCTGGTGTTCTGGCTGCAGGCAGAGCCGCGCGCCGATGTCCTCGCCGGACACGCGCTGTTCAAGGGACGGCCACCCCCAGAAGCCGCACCGGTCGACGCCCGGCTGGTCGGCCACACCTTGCCACTGCCGGCACTGGCCTGGCGCTGCAGCAACTGCCACGATGAGGCGCAGAGAACGGCCATCGCCCCAGAGCCCGGGGTGTCTGGCCAGCGGTCCGGCGAACGCTTTGCCCGCGCGCTCGACGGCACCTCGCTCACGCAGTGGCGGGCCCGGCGCGGCGGGCCGCCGAGCCGTTACACCGAAACGGCCTTGTGTGCACTGCTGCGCACCGGCATCGACCCGGCCCAGGTGATGATCGACACCACCATGCCTCGCTACCAACTCTCCGATGCGCAGTGCGGGCAACTCTGGAAGTACCTGCAGACCCGATGACGCGCGCCCGAACCCACCCGCTGCCGCCCGCCGCCGAGGCCCGCCGCCGCTGGCTGCGCCAATCCGGGGCAGCCGGGCTGGCCCTGGGCGGCTGGGCCCGCGGGCTTGCGCTGCCGGCCGAGCCCCTGCGGGCGCACTTCCCCTTCGGCCCCGTGGAACCGGCGCGGCCGATCCCCCCCTGGCCCGTGGCGACCCACCGCGGCCAGGCCACCACGCTGGATGCCCTGCTGCGGGGCAGGACCACGGCGTTGCAGTGGATGTTCACGGGGTGCAGCGCCACCTGCCCGATCCAGGGCGCCCTGTTCGCGCAGGCCCAGCTGGCGCTGGGGCAGGACCGCGGCGCGCTGCAGCTCGTCTCTCTGAGTATCGACCCCTTGGGCGACACACCGGCGGCACTCGCCGCCTGGCTGCGCCGCTTCGGGGCGGCCGATGCCTGGCTGGGAGCCGTACCGCGCATCGACGACGTCGACCGCATCATCGCCCTGCTGGGCACCGGGGGTGATCGCCGGCCCGTGGGGACCGACCCCCACACCGGCCAGGTGTTCATCATCGACCGCCACGTCGAGCTCGCCTACAGGACCACGGCCCTGCCCCCGGCCGGCGACATCGTGACAGCGATGCACGCCGTCAGCCGGCACACCCGCTGAGGGCGCGGCGCACTCAGGCCAGCTGCTGCTCCAGCTGGTGCAGCACCTGGTAGCAGGGAAGCACCTGCGCCACGCTGGCATTGGGTTCACGGCCTTGCTGGATCGCGGCAAAGAACTCGCGGTCCTGCAGCTCGATGCCATTCATCGAGACCGCCACCTGGCTGACGTCGAGCTTCTCTTCCTTGCCGGTGTACAGGTCGTCGTAGCGCGCCAGGTAGGTGCCGGTGTCGCCGATGTAGCGGAAGAAGGTGCCCAGCGGGCCATCGTTGTTGAAGCTCAGGCTGAGCGTGCAGATGGCCCCGTTGGCCGCCTTGAGCTGGATGCTCATGTCCATGGCGATGCCCAAGGCCGGGTGGATCGGCCCTTGAATGGCGTTGGCCTGCACGATGGGGCTGCCGCACTGGTAGGCGAACAGGTCCACGGTGTGCGCGGCGTGGTGCCACAGCAGGTGGTCCGTCCAGCTTCGGGGCTGGCCCAGGGCATTGATGTTGCTGCGTCGGAAGAAGTAGGTCTGCACGTCCATCTGCTGGATGTGGAACTGCCCGGCCGCGATCTTCTGGTGCACCCACTGGTGGCTGGGGTTGAAGCGCCGCGTGTGGCCGCACATGGCCACCAGGCCGCTGCGGGACGCCAGCGCCGCCACGGCCTGCGCGTCGGCCCAGCTGTCGGCCAGCGGGATCTCCACCTGCACGTGCTTGCCGGCCTTCAGGCAGGCCATCGCCTGCGAGGCGTGCATTTGCGTGGGCGTGCACAGGATGACCGCGTCCACCTCGGGCAGGGCCAGGCTCTCGGCCAGCTCGGTACCGGCGTGGGCGATGCCGTACTTGGCGGCGACCTCCCGCGTCTTGTCCAGCTCGCGGCCGATGAGCGAGACCACCTCCACGCCATCGATCAGGCGGATGCCGTCCAGGTGCTTGACGCCGAAGGCACCTGCGCCGGCCAGTGCGACTCGGATGGTCATACGTTCTCCAGGATGAGGTGGCCGACGGCCGTGTTCGATGCGGGCACGTGATAGAAGCGGTGGCTGACCTTGGGCGCGCCGTCGTCCATGGCCCCGCGGGCGATCAGCCACATGACCATCTCGATGCCTTCGCTGCCGGCCTCGCGCACGTAGTCGATGTGCGGCACGGCGGCCTGGGCCGCGGGGTCGGCGATCAGGCGGTCCAGGAACGCGTTGTCGAACTCGGCGTTGATGAGGCCGGCACGCGGCCCCTGGAGCTGATGGCTCAGGCCCCCGGTACCCCAGATCTGCACCTTCAGGGGTTGGTCGTAGCTGTGCACGGCCTTGCGGATGGCGCGGCCCAGGTCGTAACAGCGGCGGCCCGAGGGCACCGGGTACTGCACCACGTTCACGGCAAACGGGATGACCGGGCAGGGCCAGGCGTCCACCTGGCCGCACATCAGGCTCAGCGGCACGGTCAGGCCGTGGTCGACGTCCATCTTGTTGACAATGGTGAGGTCGAAGTCGTCCTGGATCACGCTCTGCGCGATGTGCGCAGCCAACTCCGGGTGCCCGATGACCTTGGGCACCGGGCGCGGGCCCCAGCCTTCGTCGGCAATGGCGAATTCGGCCGCCGTGCCGATCGCGAAGGTGGGGATCATGTCCAGGCTGAAGGCGTTGGCATGGTCGTTGTAGACCAGGAAGATGACGTCGGGTGCGCTCGCCTTGAGCCACTCCTTGGAGAATTCGTAGCCGGCGAACACCTTCTGCCAGTAGGGCTCGTGGCTCTTGCCCAGGTCGAGCGCCGCACCGATGGCCGGCACATGCGAGGTGTAGACACTGGCCGTGATGCGGGCGGTGCCGTGGGCCTGCGCCGGGCCGGTCACAGCGGGCTCCCGATGACGCGGTTGCCTTTGGCGGGCCGGCCACCGGCGATCATCATCGCGCGGTACTCGTCCTCGCTCAGGCCGGTCATGCTACCGGCCATCTGCTGGAAGCTCTTGCCGTCCGTGGCGCCGATCTTGGCCAGGAAGTAGATGTTGCCGCCAGCCGCGATGCAACGGTTCAGGTCGCGCGCCAGCACGGACAGCTTCTGCTCTTCGGTCATGGGCCACTCGTCCAGGTAGGCCCGTTCATCGGCCAGGAAGCGCTTGCGGTTCTCGGCCTTCATCAGGCTCATGCAGAACTGGTTCAGGTGGTAGCCCTTGCGGGATTGCTCGGCATCGAAGATGGTGGTGCCGGGCACGTCGAGATAGGGTTTGTCCAAGGCCATGTCGGGGCTCCTCGTCAGGGCTGGCAATCGAAGGTGGCGGCGTCGTTGACCAAGCCGCCCTTGAAGCGGGGCACCAGCGGCCAGGTGCACAGCGGGCGCGAGCGCTGCACCTTGAAGGGCAGCGTGGGCAACTGCTCGACCAGGGTCAGGCCTGTGGGGGGCTGGCCCTTTTCGACCCACTGCACCAGCGCGCCGAAGATGTCGGCGTTGGCCGGCCCGCCGGTGCCCACATGGTCCACGCCGGGGGCGGTGTACAGGCGCATGAAGGCGTCCACCTTCTCGGCGCCCATCCGCGCACGCACCGACTCGTAGTAGGCGACGCCGGCATACGGGCTCTGGGCGTAGTCGGCCATGTTCTCCAGCATCACCAGCTTGCCGCCGCGCGCCGCGAAGGCGCTCAGGTCGGGGTTGGTGGAGTCCATCAGGGCCGAGACCTCGAGCACCCGCGCCTTGTGGTCGGCCATCTTGTAGTTGCGCACGTCGAGTTGCGGGTTGCGCGCATAGAAGTACTGGATGGCGCCGGCGCCGTAGAACCAGCCGATGCCGTTGGCGGGAATGGGCGGGAAGGCCGGCGGCGCCGAGCCCAGCCACCAGGCGCCCCAGCCGCCCGTGGGTCCGGACGACGGCGTGTTCTCGCCACTCGGGCCGCGGCCCGGGTATTCGCGCACGCCGTTGGCCAGGTCGAAGTCGAAGCGCAATGCCGAGTGCAGCGTCTGCACGGCCTTGATCTGCGGACCGGTCAGGCAGAAGTCGGTCGGCTCGGCCGTGCAGCGCAGTTTCGTCACATCGAAGCGCTTGCGGCAGGCCACCGGGTCGGACACCAGGCCGTCGAAGAGGCCGTCGGCCGTGTCGCAGGCGGCCAGCACGGCGTCGTGCACCAGCTTGATCTGCGTCGGGCGCAACCAGCCGTCGCCGACCGTGGCCAGGCCGTCGCGCAGGCCCACGTGCTGCAGGCCGGTCCAGTGGATGACGGGCACGCGGCTGAAGATGCCGTCGAAAGCCTCGGGATAGCGCTGCGCCATCGTCAGGCCTTCGCGGCCGCCTTCGCTGCTGCCCACGAAATAGAGCTTCTCGGGCGCGCGGCCGTAATGCCGCTGCATGAGTTGCACCGAAACCTCGCGCACCTTGCGGTAGGACGCATGGGCAAAATTGAGCAGGGCCTCGTCGTTCAGCGCGAAGACCTGCGGCGGCTGGCCGGGCTGGTTCTGGTGGCCGGAATCGGTGCCCACCGTCACGTAGCCCTGTGCCAACGGCGCCGGGCCGTCGTAGCGGGCCGCCGGCAACAGGCCCAGGCCCGTGATCAGCACGCCATTGAACCCGCCCCCGCCGTACTGCACCGACCGCCCGTTCCAGGTCTCGGGCAGGTTGACCTGGAAGTTGATCGGCGGTGCCGTGGGGTCCACCGGCGCGATATGACCCAGCACCTTGCAGAAGTTCGGCGTCGCCGGGTTGATCATGGCTGCGGGCGTGGGCCCGCGGTCGACCAGGTTCATCATGGTCGCACGGGTGTAGGCCGCGCTGTCCACCGTGGCCGGGCCCGAGCCGATGCCTGGCAGGGCCAGCACGGCAGCGGGGATGACCATGCCCGCCAACGCGGCACACTGGGCCTGCGCCTTCGCGTCGAGCTGTGGCGGACCTTGAGGAGCTGGCGGGGTGGCACAGCCTTGCAGCAGGCTCGCGCCGGCCAGCAGCGGTGCGAGGATGAGGGCAGTCTCGGTTCTTTTCATTGCTCTTCCGGCCAGTAGAGGCGCATTGGATTGGTGACCAGCAGCTTGCGCTGCAATTCCGCCGTCACCGCGATGTGCGGGATGAAGTCCACCAGCAGCCCGTCGTCGGGCATGTGGTCCTTCAGGTTCGGGTGCGGCCAATCCGTACCCCACAGCACGCGATCGGGAAACTGCTCGACGATGCGACGGGCGAAGGGCACCACGTCGCGGTAGGCGGCGGGCTCGCCTTGCAGGGCGCGCGGCCCCGAGACCGACAGTCGCTCGGGGCAGCTGACCTTGCTCCACACGTTCTCGTGCTCGCGCATGAAGCGCTCGAACAGGGCGAACTCGGGGCCATCGACAGGCAGGCCGACGTTGGGGCGGCCCATGTGGTCAACCACCACGGTGGTGGGCAGGGCGGTGAAGAAATCCCACAGCTCGGGCAGGTCCACGGCCTCGAAGTAAATCACCACGTGCCAGCCCAGCGGGGCGATGCGCGCGACGATGTCCATCAGCTCGGCCTTGGGCGTGAAGTCGACCAGCCGCTTGACGAAATTGAACCGCACACCGCGCACGCCGGCCCGGTGCAGCGCCAGCAGTTCGTGCTCGGTCACGCCGGCGCGCACCGTGGCCACGCCCCGGGCCCGGCCACCGCTGGACAGGCAGGCATCGACCATGGCGCTGTTGTCGGCGCCGTGGCAGGTGGCCTGCACGATCACGTTGCGCGCGAAGCCCAGGTGGTCGCGCAGGGCAAAGAGCTGCTGCTTGCTGGCATCGCAGGGGGTGTACTTGCGCTCGGGGGCGTAGGGGAACTGGCCGCCCGGGCCGAAGACGTGGCAGTGGGCGTCCACGCTACCGGCGGGTAGCACGAAGCGGGGTT
>CAIJPE010000216.1 GCA_903822435.1 uncultured beta proteobacterium | reverse complement strand
GCATGGAAGGCCTGCGCCGCAAGTGCGCCACGCACATCGTGGTGCACGAAGGGCATGAGATGGCCTTCAGCGTCGCCATGGGCGTGGCCAGCTTTCCGCACACGGCGCACACGCAGGACGAGCTGATCGAGGCCGGCGATGCGGCGCTTGCCGAAGCGCGGAGGCGGGGCGGCAACCACGTCACGCTGGCAGCCATCCGTTTCGAGGCACCCTGAGCCGGGGTCAGGCCGTGCGGGCCTCGCAGCTCGGCTGCCTGGTGGCTCAGCGGCTCAGCGCCCGCTGCGCCATCGTGGCGGCCAGCACCAGCAGCATCACCGCGAACAGCCGCTTGAGCAGCAGCACGTCGATGCGCTGGGCCGTGCGGGCGCCCAGCGGGGCGAAGGTCATGCTGGCCAGGGCCAGGATGAACAGGGCCGGCAGGTAAAGGTAGCCGATGGCCCCGGGCAATGCTTCGGGCAACTGCCAGCCACTGGCCACGTAGCCGGCAGTGCTGGCCAGGGCGATGGGAAAGCCCAGCGCCGCACTGGTGCCCACCGCGTGGCGCGGCGGCACGTTGCACCAGGTCATGAAGGGCACCGACAGGAAGGCGCCTCCAGCGCCCAGCAGGCCGGAGGCAAATCCGATGCCGGCGCCCACGCCCGACTGGGCCAGGGCCCCGGGTAACTGGCGCCCCGGGTGCGGCTGCCGGTTGCGCAGCATCCGCAGCGCGGAATAGGCCACGAAGCACGCGAACAGCAACGCCAGGCCCTGGCCCTTGAGCACGGCAAAGGCGCCGGCTCCCGCGGCCAGGCCCCCCAGCACGATGCCCGGTGCCATGCTGCGCACGATGGGCCAGCGCACGGCGCCCAGCCGGTGGTGGGCCCGCACGCTGGACACCGAGGTGAACAGGATGCAGGCCATCGACGTGGCGATGGCCATCTTCACCGAAAGCCCCGATTCGACCCCGCGGCGTGCCAGCAGCAGGCTCAGCGCCGGGACCATCAGCATGCCGCCGCCGATGCCCAGCAGCCCGGCCATGAAGCCCACCCCGGCCCCCAGGGCCAGCAGCTCCGCGATCAACGCCCCGCCGATGTTCAACCGCGCTCAGCCTTCATCCGTGCCCAGCAAGGCCAGCACGGCTTGCCACTCCTCGGGTGTGACGGGGGTGATCGACAGGCGGTTGCCCCGCCGCAGCACCTGCAGCGTGGCCAGCTGCGGAGCGGCGCGCAGGGCGGCCAGGCTCAGCAGGGGCGTCTTGCGCACCAGGGCGACGTCGACCTGCAGCCAGCGCGGCTGGTCGCGGGGCGACTTGGGGTCGTGATAAGGGCTGGTCGGGTCGAATTGCGTGGTGTCCGGTGCGAGGTTTCCTGCCACCCGAGCAAGGCCCGCCACGCCCGGCTGGGGGCACGACGAGTGGTAGAAGAGCACGCCATCGCCGCGGCGCATCTCGTCGCGCATGAAGTTGCGGGCCTGGTAGTTGCGCACTCCCGTCCAGGGCAGCGTGGCCTTGGGTGCCCGCGCCAGGTCGTCGATGGAGACCTCGTCGGGCTCGCTCTTCATCAGCCAGTACTTGGGCATGCGCGGTGCTCAGGCAGGCGGCAGCAAGGGAAGGGGCAGGTTGGGGGTGTCCGCCGTGAACCGTGAACCGCATTCCTGAACCCTCAGGGAAGTTCAGGTGGGCGAGGTCAGCCGGGCTTCGGGTTCATCTGACGCGAGACGATCACACCCGCTCGGCAATATTCCAAGCCCTGGCTCAATGAGCATCGGTTCAAGGAAATATTGAGCTCACGCGATCACGACGGACGCCTGCATTCTAGGCCTGTGTGAACCCAACTTGGCTGCGGGGGATATCACAGAAGCTGACCATCGTCGCTGAGCACCTGGTCCACCCGGCGCAGCAAGGCATCGAGGTCCACGGCGTGGTCGGCCGCGGGTTCCGCGCCGGGTGCAGGCGCGGGCGCTCCAGGGCCGGACGAAGCGGCGGCTGAAGGCGCCGTGGCCGAGCCGCGCTCGGCCAGCATGTAGGCCAGGTTCAGCGCGGCCAGCACCGCAATGCGCTCACGGGCCTTGACCTTGCCACCGTCGCGGATGGTGGTCATCTCACGGTCGACACTGGCCACGGCGCTGGCCAGCAAGGCCTCGCCGCCCTCGGGGCAGCCCAGCACGTAGACCTGGCCCAGGATGGAGACTTCGACCTGCTTCATTCCGCAGCCCTGCTGGCCTTGTCGGCCGGCTTGTCCCCCGCCTTGCCAGCCGGCTTGCCGGCGGCCTTGTTGCCCCCGGCCGGTGGCGAGCCTTCGGCGGGCAATCGCTCGAGCAGGGCGTCGATGCGCGCGCGGGCCGCGGCCAGGCGGGATCGCAAGCTGTCGCGTTCGGCCGTCACCGCGCTGAGCTGCTGCTCGATCAGTGTGCTGGTGCGTTTGAGCTCCTGGTGCCTGAGCACCAGTCGGTCCACGCGCTCGGCGAGGTCTTCAAGCTTGGCCATCGGTCTCCCCCGCGCCGATTGTAGAAGCCGGATGGTCGCACCAGGCACTCACTGCGCACACCTGACACCGTGGGGACCGCGCCGTGCACACATAGCGGCCGTGAAGGATCAGCCAGTGGTGGGCGCCTTCCAGGTACACCGGGGGGATGCGCTGGAGCAAGGCCCGCTCGACCTCCAGCGGGTTGCGCCCAGGTGCCAGCCCGGTGCGGTTGCTGACGCGGAAGACATGCGTGTCCACGGCCATCGTGGGCTCGCCGAAAGCCACGTTGAGCACCACGTTCGCCGTCTTGCGGCCCACGCCCGGCAACGCCTCCAGCGCCTCGCGCGACCGGGGCACCGCGCCGCCGTGCTGCTCCACCAGGATCTGGCAGGTCTTCACCAGGTTGCGCGCCTTGGTGCGAAAGAGGCCGATGGTGCGGATCAGTTCGGTCACCCGGTCCACGCCCAGGTCGATCATGGCTTGCGGGCCTGGCGCCAGGACGAACAGGCGCCGGGTGGCCTTGTTGACGCTGACGTCGGTGGCCTGCGCCGACAGCAGCACGGCGGCCAGGAGCTCGAAGACGCTCGTGTACTCGAGCTCGGTCTGGGGCTGCGGGTTGCTGGCTGCCAGGGTGGCAAAGAAACGTTCGACGGCCTCAGCTTGCATCGTTGCCTTCGGCGGCGGTGGGGGCCGCGGGTCGCGCCCGCCGGCGCGCGGCTTCGATCACGGCGCGCTTGGCGGCCAGCACCGCGGGATCCTGGATGGTGCTGTGGGCGGCCAGGTCGGCCAGCTTGGCCTTTGCGCGATCGGCCAGACCCTGGTTGTTCTCGCGGTGTTCGCGCTCCAGCCGCCAGCGGTGGAACTCGAAGCGCTCGCGGGCCTCGGTGGCCTGCCCGGTGCTCCAGGCCTGCCAGCCGGTGCGGCTGCCGCTGACAGGAACCAGGGCGATGCAATCCACCGGACACACGGGCAGGCACAGTTCGCAGCCGGTGCACAGCGCCTCGATCACCGTGTGCATCTGCTTGGGTGCACCCACGATGCAGTCCACCGGGCAGGCCTTGATGCACAGGGTGCAGCCGATGCACCAGGCTTCGTCGATGAGGGCCAACTGCCGGGGGCCCTCTGCCCCGCAGGTGCTGTCCAGTGCCAGCGGGGGGCGGCCGGCGATGGCCGCCAGCCGGATCACGCCCTCGGCCCCGCCAGGCGGGCACCGGTTGATGTCGGCCTGCCCCGCGGCCATGGCCTGGGCATAACTGCGGCAGTCGGGGTAGCCGCACCGCGTGCACTGGGTCTGCGGCAACGCCGCATCCAGGCGATCGGCCAGGGACGCGGCGGCGGGAACGTCAGGGCTCGGGTCGGTCACCCGGCGATTATCGGGTGCCGGACTTTCTCAGCGCGGTCACGGGGGCAGCGGCACCGTTGCGGGCGTCGAAGCGCGTGATGAAGTCGCGGACTTGCGGATATACGAAATCGCGCCAGCGCCGGCCGGCAAAGATGCCGTAGTGGCCCGCGCCTTCCACGTCGTAGTGCAGGTGCATCTTGGACGGCACGCCCGAGCACAGGCCATGCGCGGCTTGCGTCTGGCCCGCACCCGAGATGTCGTCAAGCTCGCCTTCGATGGTGAGCAGAGCGGTCTCCGTGATGTCCTGGGGGCGCACGAGTTCGCCGCTGACATGCCACGTGCCGTTGACCAGCGCGAAGTCCTGGAACACGGTCTTGATCGTGTCCAGGTAGTAATCGGCCGGCATGTCCAGCACGGCGTTGTACTCGTCGTAGAACTGGCGGTGCGATTCGGCGCTGCCGTCGTCGCCCCGGATCAGGTCGAGGAAGTAGTCGTAGTGGCTGGTCATGTGCCGGTCGGGATTCATGGCCACGAAACCGGTGTGCTGCAGGAAGCCCGGGTACACGCGGCGCCCGGCGCCGGGGTAGTTCTCGGGCACGCGGAAGATCACGTTGTTCTCGAACCAGGAAAAGCTCTTGTTCATCGCCAGGTTGTTCACGGCGGTGGGGCTCTTGCGGGCGTCGATGGGGCCGCCCATCATGGTCATGGTGCGCGGCGTGGTCTCGCCGGCAGAAGCCATCAGCGAGATGGCGGCCAGCACCGGCACGGTAGGCTGGCACACCGAGATCACGTGGACGTCCGGGCCGATGTGGCGGATGAACTCCTGCACGTAATGCACGTAGTCATCGAGGTGGAACGAGCCGGCCTCGGCCGGCACCATGCGTGCGTCGGTCCAGTCGGTGATGAAGACCTTGTGGTCCTGCAGCAGGCTCTTGACCGTGTCGCGCAGCAGCGTGGAATGGTGGCCCGACAGGGGCGCCACCACCAGCACCGTGGGCTGGCCCTTCATGGTGTCCAGCGCCGTGGCGTTGTCGGTGAAACGCTTGAAGCGCAACAGCCGGCAGAAGGGCTTCTCGAGCGCCACCTGCTCCTGCACGGCGATTTCGACGCCGCCGACCCGTGCCGATGTGATGGCAAAGGGCGGCTTCTCGTATTCCTTGGCCAGGCGGTGCGCCAGGTCGAAGCTGGCGGACACGCGCTGGGCCAGCGGCGTGTGGGCCAGGGGCGACAGCGGATGGCTGTAGAGCTTGGCCGAGGCGCTGGCGAATTCCGAGAACGGCGCCATGAGCGCGCGTTGGCTTTCGTAGATCTGATACAGCATGTACTGTCTCCAGGGGACGATCGAGCAGAGGCACGGACCCGTATGGTGTGCGGTTGCACCTGAGCCCACGCTGACAGTAGCACGCTTTTTGCTGCAATGCAGCAAAGAAACCTGGCTCCGACGTCGGAATGGTGCACCCGAATGTGGTGCAGCGAACCTTCGAAGGCCCCGAAGGGCCGCCCAAACCGAGCCAACCGTCACGCACGCCCCATTCTGGGGGGCAGCCTTTACATGACCTTGGCCAAAGCCGCCGTCACGGCATCGATGTTGTGGCTGTTGAGGGCGGCCACGCAGATGCGGCCCGAATCGACGCCGTAGACGCCGAACTCGCTGCGCAGGCGCTGCATCTGCTCCTTGGCCAGCCCGGAATAGCTGAACATGCCGCGTTGCTGCGTGATGTAGGACAGGTCGCCCTTCACGCCCGCGGCCTGCAGCTTCGCCACCAGGGTGTGGCGCATGCCGCGAATGCGCTCGCGCATGCCGGCCAGTTCTTCCTCCCACATCGCACGCAGGGCTGGGGTGGTCAGCACCGTGGCCACCACCTGGGCGCCGAAGGTGGGCGGGTTGGAGTAGTTGGTGCGGATGACGATCTTCAGCTGCGACAGCACGCGCGTGGCTTCTTCGGCGCTGCTGCACACCACGCTGAGCGCGCCCACGCGCTCGCCGTAGAGCGAAAAGCTCTTGGAGAACGACGTGGAGACGAAGAAGGATTGCCCCGTGGCCAGGAAGCACTGCACCGCCGCACCGTCTTCGGCGATGCCGGCGCCGAAGCCCTGATAGGCCATGTCCAGGAAGGCCACCAGGCCTTGCGCGGCGCAGGCGGCCGCGATCTGCTCCCACTGGCCAGGGCTCAGGTCGCAGCCGGTGGGGTTGTGGCAGCAGGCGTGCAGGACCACGACGGTGCCGGCGGCGGCGGCCTTCAGCGTGGCCATCAGCGCATCGAAGCGGATGCCGCGGGTCGGGGCGTCGTAGTAGGGATAGGTGGAAACCTCGAAGCCGGCCTGCGCGAACAGCGCGCGGTGGTTCTCCCAGCTCGGGTCGCTGATCAGCACCTGGGCCTTGGGGTTCAGGCGTTTGAGGAAATCGGCGCCGACCTTCAGGCCGCCGGTGCCGCCCAGGGCCTGGACCGTGGCCACGCGGCCTTCGCGCACCGCGGGGCTGTCGGCGCCGAAGACCAGGCCCTGCACGGCCTTGTCGTAGGCCGCGATGCCGTCGATGGGCAGGTAGTTCTTGGCCTTGGGGCTTTCCAGCAACTGCTTTTCGGCCGCGGCCACGCAGCGAAGGACCGGCAGCTTGCCGGCATCGTCGAAGTACACGCCCACACCCAGGTTCACCTTCTTCGGGTTGGGATCGGCATTGAATTGTTCGTTCAAGCCGAGGATCGGGTCTCGGGGGGCCATCTCGACGGCGGCGAAGAGCGTGGTGGTCATGACCGGGCTTTCTGGACTGAAGTGGGACGGTGTGGCGGCAATGGCGGTGCAGGCCGGCGGTTGCTGCGGGCGGGCTCACGCTGCGCTACGCTAGAGGGTCGTTCTCGGTGGGTTGATTCACCGGCGAACGCCCCGATTCTAGTTGTCTGCCATTTCGAGAAACCACCCATGACCGCCCTTGCCGAAGCTGTGTCCGACGCCGATCAGCCCCTGCAAGGCGACTTCGTCACGTTCCCCGATTCGCCGTTCCAGCTGTTCCAGCCCTACGCCCCGGCGGGCGACCAGCCCACCGCCATCGCACAGTTGGTCGAGGGCGTGCACGACGGCCTGGCCTACCAGACCCTGCTGGGCGTGACCGGCTCGGGCAAGACCTTCACCATGGCCAACGTCATCGCCCGCCTGGGCCGGCCGGCCATCGTCTTCGCGCCCAACAAGACCCTGGCGGCGCAGCTGTACAGCGAGTTCCGCGACTTCTTCCCCAAGAACGCGGTCGAGTACTTCGTCAGCTACTACGACTACTACCAGCCCGAAGCCTACGTGCCGCAGCGCGACCTGTTCATCGAGAAGGACAGCGCGATCAACGAGCATATCGAGCAGATGCGCCTGTCGGCCACCAAGAGCCTGCTGGAGCGCCGCGACGTGATCATCGTGGCCAGCGTCAGCGCCATCTACGGCATCGGCAACCCGGCCGACTATCACAAGATGGTGATGACGCTGCGGGTGGGCGACAAGCTGAGCCAGCGCGACGTCATCGCGCAGCTCATCCGCATGCAGTACAAGCGCAACGAGATCGACTTCTCTCGCGGGTCCTTCCGGGTGCGCGGCGACACGATCGACGTCTTCCCGGCCGAGCACAGCGAGCTGGCGCTGCGCATCGAGCTCTTCGACGACGAGGTCGAGAGCCTGCAGCTGCTGGACCCTTTGACGGGCCGCGTGCGGCAGAAGATCCCGCGTTTCACGGTGTACCCGAGCAGCCATTACGTGACGCCGCGCGAGCGGGTGGTGGACGCCATCACCACCATCAAGGACGAACTGCGGATGCGCCTGGACGAGCTGGTGAAGGCCGGCAAGCTGGTGGAAGCGCAGCGCCTGGAGCAGCGCACGCGCTTCGACCTGGAGATGCTGCAGGAGGTGGGCCACTGCAAGGGCATCGAGAACTACACGCGCCACCTCTCGGGCGCGCAGCCCGGCGATCCGCCCCCCACGCTGGTGGACTACCTGGCGCCCGACGCCCTGATGTTCCTGGACGAGAGCCACGTGCTGATCGGCCAGTTCGGTGGCATGTACAACGGCGACCGCGCGCGCAAGACCACGCTGGTGGAGTACGGCTTCCGGCTGCCCAGCGCGCTGGACAACCGGCCGCTGAAGTTCGAGGAATTCGAACGCAAGATGCGCCAGTCGATCTTCGTCTCGGCCACCCCCGCCAACTGGGAGAAGGAGCACACCGGCCAGGTGGTCGAGCAGGTGGTGCGCCCCACGGGCCTGGTCGACCCCGAGGTGGAAGTGCGCCCCGCTGCCACGCAGGTGGACGACGTGCTGCAGGAGATCCGCGACCGGGTCAGCAAGAACGAGCGCGTGCTGATCACCACGCTGACCAAGCGCATGGCCGAGCAGCTGACCGAATACCTCTCGGACAACGGCGTGAAGGTGCGCTACCTGCACAGCGACATCGACACCGTGGAACGGGTGGAGATCCTGCGCGACCTGCGCCTGGGCACCTTCGACGTGCTGGTGGGCATCAACCTGCTGCGCGAGGGCCTGGACCTGCCCGAGGTCAGCCTGGTGGCCATCCTGGACGCCGACAAGGAAGGCTTCCTGCGCGCCGAGCGCAGCCTGATCCAGACCATCGGCCGGGCGGCGCGCAATGTCAACGGCCGCGCGATCCTGTATGCCGACCGGATGACCGATTCCATGAAGGCGGCCATCGGCGAGACCGAACGCCGCCGCACCAAGCAGATCGCGCACAACCTGGCCATGGGCATCACGCCGGTCAGCGTCACCAAGCGCATCCGAGACATGATCGACGGCGCCGTGTCCGACAAGTCCGCCAAGGACGACCTGAAGGCGGCCAAGGCCGCGGCCGAGGTCGAGTCGATGTCCGAGAAGGACCTGGGCAAGCGCATCAAGCTGCTGGAACGGCAGATGCTCGAACATGCCCGCAACCTGGAGTTCGAGAAGGCGGCCCGCGTGCGCGACCAGTTGGCGCTGCTGCGCGAGCAGGCCTTCGGCGGCAGCGGTCACGACGTGGTGCCGCTGGTGCCGCTGGCCGTGCCCGGGGGGCCCGCGCGGGGGGCTGCATGATTGCGCAGCGGATCAAGCGCTGGATGGGCCGCGAGCCCGCGGTGGACGGCGCCGGCGACGCCCCCGGCGATGCGCCGGAGTTGTCGATCCTGATGGTCTGCATGGGCAATATCTGCCGCTCGCCCACGGCCGAGGGCGTGCTGCGTGCCAAGCTCGAGCAGGCCGGGCTTCAAGACCGCGTGCGCGTGGACTCGGCGGGCACCATCGGCAGCCATGCCGGCGAGCCGCCGGACCCGCGGGCCATCCGGCACGCCGCCCGGCGCGGCTACGACATCGCCGGCTTGCGGGCCCGCCCGGTCACGGACGAGGACTTCTCGCGCTTCCAGTGGGTCCTGGCCATGGACGAGGCCAATCTGCGCTGGTTGCACAAGCGCGTGCCGGCATCCGGCAGTCCCCGCCTGGACCTGCTGATGGCACACGCCAGCCGGCACGCCGACGTCCGCGAGGTGCCCGATCCGTACTACGGCACGGCGGCCGGCTTCGAGCACGTGCTGACGCTGGTGGAGGACGCCTGCGACGGGTTGGTGAGGCACATCCGGGCCGAGCTCGTCGCAGGGGCGGG
>CAIJPE010000215.1 GCA_903822435.1 uncultured beta proteobacterium | reverse complement strand
ACCGTCTCGATCAGTTCGTTGAACTTGCCGCACAGCTCGGCGTGGAAGGCTTCCTTGTCGTCCAGCCCGATGCGCAGGGTGAAGTCGCCCTGGGTGGCACCGTCCACGGCCGCGCCGATTTCGCGCGCCACCTGCGTGGCGGCTTCGGCAGCGGCCTGGCTGGCGGCCAGGCGCTGCTCTTCTTCCACCTTGCGCTGGCGCAGGCTGGTCTGCATCTGCGTGAAGCGCTGGAGCAGTTGGGCGGCCTCGTCGCTGCCCGCTTCGTTGATGGCGAAGGACAGGTCGCCCTCGGCCACCGCGTTGGCGGCGTCCACGGCGTGGCCCAGCGGCCGGGTGACCGAGCGGGTGATGGCCACGCCCAGCACCACCGCCAGCAGGCCGATGCCACCCAGCATGCCCAGCAGGTTCATGCGCTCGCGCTCGGTATCGCCGATGCGGGCCACCAGCAACTCGTCCAGTCCCTTGGCGGTTGCCTCGATCGTGGCGTACTGGGCATCCACGGCCAGCGAGCCCGCCTTGAAATAGTCGCCGGCGCCGAATTTGGACTTGCCGGCGCCCAGCAGCTCATCCTGGGTAATCTTGAAAAAGCGCTGCGATGCGGCGGCGGACGTGTCCATCGTGGCGCCCACGGCCTTCTTCACGTCGGCATTGATGGCCATGGCCTTGCTGATCTGGGCGTCGGCGCGCTCGTGTTCGGCCAGCGTCTGCAGGATGCCGAACTGGATGTTGGCGCGGTCGAGTGCGGTGATCTCCTTGGCAGCCAGCATGGAGGTGCCACGGCCGCGCACCGAGCCCGTGGCCTCGGCCAGGCGGGGCAGGTGGTCGACCAGCGCCGTCATCACGAAGTAGGTCTCTGCCACCGGGTCCAGCGACAGGCCCGATGCATCCGCAGTCAGCTCGAGCACCTTGAAGTTGGTCTCGATCAATTCACGGTGGGCGTTGAAGCTTTCGACAGCCGAGAGACCCGCAGCGTCGACCGAGGCGCTGAGCTTGTCCCAGCGCGACTTCATGTCCTTGACCTCGTCGAGCACGTTCGCGTAGCCCTGGTCGGTGAGCGACTTGCTCAGGCTGGCCAGCGCGGCGTTGACGTCGGCCTGCCGCGCCCTGCGATCGGCGGCCTGGCTGGCATCGCCCGCGAGCACGGCCCCCGACAGGCCACGGTGCGCCTGCAGGCTGCGCTCCAGGGCGATGGCCGCACGCACCGGTTCCAGGCCGGCGTGCTCGGCCCTGGCCACCGCAATCTCTCCGTTCTTGTAGGTGATGACCTTGGTCAGCGGCACCGCGCACATCACGGCGCTCAGGGCGCCCAGGGCCGCGAACTTCTGCCAGAGTTTCATGGAACGAAGCAGGTTCTTCATGGTGGTTTCCTATCGTGCAGACGGGGCTGCAGAGATGCCGTGCGCTGTGTTCAAGCCCGCTCGCGCGCCGGGCCGCGTGGCCCCCTTGCGCGTGGCGGCGGCCATCAACCCCTGCATGTCCAGGACGAGGGCGACTTCACCCGAACCCAGGATGGTCGATCCGGCCAGGGCCTCCAGCGGCTTGAACATGCCCGCCAGCGGTTTGATGACGGTCTGGTGTTCACCCAGCAGGCGATCGACCACCAGACCGATGCGCACGGTGCCCTGGCGGACGACCACCAGGCTGCGGCGGCCGGACTGCGGGGCGCCCTTGCCGTAGAAGAGCGCCAGGTCCAGGTAAGGCAGCACCTCGCCGCGCAGGTCGAAGGTGCCGCAGGTCACCCCGGCGTTGGCGCGGCACTCGCGCGGCAGGTCGATGCACTCGCTCACCACGGCCAGCGGCAGCACGTAGTGCACGTCGCCCACCAGGGTGAGGAAGCCGTCGATCATGGCCAGCGTCAGCGGCAGGCGGATCTGCGTCGTGGTGCCGCGGCCTTCGGTGCTGGCCAACGAGATCTGGCCACGCAGCGACTCGATGTTGCGCTTGACCACGTCCATGCCCACGCCGCGGCCGGAGATGTCGGTCACGGCCTCGGCCGTTGAAAAGCCCGGCGCGAAGATCAGCTGCCAGACCTCGGGATCGCTCAGCACGGCACCCTCGGCCACCAGCCCGCGCTGCACCGCCTTGCGCAGGATGCGGTCGCGGGCCAGGCCGCGGCCGTCGTCGCTCACCTCGATGATGATCGAGCCGGCCTCGTGGTAGGCATTCAGGCCCAGTCGGCCTGCCGCCGATTTGCCCGCGGCCAGTCGCTCGGCCGGCGTCTCGATGCCGTGGTCCAGGCTGTTGCGCACCAGGTGCATGAGCGGGTCGCCGATCAGCTCGACCATGGCCTTGTCGAGTTCGGTGTCGCCACCCGTCACGGCCAGTTCGATCTCCTTGCCCAACTGCTTGCTGATGTCGCGCACCACCCGCTGGAAGCGCGAGAAGGTCTCGCCCACCGGCACCATGCGCAGGGCCAGGGCGCCGTCACGCGTGCCTTGCACAAGATCGGCCACCCGTTGCGTGGCCTCCAGGAAGGCGGCGGAGCCCTCCTGCGTGGCCACCATCTGGGCGCCGGAGCCGGCGATCACGAGCTCGCCGATGAGGTCGATCAGATGGTCGAGCTTGTCGGCCCGCACCTTGACGAATCGGGTTTCCTCGCCAGGCCGGCGGTCGCGTCCGCTGCGGCGTTCGGGGGCGCGGGCGCTGCGCTCGGGCGCGGCCGGCGCCTGCGCCTCAGGGGCGTTGCCCGGTGCGGCTTGCGGCGCGGCCTCCAGCCTCACGCCCTGGCTGCGCCAGATGGCCTGCAAGACCGCAGCAGCCTGGCTGTCGTCACCGCAACGCTGCACCAGCAGCGTCGCAAATTGTTCGGGCTGCGAATCAGGCGCCAGGACGGCCAGGCTGCAGTCGTCCAGGGCGAATTCGAAGACACGCTCGATCTCCTCTTGCGTGCTGCCGCTGACCAGCCGAAGTTCGAAGCCCAGGTGGCAAGCCTCGGCATCCAGTGCCTGCAAGGGGGGCACCGCATCATCCAGCGTGTGGCAATGGGCCAGGGTGCCGACCGTGCCGAGGTAGCGGATGAAGGCCAGCGGATCCAGGCCATTGCGCAGGGCGTCGGGGCCGAAGCGCAGCGACAGGTGCCAGCAGTCGTCGCCTTCTGCACCGCCTGCTGGGGCGGGGTCTGCAGCCTCGGCCGCGGCGCGGGCTTTCGCCAGGGCGGGCTCGGCCGGGGCGGGCGCGCCCGCCAGGCTGTGCAGCACGGCGCCGAGTGCGCGGCTGCGCTCGGCCACCGCCGGGTCGGCGTAGCCGCTGCGCACCTCGTCCAACAGCGCCGCCATCTGGTCGCGGCCTTCGAGCAACGCGGCGGTGATGGCCTCGCTGGCCTTGAGCTGGCCCGAGCGCAACGCTTCCATCAGCGTCTCGACCTCGTGCGTGAAGGCCACCACGGCATCGCAGCCGAAGAGACCGGCCGTGCCCTTGATCGTGTGCGCAGCGCGGAAGGCGGCATTCAGGTTCTCGGCATCGTCCGGCGCCGTTTCCATGACGAGCAAGGCCTGCTCGAACTGATGCAGCATGTCGGCCGCTTCGTCGAGGAAGCCGGCGCGGGCCACGGCAATGATCTCTGCGTCGTCGTTCGCGGACATGGTGTGTGCGCCCTTTTCAAACGGGAGTTGCGGCCGCTGCGCCGGATGCGCGCGGCGGCAACAGGTCGAGCAGCCCGAAGACGACCAGCGCGTCGCGAACCGCGGCGCTGGCCGCGTCGATCACCAGCGCGTCGCCACGTTCACGCAGGCTGCGCCGCAGGGCCAGGAGCAGTTGCACGCCGGCGCTGTCGAAGTCGGTCACCTCTGCCAGGTCCAGGTGCAGGTCGCCGGGCGCCGCCTCCATGGCCTGGGCCAGGCGGTCGTGGCACGAGCCAGCGTGGTTGATGGTCATTTCCGGGCCCGGCCGCAAGGCCTGTGGCGGGGCTTGGGTGTCGGTGCTCATGGTCGTGTCCAGGGATTCCGGGGCCGTGTGCGCGGGCGCGCTCAGACGCAGAGCTTGTTCACCGCCTCGACCAGCTGCGAAGGCTGGAACGGCTTGGTGATCCAGGCGCGCGCTCCGGCGGCTTTGCCTTCGGCCTTCTTGGCGTCCTGCGACTCCGTGGTCAGCATGATCACGGGCGTGAACTTGTACGAGCCCGTGGTCTTCAGGTGACGCAGGAACGACAGGCCGTCCATGTTGGGCATGTTCACGTCGCACACGATCAGGTTCAGCTTGCGGCCGTCCAGCTTGGCCACGGCGTCCTTGCCGTCGATCGCCTCGACGGTGGCATAGCCGGCCTTTTGCAGGGCGAGCTTCACGACGGTTCGGAAGCTGCCCGAGTCGTCGACGATCATCACGGTCTTGCTCATGGAAAATCCTTCGTGGGGATGTAAGTCAAACGGGTCAGAAGAACTCGACGGCGCTGGCGCGCTCGATGTGCACGTTGCCGTGGTGGTGCGAGCGTTGCTCGTCCATCGTGTAGCTGCTCTCCAGGGCGGCCAGCCACTCCGCGGCATCGGTCTGCGTGGCGCGCGGGTGCGCCGCCAGCCACTGCGCAAACTGGGTCATGTCGTTGGCGATGATCGACATCATCTGGCTGACGCGGTCGCCGAACTGGAAGTTGATGAAGACCTGGTCGATCTGCTCGCGCAACAGCGTGCTGGCCTGGCGCACTTCGCTGGATCCTTGCAACGACGCGCCCAGTGAACCCAGCAGGGTCGACAAGGCCTGACGGGCGCTCAGATCGATCTCCAGGCGCAGTTCCTCGTCGCTGGTGTCGCCCACTTCGCCCTCGCAGCGGGCTTTGCGGATGGTGCCGTTCAGGCCGCTGACCACTCGCTCGATCTGCTCGCCCGTGCCTGCCATCTGGGCCGCCAGCATGCGCAGCTCGGTGGCCACGGCCTGCGCGCCGCCGTCGTTCTGGGTGCGCGTGCGGTTGGCTTCGATCGAGGCGTTGAAGGCCACCAGCCGAGCGTGGCGGGCGATCTCGCGCGATTGCTTGGCCAGTTGCTGCAGCTCCGTCAGGCCGCTCACGCAGCGGACCATCTCGGCCACGGCGGCATCGCGCTGCCTGAAGGCCCGCTGGCTGGCCGCCATCAGTTTCTGAAGAGCCGGCGACTCGGCCCGCACCGCCTCGTCCACCGCGCCGGGCTCGGCCGCCACCGTGAAGGTTTCCAGGTTGTCGGTCAGGGTGTTGAGCGCACCCGAGATCTCGCTGAAGTTGCCCAGCAACTGGCTGAGGCCGTCGTTGGCGGCGTCGCGGGTGACCTCCAGCTGGCGGCTCCACACCGGCACCACCTGGGTCACCATCACCTCGCTGCCATGGCGGCCCATGGCCGGCCCCGTGGCGGCCGGTTGCGAGACGGGACTCTCGGGCATTGCATCGGTGTCCGGCGGGCGAGCAGCGCGCAGCTGCGGCACCCCGATCCAGCCTGCGGCGACAGCGGCCAGCAGGGCACTGCACAAGCCTGCAAGGCCGCCGACCCAGGCCAGGCCGACACACACGGCGATGCCAGCCCACGCCGCCCAGGGCAGCCATGCGGGGCTGGTGGCTGCCTGTGGGGCAACGGCTTCTGGCGTGGTGGCGGTCTGCGTCATCGGGTCAGGCTGCGTTCCGGTTTCAGGGGCCCCAGCATCTGCATCGGCTCCCACCCGGGGGTTCTGCATACAGGCTGTGACAGCCCGTTATCGGCGCGATGGCGCCCGGCTGTAGCCTTGTTGCGACCGCGGGATTGGCGCGTGGCCAGTCGCGCCCCCGAAGCGCCTCAAGTTCCGCGGCCCGGAGGCCGAAATACCCTGTCACCGGCCGGGAGATGTGCAGGACAGGCCGGACCCCATCCCAGAGAGCCGCCCAGAAAGTCACGATGACGATCTCGAGTCTTGTCGCCCGTGCCGCACCGGCGACCCCCTTTCGTTCCAGGACCGACAGTCTTGCTCGATTGACCGATACTAGAGCCAATTCGCCGAGCGAAAATAAGCCGTT
>CAIJPE010000214.1 GCA_903822435.1 uncultured beta proteobacterium | reverse complement strand
GGCTGCGACAGCCTACGCGCGCTGGCGGCGAGGCCGGGTCGGCGACGCGGCGCTCTTTGCCGCGCTGTGGCTGCTGGCCGAACTGGCGCGCGGCGTCATCTTCACGGGCTTCCCTTGGGTGGCTTCGGGCTATGCCCAGGTCGACGCGCCCCTGGGCGCCCTGGCGCCCTGGGTGGGTGTGTACGGCATCGGCGCGGCCGCGGCGTACGCGGCGGCGCTGCTGGTGTGGCTGTGGCGCTCGCCGGCCCGGGCACTGGCGCCGGCGGCATCCCTGGTGTTGGGGGTCGTGGGCGCCTGGGCGTTCGGCGGCGGCTGGTCAAGGCCCGCCGGCTCGCTGTCGGTGCAACTGCTGCAGACCAACGTCAGCCAGGACGAAAAGTTCGCGGCCGATCGCATGCCCGAGGCGCTGGCCTGGACCGCACGGGCGCTGCTGGCGGGCGCGGCGGACCTGGTGGTGGCGCCAGAGACTGCGGTGCCCTTGCTGCCGGGGCAACTGGAGGAGATGGCCCCCGGCTACTGGGACAACCTGCGCGACCACTTCGCGGCGCCGGGGCGCCATGCCCTGGTGGGCGTTCCGCTGGGCGACTACGAGCACGGTTACACCAACTCGGTGGTCGGCCTGTCGAATGGGCCCGCCTACCGCTACGACAAGTTCCATCTGGTTCCGTTCGGCGAGTTCGTGCCCTGGGGCTTCCGCTGGTTCACGGAGGTCCTGAACATCCCCCTGGGCGATTTCAACCGCGGGGTGCGCCGGCCGCCTTCGTTCGCGGTCGGCGCGCAGCGCGTGGCGCCCAACATCTGCTATGAAGACCTCTTCGGCGAAGAGCTGGCGCAGCGCTTCGCCGACCCCGCCACCGCACCCACCGTGATGGCCAACGTCAGCAACATCGGCTGGTTCGGTCCGAGCGAGATCACGGTGCAGCACCTGAACATCTCGCGGATGCGCGCCCTGGAATTCGAGCGGCCGATGCTGCGCGCCACGAACACCGGGGCCACGGCCGTCATCGACCACCGGGGCGTGGTCAGCGCCGAACTGCCGCCCTACACCCGGGCCGTGCTCGACGGCCGGGTGGAAGGCCGCACCGGGCTGACGCCCTTTGCCCGCTGGGCTTCCTGGGCGGGCCTGTGGCCGCTGGCGGGCCTGGCCGTGGCGGTGTGCCTGTGGGCCCGGCGGCGGCCGGTCGATCGGCCGCGGGGCGGCTGACAGGGGGTCAGCCGCGGGGCGGCTGACGAACGATCCGGATGACCGAAGTGCCTTCGGGCAAGCCGGCGGCACCGGGGGCCACCGGGGCGCGCGCCGCGCTGCCGCAGCCATCGCAACCACCGCAGGCGCTGCCGGCGGCCGGCAGGGGCCGGCCCCGCCAGGCCGCCACGCGCCGGCGCAACGCAGCAGGCATGAGCGACCACATGGCGTAGCTGGAACATGCCACCACCAGGAGCCCGGCCAGCAGAGCCTGCAGTGTCATCTCATCCTCCGAACCACAGCGTGAGGCGGTAGGTCACGAAAGCAGCGCCGTAGGCCAGCGCGAACATGTAGCCGGCCATCATCAACGGATAGCGCCAGGAATTGGTCTCGCGCCGCACCACGGCCAGCGTGGACAGGCATTGTGGGGCGAACACATACCAGGCCAGCAGCGAATAGGCCGTGGCCAGCGACCAGCCCTGCGCGATCACGGGCCCCAGCGTCTCGGCCACCGCGTCGCCGGCGGCGGACAGCGAGTACACGGTGCCCAGAGCGCCCACGGCCACCTCGCGCGCGGCCATGCCGGGCACCAGGGCCAGCGAGATCTGCCAGTTGAAACCGATGGGCGCGAAGACGTGCTCCAGCGCCTGCCCGATCCACCCGGCCACGCTGTAGCGGATGGCCGGCCCGGTGGCCCCCGGCGGCGGCCCGGGCCAGCTGGACAGGAACCACAACAGCACCATCAGCGAAAAGATGATCGTGCCCACGCGGCGCAGGAAGACCTTGGCGCGCTCCAGCAGCCCCAGGCCCAGGTTGGGCAGGCTGGGCAGCCGGTAAGGTGGCAACTCCAGCATCAGGGGCTGGTAGCGGCTTTTCAGCCAGGTGCGCTTGAAGACCCAGGCCACCGCCATGGCCGACACCACGCCGGCCACGTACAGGCCGAACAGGGTCAACCCGCGCAGGTTCATCGGGCCGATGGCGCGCTCGGGAACGAAGGCGCCGATGATCAGCGCATACACCGGCAGCCGTGCCGAGCAGGTCATCAACGGCGCCAGCATGATGGTGGCCAGCCGGTCGCGCCAGTTGGCGATCGTGCGCGTGGCCATGACGCCGGGCACGGCGCAGGCAAAGCTGGACAAGAGCGGGATGAAGGCGCGGCCCGAGAGGCCCACCTTGCCCATCAGCGTGTCCAGCAGGAAGGCGGCGCGCGGCAGGTAGCCCGAGTCCTCCAGCACGAGGATGAACGCGAACAGGATCAGGATCTGCGGCAGGAACACCAGCACGCCGCCGGCGCCGGCCAGCACGCCATCCACCAGCAGGCTGCGCAGCGGGCCGTCGGCCATGTGGTTCCTGAGCAGGTCGCCCAGGCCCGCCATGCCCGATTTGATGGCGTCCATGGGCAGTGCGGCCCATGAGAACACCGCCTGGAACATCAGGAACAGCAGCACCGCCAGCAGCACCAGGCCCCACACGGGGTGCATCACCACGGCGTCGATGCGATGCTGCAACCGGTCGCGCCGCGGGGCCTGAAGCACCACACGGTGCAACACCCGGCGCACTTCGCGCGCCAGCACGGTGGCGTCGCCGGCGGCCGCGCCGCGCGTGGCCGTCAGCGGCTTGGCCAGGTGCTCCTGCAAGGCCATGCGCAGGTCGGAGTGGCCTTCGCTGCGGACCGCCACGGTTTCCACCACCGGGCAGCCGAGTTCGGCCGCCAGGGCCGGCACGTCGATCACCAGGCCTTGTTCGCGGGCGGCGTCGGCCATGTTCAGCGCCACCAGCAGCGGCCGGCCCAGCGCCCGCAGCTCGAGCACCAGGCGCAGCCCCATGCGCAGGTTGGTGGCGTCCAGCACGGCCACGATCAGGTCGGGCGTGGGCTCGCCTTCCAGCCGGCCTTGCAGTGCGTCCAGCGTCACCTGCTCGTCGGGGGTGGCTGGCTGCAGGCTGTAGGTCCCCGGCAGGTCGATGACCTCCACGCTGTGCCGGGCATCCAGGCGCGCCACGCCCACCTTGCGCTCGACCGTGACGCCGGCGTAGTTGGCCACCTTCTGGCGTGAGCCGGTCAGGCGGTTGAAGAGGGCCGTCTTGCCGCAGTTCGGGTTGCCGACCAGGGCCACCGTGCAGGGCGACAGCGTGGCAGCGGCGCTATGCACGGTCAGCCCTTCGGCCCTGGCCGGGCGTGATGGCGCTCACTTGGACCTCCACGCAGCGCGCCTCCAGGGCGCGCAGCGCGAACAGGGTGTCCCCGATCTGCACGGCCAGCGGTTCGCGCCCCCCCGGCCCGCGTCGCAGCACCTGGACCGGCTCGCCCGCGACGAAGCCGATCTCGGCAAGGCGGCGCAACAAGGCGTCGTCGGCGCCCGGCACGTCGGTGGCCAGACCGATGACGATGGCCCGTCCGCCGTCGGGGATGTCCAGCAACTTGGTGGTGGGAATGGTGGTCATGACAAGGTGCGCAGCCGGCTGCGCCGTGGGAGCGTCATGGCGGTCGGCCACCCGGGCCATCGCCATTGCCGCCCCTGCGGCGCTGTGCGCGCTGCCCAGAGCCGGGCGTCCATTGTCAGGGGCAACGTGGTGGAGCGGCCAGCCGCTGGCCACGAGCCCGCCCGCCTGGGTGCCGAGGGCCTGCCCGCCCGGCACGTTTTGCATCACCGGCTCCCTCGCCCGCCTTGCCCATGTCACGCTGGCACCGCCTTCTGGAATCGTCGAAGCCACAGTGTAATCTCAATGAGAACGATTCGCATTGAGATTTTCGATGCTGCCGCAAGGTGGATCGGCAGGGGTGGCATCGGCGGCGACGGGCCGCCTCCCGCACCACCCCCTTAAACTCGGGCCTTTGCCTGTCGGCCGCGCGCATGCTCACTTTCCAGCAGATCATCCTGAAGCTGCAGTCGTATTGGGACGCCCAGGGCTGCGCCTTGCTGCAGCCCTACGACATGGAGGTGGGCGCAGGCACCAGCCACACCGCCACCTTCCTGCGCGCGCTCGGGCCGGAGCCCTGGAAGGCGGCCTATGTCCAGCCCAGCCGCCGCCCCAAGGACGGCCGCTACGGCAACAACCCCAACCGCCTGCAGCATTACTACCAATACCAGGTGGTGCTCAAGCCGGCGCCTGCGGACATCCTGGAGCTCTATCTCGGGTCGCTGGAAGCGCTGGGTTTCGACCTGAAGGCCAACGACGTGCGCTTCGTCGAGGACGACTGGGAGAACCCCACGCTGGGTGCCTGGGGCCTGGGTTGGGAGGTCTGGCTCAACGGCATGGAGGTGACCCAGTTCACCTACTTCCAGCAGGTGGGCGGCATCGACTGCAAGCCGATCACGGGCGAGATCACCTACGGCCTGGAGCGCCTGGCCATGTACCTGCAGGGCGTGGACAACGTCTACGACCTGGTGTGGACCGAGAGCGCGGCGGGCGTTCTGCACTACCGCGACGTCTATCACCAGAACGAGGTCGAGCAGAGCGCCTACAACTTCGAGCACAGCGATGTGGACTTCCTGCTCGGCGCCTTCGGGGCGCATGAGAAGCAGGCGCAGTACCTGATGACGCAGCAACTCGCCCTGCCGGCCTACGAGCAGGTTCTCAAGGCCGCGCACACCTTCAACCTGCTGGATGCCCGCGGCGCCATCAGCGTGACCGAGCGCGCCGCCTACATCGGCCGCATCCGCAACCTGGCGCGCACCGTGGCGCAGAGCTACCTGGACAGCCGGCTGCGCCTGGGCTTCCCCATGGCGCCGCGCCCCTGGGCCGACGAAGTCACCGCCCAACTGGCGAAGAAGGCGGCGTGATGGCGAACCTGCTGGTCGAACTGTTCGTCGAGGAACTGCCGCCCAAGGCGTTGAAGCGGCTGGGCGAATCCTTTGCCGGGCTGCTGTCCGCATCGCTGAAGGCGCAAGGGCTGGCTGCGCCCGATGCGGCCGTCACCGGCTATGCCTCGCCGCGCCGCCTGGGGGTGCACGTGGCCCACGTGGCAGCCCGCGCGGCCGACCGCTCGGTGCTCACCAAGCTCATGCCCGTGGGCGTGGCACTGGACAGTGCCGGGCAACCCACGCCCGCGCTTCTGAAGAAGCTGGCCGCGGCGGGCGCCGACGCCAGCGCGGTGCCCAGCCTGCAGCGCCGGCCCGACGGCAAGACCGAGGCGCTGTTCCTGGACAGCGTGCAGCCCGGCGTGCTGCTCGCCGACGGCCTGCAGAAGGCGCTGGCCGAGACGATCGCCGGCCTGCCGATTCCCAAGGTCATGCAGTACCCGCTCTTCCAGGGCAGCGGCGCCGGCTTCCAGCCCGGCTGGACCACGGTCAACTTCGTGCGCCCGGCGCACGGCCTGGTGGCCCTGCACGGCGAGGCCGTCGTCCCGGTGTCGATCCTGGGACTGCAGGCCGGGCGGCGCACCCGGGGCCATCGCTTCGAAGCGGCCACGCCCGACATCGACATCCACGGCGCCGACACCTACGCGCAGCAGCTGCGGGCCGAAGGTGCCGTCATCGCCAGCTTTGCCGAACGCCACGCCGAGATCGTCCGCCAGCTCGGCGCGGCCGCCGCCGGCGAGGGCCTGCGCCCGGTGGACGACGAGGCCCTGCTGGACGAAGTCACCGGCCTGGTCGAGCGCCCCAAGGTACTGTTGTGCCGCTTCGAGCCCGAATTCCTGGCCGTGCCGCCCGAATGCCTCATCCTCACGATGAAGGCCAACCAGAAGTACTTTCCGCTGCTGGACGCCGGCGGCCGCCTGACCGAGAAGTTCCTCATCGTCAGCAACATCGACCCGGCCGACCCCAGCCGCGTGATCGGCGGCAACGAGCGCGTGGTGCGCCCCCGGCTGGCCGATGCGAAGTTCTTCTACGACCAGGACCGCAAGAAGCCGCTGGCCTCGCGCGTGCCGCAACTCGCCCGCGTGGTCTATCACGGCAAGCTGGGCAGCCAGGGTGAACGCGTGGACCGCGTGCGCGGCATCGCCGCCGAGATCGGCCGTCGCATGGGCCTGCCCGAACGGGCCCCCGAGATCGACCGCGCCGCCCTGCTGGCCAAGGCC
Source organism: uncultured beta proteobacterium (assembly GCA_903822435.1). Classification (GTDB taxonomy): domain Bacteria; phylum Pseudomonadota; class Gammaproteobacteria; order Burkholderiales; family Burkholderiaceae_C; genus Rubrivivax. Next base: position 39,024 of record CAIJPE010000214.1, on the reverse strand, counting down.
GACCTGCTGACCGACATGGTCGGCGAGTTCCCCGAACTTCAGGGCGTGATGGGCGCCTACTACGCCCGCCACGACGGCGAGAGCGAGGCCGTGGCGCAGGCCGTGGAAGACCACTACAAGCCGCGCTTTGCCGGCGACACGCTGGCCCGCGGAGACGTCGGCCTGGCGGTGGCGCTGGCCGACAAGCTCGAGACCCTGGCCGGGCTGTTCGGCATCGGCCAGTTGCCCACGGGCGACCGCGACCCCTTCGCGTTGCGCCGTCACGCCCTGGGCGTGATCCGCATGCTGATCGAACGCGACGTGCCCGTCGACCTGGGCGCCCTGGTCGACGTGGCGTTCGCCCGATTCCCGGCCTTCGTGGCCGAGCCGGCCGGCCCTGCCGCGGCCCTGATGGCGTTCATCTACGAGCGCCTGCGCGGCCTGCTGCGCGACGAGGGCTACACGGCCTATGAGATCGACGCGGTCGTCTCGCTGCAACCTCAGCGGCTGGCCGACGTGCCGCGCCGCCTGCTGGCCGTGCGCGCCTTCGCGTCCCTGCCCGAGGCTCCGGCGCTGGCCGCCGCCAACAAGCGGGTGGGCAACATTCTCAAGAAGAGCGAAGCCACCGACGGCACGGCCACCGCTGCGGAGGTCGACCCGGCGCTGCTGGTGGAGCCCGCCGAGGTGGCGCTGGCCGCCGCGCTGCAGGCCGTCGCGCCGCGGGCCGATGCCGCGTTCGAGCGGGGGGACTATGCCGCCTCGCTGCAGGCGTTGGCGGTGCTCAAGAAGCCGGTGGACGCCTTCTTCGACGGCGTGATGGTCAATGCCGAGGATCCGGCCCTGCGGCGCAACCGCCTGGCGCTGCTGGGCAGCCTTCACGCAGCCATGAACCGCGTCGCCGATCTGTCTCGCCTGGCAACCTGAGGTCGAACGCCATGCACACCACCAAGCTCGTGATCCTCGGCCGCGACGGGGTGCTCAACGAGTTCCGCGAGGGGCACGTCACCACCCCCGAGGAATGGCTACCCGTGCCCGGAGCGCTGGAAGCCGTCTCGCGGATGAACCACGCCGGCTGGCACGTGGTGGTGGCCACCAACCAGGCCGGCATCGGCCGCGGCATGATCGACATGTCGGCGGTCAATGCGGTGCACGTCCACATGAACGAGATGCTGCTGGCGCACGGCGCCCGGCTGGACGCCGTCTTCTTCTGCCCGCACACGCCCGAGGATGGCTGCGACTGCCGCAAGCCCAAGCCCGGGCTGATGGTGGACATCGGCCGGCGCTACGGCGTGGACCTGTCCCAGGTGCCGATGGTGGGCGACACCGCCCGCGACCTGCAGGCCGCCCACGCCGCCGGCTGCGAGGCGCATCTCGTGCAGAGCGGCCGCGCCCGCGAACTCGACGATGCCCAACTGCACGAGCTCTTGACGCAAAACGGCGGTGCCTACGTGCACGCCAACCTGGGGGCCTTTGCCGACTACCTGCTCAAGCGCGACCAGACCGTCGATTCATCCACCGGGGGCCTGAGCTGATGCACCCGATCTGGGCCCTGAGATCCGCCCTCTTCGTGCTGTGGATGGCGGCCACGGTCGTGCCCTGGGGCATCGGCATGCTGCTGCTGTCGATCGTCGTGCGCGGCAAGCGCCTGTACTGGCCCACCATGATGTGGTTGCGCATGGCCATCTGGGGCGCCCGCGTGATCTGCGGTGTGCGCCATCGCGTGCACGGCATGGAGCACCTGCCGCCAGCCACGGACGAAAACGCGGCCGTCGTGCTGGCCGCCAAGCACCAGAGCACCTGGGAGACCTTCGCCTTCCCGACCCTGCTGTCGCACCCGCTGGCCTATGTGTTCAAGCGCGAGTTGCTCTACATCCCCTTCTTCGGCTGGGCCATGGGCCGGCTGGACATGATCCACATCGACCGCAGCAAGCGGGCCGAAGCCTGGAACAAGGTCGCGGCGCAGGGCCGGCGTATGGCCAGCCAGGGCATCTGGGTGATCATGTTCCCGGAAGGCACGCGCACGCCGCGCGGTAGCCAGGGCGTCTACAAGGGCGGTGCGTCGCGGCTGGCCATCGCCACCGGTGTGCCCATCGTGCCCATTGCCGCCAGTTCGGCCAAGTGCTGGCCGAGAAAGAGCTTCATGCTGCGGCCCGGCGTGATCGACGTGTCGATCGGCCCGGCCATCGCCAGCCAGGGCCGCCAGGCCGATGAGCTGATGCGGCAGGTCGAGACCTGGATCGAGACCGAGATGCGCCGGCTCGACCCCGAGGCCTACGCTCACGCCCCCGGCGCCAGCCCGGCCGCCCAGCCTGCCCAGGGCTTGGGCAGTGGTGGCGCGTAGTCGCCCACCTTCGAGGTGCGCAGGCCCAGGCCGGCCAGCGCCTCGGCAAACTTGACGGCGGCGCTGACCCCGTCGATCACCGGCACCCCCAGCCGCTGCTGCAGCGTGCGGCATAGCGCTGCCATGCCGCCGCAGCCCAGCACGATGGCGCCGCTGCGGTCGCACGCCAGGGCCTTGCGTGCGGCGGCTTCGATCTGCGCCAGCGTGTCTTCCCCGCAGGCTTCCAGCGCCAGCACCGGGATGTCGGTGCCGTGGATGCCGCGGCAGGTGCGCTCGAAGCCGTAGCGCTGCACCAGCCGCTCGGCAATGACGCAGGTTCGCGTCATGGTGGTGACCACTGAAAAGCCCGTGGCCACGAAGCTCGCGGCGTGGAAGGCGGCCTCGGCGATGCCCAGCACGGGAGCCGACGCGAGCTCGCGGGCCGCGTCCAGGCCCGGGTCGCCGAAGCAGGCGATGACGATGGCGTCGAAGCCTTCGCCGGCAGCCAGCCGCACCTGCTCGGCCACGCCGGCGGCGCCGAAGGCGTCGTCGTAGTGGCTCTCGATGGACGCCGGGCCGAAGCTCGACTGCCGGCCCACCACTGTGGTGGAAGGCGCGGCGACGTCGCGGGCGGCGGCCGCCATGTCCGCGGTCATCGTGGCGGAGGTGTTGGGGTTGAGCAGCAGCAGCTTCATGGGCGGCAGTGTATCGGTGGCCCGGTGTGTTGCGCGCGCCGATGCACCCGCTTGATTGCATGCAATACGGTCTACGCATCGTCCGCAATCTAGACAGATCGGTCCAGTGATCTTCGGCGTTTGTTTGCTTTCATGTGGCATGTCTCGTGCATACGCTGTGGCGCCCGCGGCGTTGGCAGTTGCCACGCGGCGGCGTGCTGGTGGGCTGCGATGGAGGTCGCAGCCCCTGGCTCTCCCGTGACTGTCGGTTCCCCATATCCAGCACCCAACGGTGCCAACTCCAGGAGAAGTGAAGATGAACAAACCTTTCGCGGCCATGGCGCTGTGCGCCGTTCTGGGTCTGTGCGCCACCGGGGTGCGCGCCCAGAGCTCGGTCAACATCTACGGCATCGTCGGCGCGCAATTCGTGTCGGCATCCGGCAAGTCGACGCTCAAGAAGCTGGATGCCAACAGCATCGCGGCACCGCGCCTCGGCTTCAAGGGCACGGAGGACCTGGGCGGCGGCCTGAATGCCTTCTTCGATCTGGAAAGCGGTATCAACACCGAAACCGGCACCACCAGCGTGCCGTTCTGGGGCCGGGGTGCTTATGTCGGTCTGTCGGGCGGCTTCGGGGCGGTCGCCCTGGGCCGCCAGTGGACGCTGGAGGACGATTTCCTCTGCGGCCTGTACGTCTGCGGCGGCTACGCGGCCTTCTACAACTTCGCCGGGTTCGGCAACAGCAGCGACCTGGTGAACAACGCCATCAAATACACGTTTCCGAAAATGGGAGGCTTCGGTGGCGGGCTGATGGTCGCACCGGGCGAAGCGGCGACGGGGCGTTACACCGCCGGCGTGCTGACTTACGGCGCGGGTCCGCTGGCCCTCGGCTTTGCTTACGACGTGCAGAAGAACCTGGCCGGGGCCAGCGACACGCTGGTGCTGGCGGCTGCCAAGTACACCCTGGGCGATGGCTTCGTGCGGCTGGCCTACGCGGACGCCAAGCCCGACGCCAGCGCCGTGGGCAAGGCCTCGTCGCTGGACCTGGGCGCGGGCTATGCCTTCAGTGCCTTCACCACCCTGAGCGTCGACTATGTCACCCTGGATCGCAAGAACAGCGACAACGACGCGAGCTTCGTGCGATTCATCGGCGAGTACCGCCTGTCCAAGCGCACCAGCCTGAACGGCAACGTGATCTTCCTGAAGAACAAGGGCCAGTCCGCCATCGCGCTTGCGGGTGCGACGGTGAACCCCGGCGCCTCGCAGACGGTGCTGACCTTCGGCATCGCCCAGAGCTTCTGACGGCTGGCAAGAGCCGGGTGCCGGGCGTGCCCATGGCGGGCCTGCCGGCGCTCGGCCAATAATGGGTCTATCCCGACCGTGTGACTGCAGGCCGCCGTGACAGCCCACCTGACCAACCAGGAAATCTACGAGCGCATCTACGGCGCCATCAGCCAGCGCAAGTTGGCGCCCGGAACCAAGCTCAGCGAGGAGCGGCTGGCCCAGACCTTTCATGCCAGCCGCACGCGGGTGCGCGAGGTGCTGATGCGGCTCAGCCAGGAATTGGTGATCGAGCTGCATCACAACCGCGGCGCCTTCGTGGCCAGCCCCACCCCCCGCGACCTGCGCGATGTCTTCAACGTGCGCCGCGCGCTCGAAAGGGCCATTGCCGCCCAGCTGTCCGCCACCTATGCGGGCCAGGCGATCGCCGTGATGCGCAGCCACCTCGAGCGCGAGGCGAGGGCCCGCACCAGCGGAGACCGCGCGGCGCTCGCCCGCCTGACGGGCGAGTTCCACCTGCGCCTGGCCGAGATCACCGACAACCGCCTGTTCACCGACAGCGTCCGCCGCCTCGTGGCGCTGACCAGCCTGGCCATCGCGCAGTACGACGCCCGGGCCAGCAGCGCCTGTCCTGAGCACGAGCATGGCGACATCGTGGCGGCCATCGAATCGGGCGACGTGCGGCGTGCCGAGCGCTTGATGCTCGACCATCTGGACCATGTCGAGCAGGGCATCCAGCTCCCTGCGGCCGAGCCCGAAGAGATCGACTTCGCCGCCATCTTCCAGGTGGAGCCGGCCGACAAGCCGCGCAAGCGCGCGGTGGCAGCGCGCGCCCGCAAGGCGACGGGGTCCTGATGGTCGGTTTGTCGCTGCGCGTTCGACATCGGTCAGGGCCCGTTGTGGTGCGCTTTGCATACAAAACTCGCGACGCTGGTGCTGCAAGGCACTCGCTTGGCGCGGGGAATGGCGATGCAACACGTTCAGGCCCGGAGCGCCCTTGGCACAAGCGTTGCAATCGGCTGGTGACTCATGTCGACCCTCGCCCTTGAACTCATCGGCCTGTCCAAGCGCTACGGCGATGCCGTGGCCGTGGCGGGTGTCGACCTGGTCATCGCACCCGGCCAATACTGCTGCCTGCTCGGCCCCTCGGGTTGCGGCAAGACCTCCACCCTGCGCATGATCGCCGGCCACGAGACACCCAGCACCGGCCAGGTGCTGCTGGGCGGCCAGGACATCACCTCCTTGCCGCCGGCCGACCGGGGCACGGCCATGATGTTCCAGAGCTACGCGCTGTTTCCGCATCTGACGGTGCTGGAAAACGTCGCCTTCAGTGCGCGCATGAAGGGCCAGGCGCGTCCCGAACGCGAAGCCGCCGCGCAGTCTCTGCTCAAGCTCGTGCACATGGAAGCCTACGCCGGCCGCTTGCCGGCGGCGCTCTCCGGCGGACAGCAGCAGCGCGTCGCGCTGGCGCGGGCCCTGATGACCAAGCCCAAAGTGCTGCTGCTCGACGAGCCGCTCTCGGCCCTGGACCCCTTCCTGCGCATCAAGATGCGCGCCGAGCTCAAGCGCTGGCACCGCGAACTCGGCATGAGCTTCGTCCACGTCACGCATTCGCAGGAAGAGGCCATGGCCCTGGCCGACCTGGTGGTGGTGATGAATCACGGCCGCATCGAGCAGGCTGGCAGTGCGCGCGATGTGTTCGAGCGCCCCCGCACCGAATTCGTGGCCCGCTTCATCGGTGCGCACAATGTCATCGAGACCCCCGCTGGCAAGGTGGCCGTCCGTAGCGACCGCCTGCTGCTCGGTCCGCCGTCCCAGGGGGGGCTGACCGTGACCGTCAGCGCCGTGGAGTACCAGGGCAACTCCGTTCAGGTGCACCTGCTGGCCGAAGGCGCGCAGGACGATGCCGACGATGCCGCCGATACGCCCGACCGCCGCACCTGGGTGGCAGCCCTGTCCGACAGCGACTTCCACGCCAATCCCTATGAACCTGGCCAGCGCCTGGGCATGCGCTGGGCCGATGCCCAGGCTCACCCCCTGGCCGCCTGAGCAGCCATTCCGCGAGGCCGCCGAGCCTTTTCCTTCACTTCCAACGACCCGATCCACAGGAGCGAGCAAGCATGAACGACGACACCCAGAACAAGCACCCCGCCGCCACGGCGCTCTCGCGGCGCAGCGTCCTGAAGGCCGCTGGCGTGGCAGGTGCCGCAGGTGCGGGCCTGGCCGGTTTCCCCTTCGTCCATGCCCAGGAAAAGATCACCCTGCGCTACCTGGGCACGGCGGTGAACCAGGACAAGGCCATTGCCGAGAAGTTCGAGGCCGACACCGGCATCAAGATCCAGTACGTGGCCGTGACCACCGACGACGTCACGAAGCGGGCCGTCACCGCCCCCAATTCCTTCGACCTGATCGACACCGAATACTTCAGCCTCAAGAAGATCATCCCCACGGGCAACCTGTTGGGCATCGACACCAAGCGCATCAAGAACGCCGACAAGATCACCACCCTGTTCACCAAGGGCGAAGTCGCCGGCAAGGCCGTGGGCGACCAGGGCACCGCGCCCAAGAAGGTGATGTACCTCGAAAAGCCGGATTCGAAGACCTTTTCGAAGACGCCGACGCAATACATGACGCTGATCCCCACGGTCTACAACGCCGACACGCTGGGCATCCGCCCCGACCTGATCAAGCGCCCGATCGAGAGCTGGAAGGAACTGCTCAACCCCGAGTTCAAGGGCAAGGCGGCCATCCTGAACATCCCGTCCATCGGCATCATGGACGCGGCGATGGTGGTCGAAGCATCGGGCCTGTACAAGTACCCCGACAAGGGGAACATGACCAAGAAGGAAATCGATCTCACCATCAAGACGCTGATCGAAGCCAAGAAGGCCGGCCAGGTCCGCGCGCTGTGGAAGGACTTCAACGAGAGCGTCAACCTGATGGCCAGCGGCGAGGTCGTGATCCAGAGCATGTGGAGCCCGGCCGTCACGGCCGTGCGCACCAAGGGCATCGCCTGCACCTTCCAGCCCCTGAAGGAAGGCTACCGCGCCTGGGCGGCGGGCTTCGGCGTGCCCAAGACCGTCACCGGAAAGAAGGCCGACGGCGTGTACGAGTTCATCAACTGGTTCCTCGACGGCTGGGCCGGGGCCTACCTCAATCGCCAGGGCTACTACAGCGCCGTGCTGGAGACCGCCAAGGCCAAGATGGAAGCCTATGAGTGGGCCTACTGGATGGAGGGAAAGCCCGCCACCAGCGACATCAAGAGCCCCAACGGCGACCTGCTGGCCAAGGCAGGCTCGGTCCGTGACGGTGGCAGCTATGAGGCCCGCATGGGCGGCATCGCCTGCTGGAACGCCGTGATGGACGAGAACGCCTACATGGTCCAGAAGTGGAACGAGTTCGTCGCAGCGTGACCCCGCACGCCCGATGAAAGCCTCGCGCGGCCTCGTCTCCTGGCTGCAGGCCGCGCCGCTGGCGGCGCTGTTCGTCGTGTTCTTCCTGGTCCCGCTGGGACTGATCCTGATGGTCAGTTTCTGGCGGGCTACCGACTACGAACTGATCCCGGCGTTCACGCTGCAGGCCTACGCCGACATCTTCAACGGGTGCGGCGGGGGCGACGACACCTGCGTGGCGCTGAGCACCTATCTCAGCACCTTGAAGTTCAGCCTGCTGGTGTGGGTGTTCACGGGGCTGATCGGCTTCACGGTGGCGTACTTCCTGGCCTTCCACGTGCGCAGCACGCTGTGGCAGACGCTGTTGTTCATCCTGTGCACGGTGCCGTTCTGGACGAGCAACGTGATCCGCATGATCTCGTGGATCCCGCTGCTCGGACGCAACGGCCTGGTCAACGACACCCTGCTGGCGCTGGGCCTGGTGCACCAGCCTGTCGAGTGGCTGCTGTTTTCCGGCTTCTCGGTCACGCTGGCCTTCGTACACCTCTACACGATGTTCATGATCGTGCCGATCTTCAACAGCATGACGCGGATCGACCCTTCATTGATCGAGGCCGCGCGCGACAACGGGGCGAGTCCCTGGCAGATCGTCCGTCACGTGGTCATCCCGCTGTGCAAGACCGGCATCATCATCGGCAGCATCTTCGTGATCGCGCTGGTGATGGGCGACTTCATCACGGTGGGCGTGATGGGCGGCCAGCAGATCGCCAGCGTGGGCAAGACCATCCAGGTGCAGGCCAGCGTGCTGCAGTTCCCGGCAGCGGCGGCCAACGCCGTCATCCTGTTGCTGGTGGTGCTGATGATGATCTGGGCGCTGATGCGCCTGGTCGACCTGCGCAAGGAGCTCTGAGCGTGGCAGCGACCCACCGCAAGCCCTTGAGCTTCTGGCTCCTCGCGGCGTTCTTCGCGCTGTTCGTGCTGTTCCTCTACGGGCCCATGCTCGCGATCTTCGTGCTCAGTTTCCAGGGCCCCGAAGGCGGCTTGACGTTTCCGCTGCGCGGCGTGTCGCTGCACTGGTTCGCCAAGCTGTGGGAAGGCATCGGCACCGTCGACATCGGAGCGGCCTTCCGCCGCTCGCTGGCGCTGGGCACGGTGGTCATGGTGTGCACGGTGGCCATGTCGCTGCTGGCGGGCCTGGCCTATCGCAAGAAGCTGCCCGGCGGCACGCCGCTGTTCTACGTGGTCGTGGCCAGCCTGATCATGCCGTCGATCATCGTTTCGCTGGGCATCGGCTTGATGTTCCGTCTGCTCGACACAGGGCTGAAGGCCTGGCTGGATGCCCATGCCCCGAGCCTGGCCGAGGGCTACACCACCCTGCTGGGCACCTACAGCTCGGGCCTGGGCGCGCAACTCACCTGGACCTTGCCCTTCGGTCTGCTGATCATGTTTGCGGTCTTCAACCGCTTCAACCCGGCCTATGAAGAGGCGGCGCGCGACCTGGGAGCCACGCCCTGGCAGAGCCTGCGCCACGTCGTGCTGCCGCTGATCGGGCCGAGCCTCGTGGGCGTGGGCATGTTCGGATTCACGCTGAGCTGGGACGAGATCGCCCGGTCGTCCCAGGCCATGGGCGACTTCAACACCTTGCCGCTCGAACTGCAGGGCCTGACGACCACCGTCACCACGCCCGTCATCTACGCGCTGGGCACCGTGACCACCGTGGTGTCTTTCGCCGTGATGGGGCTGACGCTGGCGGTCGTGGCGCTCATTCGCCGCAAGACTCAGCGCAAGGGGCTTTGAGGGTCCGCACGCCAGCGGTGGCACCCTCCTAGAATGGGGCCATGCCAAACGGCTTAGCCCCCTCGTCCACCCAGCAGCTCACGCTGTTCGACGAGCCGCAGCCGCCGCGCGCCGTGTCTGCGGCCGAGCCACCGCTGGATTTCCGTCACCCGAGCCCTCATCGCGAGATCACGCTGGGCTCGCACCGCGTGGCCTACGCGCTGCGCCGTTCGCGCCGCCGCACCATCGGCTTCGTGGTGGGCGCCGACGGCCTGGCCGTCAGCGCGCCGCGCTGGGTGGGTGTGGGCGAGATCGAATCCGCGCTGCGTGAAAAGTCCACCTGGATCCTGCGCAAGCTGCACGAGCAGCGCGAGCGCGCCCGCCGCGTCGATTCGGCCCGCGTCGATTGGCGGCAGGGCGCCCGCATCCCCTTTCTGGGCCAGCCTGTGGTGGTGGTGCTGGACGGCCGCACCACGGGCGCCGTACTGGACTCAGCGTCCGCGTCCGACGGCGCCGCGCTGAACCTGCGCCTGGGCCTGCCGCCAACCGCCGCACCCGAGCAGATCCGCGACGCCGTGCAGAGCTGGCTGCAGCGCCAGGCGCGCCGCGTCTTCGAGGAGCGTTGTGCCCTGTTCGCGCCGCGGCTGGGCGTGCAGATGAAGCGCCTGGCGCTCAGCTCGGCCGCCACGCGCTGGGGCAGCGCCAGCGCGGACGGGTCTATCCGGCTGAACTGGCGGCTGGTGCATTTCGCGCTGCCCGTGATCGACTACGTGGTCGCGCACGAACTCGCGCATCTGCGCGAGATGAACCACAGTGCCGCGTTCTGGGATGTCGTGCGCCAGGCCATGCCCGACTTCGAGGCCGCCCGCGGCGCACTCCGCCACGACGTGCTGCCTGTGTTCGAGTGAACCGGCCCACGGGCATCCCTCTTTCGGGGGTGCTCAATGGCATCGGACTTCCATCAGCTGAGGGATGCGCGGACAGGCCCATGGCCGTGATACTTCGTCCAACGCTGTCATCGCTGCACGCTCGCCGTGCACAACGCTGTCGAGGGCCAGGGCTACCGCCCGGTGGCCCCACGAAGACGTGGGTTGGGAGGCCCGCCGCCGATGGCGAGCCGCAGGCGTCGAGCCTGCGGCTCCCCATCGGCCCTGAGTGTCTCGCGGGCCACGCCCGGGCCGTTTGGGCCCGCTGCACCCCTCATGCCGCGGTCCGCCAGCGCTGCACGCCATCCGCCCCCCGTTCCGGCAGCAATTGGCGCCGTTCGGCCAGGGCATGCAGATGGGCGATGGCCTCGCCCATGGCAAAGGTGGTCTGGTGCAGGTCCAGCTTGCGCTTGAACAGCACCGGCAGCATGTCGGCGGCACTGCCGGCCTGCTCGCGGCATGCTGCCAGCACATCGGCATAGCGCTCTTCGTGGTGCGCCAGCAGTTGCTCGATCCGCGTGTGCAAGCCGCGGAAAGGCTTGCCGTGCGATGGCAGCACCAGGCTCGTCGCCGGCAGGCTGCGCATGGCGGCGATCGAATCCAGGTACAGCGGCAGGGGGTTGCCCTCGGGTTCGATGTCGATCACGCTGACGTTGGTGGAGATGCGCGGCAGCACCATGTCGCCGGAGATCAGCACGTCGAGTTCCGGGCAGTGCAAGGCCATGTGCTCGGGTGCGTGGCCGTAGCCGGCGATGCAACGCCAGGCGCGCCCGCCGATGCGCAGGGCCTGTCCATCCATCAGTCGGCGGTAGCGCTGCGGCACGTCGGGCACCATGCTCGCGTAGTAGTTGGTGCGGCCGCGCACCTTGTCCAGCGAGGCCTCGTCCACCAGTCCGTGCAGAGCGAAGAAGCGCGCCGCGGCTTCGCCGCCGAAGCCCGCCGTGAGCGTCTGGCTGGCCATGCGCGCGGCATTCCAGTCGGTGGCGCTGATCCACAGGCGGCACTCGTGGCCGGGCTTGCTCCAGCGCTGCGTCAGCCAGTGCGCCAGGCCGATGTGGTCGGGGTGCATGTGGGTGACGATCACCCGCAGCACGGGCAGGCCTTGCAGCTCGTGCTCGAAGATCTGCTCCCAGTGCTGGCGGGTGACCGGGTTGTCGATGCCGCAGTCCACGACGCTCCAGCCGGCCACGCCGTCGATCTCGTCCCGCAGCAGCCACAGGTTGATGTGGTCCAGCGCAAAGGGCAGGGCCATGCGCAGCCAGCGCACGCCCGGTGCCACTTCCAGGGTCGTGCCCGGGGCCGGCAGGGTGTCGCCGAACGGGTACTGGAGTTCGCTTTCGAGGGAGTGGGCCATGGGTCGGGGGTGCCGCCGGCGGGGCTGGCGGGGAAGGCAGTGACGGAAGCCAGTCTAACCACGCGCGGCTCCCCCGCCTGTCGTCTAGCATGTGCGGGACACGCCCTTCGATTTCAACGACAGGAGACTGCCCATGGACCTGCCCGGCCTGAACTTCCAGCTCGGTGACGACATCGACGCCCTGCGCGATGCGGTGCACGACTTCGCGCAGGCCGAGATCGCGCCGCGCGCGGCCGACCTCGACCGCCACGACCAGTTCCCGATGGACCTGTGGCGCAAGATGGGCGAGATGGGCGTCCTGGGCATCACCGTGCCCGAGGCCTATGGCGGCGCCGGCATGGGCTACCTGGCCCACATGATCGCCATGGAGGAGATCAGCCGCGCCAGCGCCAGCGTGGGCCTGAGCTACGGTGCGCACAGCAACCTGTGCGTCAACCAGCTCAAGCGCAACGGCACCGAGGCCCAGAAGCAGAAGTACCTTCCCAGGCTGATCAGCGGCGAGCACGTGGGTGCGCTGGCCATGAGCGAGCCCGGTGCCGGGAGCGACGTGATCGGCATGAAGCTCAAGGCCGTGGAGCGTGGTGGCGTGTATGTGCTGGATGGCACCAAGATGTGGATCACCAACGGCCCCGATGCCGATGTGATGGTGGTTTATGCCAAGACCGAGCCCGAGTTGGGCGCGCGCGGGGTCACGGCTTTCATCGTCGAAAAGGGCATGCCCGGATTCAGCACGGCGCAAAAGCTCGACAAGCTGGGGATGCGCGGCAGCCATACCGGGGAGATGGTCTTCAACCAGGTCGAAGTGCCCGCCGAGAACGTGCTGGGCCACCTCAACGGCGGCGCCAAGGTGCTGATGAGCGGGCTGGATTACGAGCGCGCCGTGCTGGCAGCCGGGCCCATCGGCATCATGCAGTCGGTGATGGACCAGGTCGTCCCCTACATCCATGACCGCAAGCAGTTCGGCCAGAGCATCGGGGAATTCCAGCTCATCCAGGGCAAGGTGGCCGACATGTACACCGTGCTGCAGGCCGGCCGGGCCTTCTGTTACACGGTGGGCAAGAACCTGGACATGCTGGGCACCGAGCACGTGCGGCAGGTGCGCAAGGACTGCGCCAGCGTGATCCTGTGGTGCGCCGAGAAGGCCACCTGGATGGCCGGCGAAGGCATCCAGATCTTCGGCGGCAACGGCTACATCAACGACTACCCGCTGGGGCGCCTGTGGCGCGACGCCAAGCTGTATGAGATCGGCGCCGGCACCAGCGAGATCCGGCGCATGCTCATCGGGCGCGAGCTGTTCGCCGAGACGATGTGAACAGGGCCGGCTCGAGGCCGTAAACTGGTCCTCACCATGACGCACGAGCTGGAAGACCTCTTCGAGAAGAACCGCGCCTGGGCCGCCGCCACCGAGGCGCGCGAGCCCGGCTTCTTCAGCAAGTTGCTGCAGCAGCAGACACCGCAATACCTGTGGATCGGCTGCGCCGACAGCCGCGTGCCGGCCAACGACCTGGTGGGACTGCTGCCGGGCGAGCTGTTCGTGCACCGCAACGTCGCCAACCTGATGGTGCACAGCGACCTCAACGCGCTGTCGGTCATCCAGTACGCGGTGGATGTCCTGAAGGTGGAACACATCATCGTGGTGGGCCACAGCGGCTGCGGTGGCGTGCGCGCCGCGATGAACAACCAACGGGCCGGACTCGTCGACAACTGGCTGCGCCACGTGCAGGACGTGCGGGATGCGCATGAGGGTTTTCTCGCCGGGCTGCACGCCACGCTGCAGGTCGATGCCCTGGTGGAGCTCAACGTGCTGGAGCAGGCGCGCAACATCTGCCGCACCACCGTGGCCGCGGACGCCTGGCAGCGCGGCCAGACCGTGGTCGTGCACGGCTGGGTCTACGGCCTGCACAACGGCCTGCTGGAAGACCTGACCCTCACGGTGTCGGGCCTCGACGAGATCGGACTGGCCTACGACACCGCGCTGGCACGGCTCAAGCAACGCTGGCGCCAGCGCCAGGCCCTGCATGAAACGGCCGTCTCCACAGGATGAACCGATGTTCCCGCACCACCTCACCGACAGCCGCGCCTTCGACATCGCCCAGGCGCTGATCGACGGCTTCAACCGCCACTACCGGCTCTTCCGCGAGACCACGGCCCAGGCCAAGCGGCGATTCGAGCAAGCCGACTGGCTCGCCCAGCAGCAGGCCCAGGCCCTGCGCATCGAGTTCTACGACCAGCGCGTGAACGAGGCCGTGGACCGGCTGCGCAACGACTTCAACGTCGAGCAGATCTCGATGGACACCTGGCAGCAGGCCAAGCTGCACTACATCGGCCTGCTGACCGACCACCACCAGCCCGAGCTGGCCGAGACCTTCTTCAACTCCGTCACGGCCAAGGTGCTGCACCGCAGCTACTTCCGCAACGACTTCATCTTCGTGCGTCCGGCCGTCAGCACCGAATACATCGAAGACGACGCCCCGGCCGCGCTGCCCACCTACCGGGCCTACTACCCGCAAAAGGGCAACATGCGCCAGACCTGGGAGCGCATCGTCAGCAATTTCCAGCTCGACAAACCCTTCGAAGACCTGGAGCGCGACGCCGAACACGTGGCGCAGGCCATGGCCTCCGAGCTGGGGGGCTTCAGGCCTCGGGCCAACTTCCAGATCCAGGTGCTGTCCAGCCTGTTCTACCGCAACAAGGCGGCCTACCTGGTGGGCAAGATCATCAACGGCTTCACCGAAACCCCGGTGGCCCTGGCCATCCTGCACGGCGAGCGCGGCGGGCTGGTGATCGATGCCGCGCTTTTCGGCGAAGACGAGCTGCTGCTGATCTTCAGCTACGCGCGGGCCTATTTCATGGTGGACATGGAAATCCCGTCGGCCTACGTGCACTTCCTGCGTGGCCTGATGCCGCGCAAGCCACGGGCCGAGCTGTACAACTCGCTGGGCCTGCAGAAGCACGGCAAGAACCTGTTCTACCGCGACTTCCTGGCCCACCAGCGGCATTCGTCGGACAAGTTCCGCATCGCGCCGGGCATCAAGGGCATGGTGATGCTGGTGTTCGACCTGCCTTCGTTTCCCTATGTCTTCAAGGTCATCAAGGACTTCTACCCGCCGCAGAAGGACACCAGCCGCGAGCAGATCAAGAGCAAGTACCTGATCGTCAAGCAGCACGACCGCGTGGGCCGCATGGCCGACACGCTGGAGTACAGCAACGTGGCCTTCCCGCGCCAGCGGTTCGAGGAAGAACTGATCAAGGAACTTCAGCACTTCTGCCCCAGCCTGATCGAGATCAGCGGCGAGTCCATCGTGATCAAGCACGTCTACATCGAACGCCGAATGATCCCGCTGAACATGTACCTGCATGAGGCCAACCCCGAGCAGATGGCGCATGCGGTGGTGGAGTACGGCAACGCCATCAAGGACCTGGTGGCGGCCAACATCTTCCCGGGCGACATGCTGTGGAAGAACTTCGGTGTCACCCGGCACGGCAAGGTGGTCTTCTACGACTACGATGAGATCGAATACCTCACCGACTGCAACTTCCGCCGCGTGCCCACGCCGCGCAACGAGGAAGACGAGATGAGCGGCGAGATCTGGTACACGGTGGGGCCCAAGGACGTCTTCCCCGAGACCTTCGGCCCTTTCCTGCTGGGCAACCCGCAGGTGCGCGACGTGTTCATGGCCCACCACGCGGACCTGCTGGACGCCGCCTTCTGGCAAGAGCACAAGGAGCGGATCAAGGCCGGGCACGTTCACGACGTGTTTCCCTACGAGGCCGGGCGGCGCTTCCGCAGCGGGTCGTCGCGGCCGGCGCGCTCATGGGCGGCCGGCGTCTGAGATGGCCGCCTCGCTGCCGCTGGCCGGCCTGCGCGTACTCGAACTCGGGCAGCTCATCGCGGGCCCGTTCGCGGCCAAGACCCTGGCCGATTTCGGGGCCGAGGTGATCAAGATCGAGCCGCCGGGCGTGGGTGACCCGCTGCGCAAGTGGCGGCTGCTGAAGGACGGGACCTCGGTGTGGTGGCAGGTGCAGGCGCGCAACAAGCTCAGCGTGGCGCTCGACCTGAAGGAGCCCGAATCGCAGGACATCGTGCGCCGCCTGGCCGGCGAAAGCGACGTGCTGGTGGAGAACTTCCGCCCCGGCGCGCTGGAAGGGTACGGCCTGGCCCCCGAGGACCTGATGGCCCGCAACCCGCGGCTGATCGTGCTGCGCATCAGCGGCTTCGGGCAGACCGGCCCGTATCGCGACAAGCCGGGCTTCGGCGTGGTGGCCGAGGCCATGGGTGGCCTGCGCCACCTGACGGCCGAGCCTGGGCGCACGCCGGTGCGCGTGGGCGTGAGCATCGGAGACACCCTGGCGGGCCTGCACGGCGTCATCGGCGTGCTCACGGCGCTGCACGAGCGCCAGCGCAGCGGCCTGGGCCAGGTCGTGGACGTGGCGCTGTACGAGGCGGTGTTCAACTGCATGGAGAGCCTGCTGCCCGAGTACAGCGCCTTCGGGGCCGTGCGCGAGGCCGCGGGCAGCGCCTTGCCGGGCATCGCGCCCAGCAACGCCTACCGCTGCAGCGACGGCTGGGCGCTGATCGCCGGCAACGGCGACAGCATCTTCAAGCGGCTGATGACGGCCATCGGCCGCGACGACCTGGGCCGCGACCCGCAACTGGCCGACAACACCGGACGCGTGGCCCGGGTGGTGGAGATCGACGCGGCCATCGGCGACTGGGCCGCCCCCCGCACCGTGGCCGAGGTGCTCGCGGTGCTGGATGGCGCGGCCGTGCCGGCCGGGCGCATCTACACCGTGGCCGACATCGCGGCGGATCCCCACTACGCCGCCCGGGGCATGCTGCAGCAGGTGCAGATGCCCGATGGCAGCCTGCTGGCCGTGCCGGGCATCGTGCCCAAGCTCTCGCGAACGCCCGGCGGCCACCGCCGCAACGCGCCGTTGACCGTGGGCCAGGACAATGAAGCGGTGTTGGCCCGCCTGGCCGCCGCGGCCCGGCCGGATGAGGCACCATAGAGGCCGTGCAGCGTCCGTTCAGCGGCCACACGGCCCGACTGGAGATCCCCATGGCTGAATCCATCGTCATCGCTTCCGCCGTCCGCACCCCGATCGGGGGCCTGCTGGGCGATTTCTCGCCCCTGGCCGCCTGGGAACTGGGCGCCGTGGCCGTCAAGGCCGCCGTCGAGCGTGCCGGCGTGCCCGGCGACGCCATCGACGAGGTGCTGCTGGGCAACTGCCTGATGGCCGGCCAGGGGCAGGCACCCGCCCGCCAGGCCTTGCGCAAGGCCGGGCTGCCCGACAGCGTGGGGGCCGTGACGCTCACCAAGATGTGCGGCAGCGGCATGCGCGCGCTGATGTTTGCCCACGACATGCTGGCCGCGGGCAGCGCCAACGTCATGGTGGCCGGCGGCATGGAGAGCATGACCAACGCGCCGCACCTGATGTTCGCCCGCAAGGGTGTGCGCTACGGTGCCGCCCAGATGTTCGACCACATGGCCATGGACGGCCTGGAAGACGCCTACGAGCGTGGCAAGGCCATGGGCGTCTTTGCCGAACAGTGCGTGGCCAAGTACCGGTTCACCCGCGAGGCGCAGGACGCCTTTGCCATCGCCTCCACCACCCGCGCCAAGACCGCCAACCAGGACGGCAGCTTCGATTGGGAGATGGCGCCGGTGACGCTCACGGGCAAGGCGGGCGATACGGTCGTCAAGCTCGACGAACAGCCCTTCAAGGCCAAGCTGGACAAGATCCCGGGCCTCAAGCCCGCCTTCAAGAAGGACGGCACCATCACGGCTGCCAATGCCAGCAGCATCTCCGACGGTGCAGCTGCGCTGGTGCTGGTGCGCGAGAGCACGGCGGTGCGGATGGGGCTCAAGCCCATCGCCCGTGTCGTCGGCCACGCGGTGCACGCCCAGGCGCCGGAATGGTTCAGCACGGCGCCGGCCGGGGCGATTGCCAAGGTGCTGAAGAAGGCAGGCTGGCAGGCCGGGCAGGTCGACCTGTGGGAGGTGAACGAGGCCTTTGCCGCCGTCACCATGGCTGCGATGACCGAGTTCGGGCTGCCGCACGAGATCGTCAACGTCCATGGCGGCGCCTGCGCCCTGGGCCACCCCATCGGTGCCAGCGGGGCGCGCATCATCGTCACGCTGCTGGGAGCTATGCGCAAGCAGGGCAAGACGCGCGGCGTGGCCGCACTGTGCATTGGCGGCGGCGAGGCCACGGCCGTGGCACTGGAGCGCCTGTGAGCCTGCCCGTGCCGTCATGCTGAGCGGCCTGCTGCCCAGCCCGGCCGAAGCGGCCGCCTTCGCCACGGCCGTGTTCCTGCTCAATGTCACGCCCGGCGTGGACTTCCTGCTGACCGTTTCCCGCACGGTGCAGGCCGGCCCGCGGGCGGGGGTGGCCGCGGCCCTGGGCATCGCCGCGGGCTGCGTGGTGCATGCGCTGGGCGCTGCCTTCGGGCTGGCGGCCCTGCTGGCCTTGTACCCGCAGGCCTTCACGGCCGTCCAATGGGCGGGCGCGGGCTATCTCGTGTGGCTGGGCCTGGGCCTGCTGCGGCAGGCCTGGCGCCCGGCGGGCGAGGCCCCCGCCCCAATGGCTGCACCGCCCGTGCGCGCCCTGTGGGCCGAGGCGCGCACGGGCCTGCTGACCAACGTGCTCAACCCCAAGGTGGCGCTGTTCTTCCTGGCCTTCCTGCCGCAGTTCGTGCCTGCTGGTTCGCCGCACAAGACCCTGTCCTTCCTGCTGCTCGGGGGCTGGTTCGTCGCCCAGGGCCTGCTCTTCCTGCTGGTGCTGGTGGCGCTGGCCGCCCGGTTGTCGCGGCGTGCACCGGCGCCTGCGCTGGCGCGCGGCCTGGGCGCTCTGGGTGGCCTGCTGTTCATCGGCCTGGCCATGCGTCTGCTCCGTGAAAGGCCTGCTCTGCCATGACCCGTATCCTCATCGTCGGCGCTTCGCGCGGCATCGGCCTGGAGTTCGTGCGCCAGTACTGCAAGGCCGGTGCCGAGGTGGTGGCCACTGCCCGCTCGGAAGACGGGGTGGCGGCCATCCGTGCCCTGGGCGCCACGGCCTTCGAGCTCGACGTGGCCCAGCCTTCGGCCGCCCCTTGGGCGGGCGCCCGGCCTTTCGACACGGCCGTGCTGGTGGCCGGCCTGTTCGGGCCGCGCAGCTCGGCCCTGGAGCCACCCACGGTCGCCGAGTTCGACGCCGTGATGCACACCAACGTGTTCGGCGCGATGCACTGGCTGCCCCCGATGGCAGCCGCCCTGGCCCCCGGCGGCCGGTTGGCGGCCGTGTCTTCACGCATGGGGTCGATCGGCCTGCGCACCAGCCCCGGCGGGTGGCTGTACCGGGCCTCGAAGGCGGCGTTGAACTCGGTGCTGAAGGATGTCTCTCTGGTGCGTGCCGGGCAGGCCGTGTGCGTCGCCCTGCACCCGGGCTGGGTCCGCACCGACATGGGCGGAAGCGGCGCCGATCTCGAGGTGGCCGACAGCGTGTCCGGCATGCGGCGCACGCTGGCCGCCTTGAAGCCGGCCGATAACGGCGGCTTCTTCAATTACGACGGTGCCCCGCTGGCCTGGTAGCCCGACGACAACCCATGCTGCTCAGCGCCGACCATCAAGCCGTCCAGGACGCCGTGCGCAGCTACGTGCGGGCCGAGATCGCGCCGCACGCGGCGGCGTGGGACAAGTCGCACACATTCCCCGCGGCGCAGCTGAAAGGGCTGGCCGCCCTGGGCTGCTACGGCGTGGCCGTACCCGAGGCCTGGGGCGGGGCCGGGCTGGACTATCTGGCGCTGGCCTTGATCCTGGAAGAAGTGGCCGCCGGCGATGGCGCCACCAGCACCATCGTCAGCGTCAACAACTGCCCGGTCTGCTCGATCCTCATGGCCTTCGGCAACGATGACCAGAAGGCGCGTTTCCTGCTGCCCCTGGCCCGTGGCGAGATGCTGGGCGCCTTCTGCCTGACCGAGCCCCACGTGGGGTCCGAGGCGGGCGGGCTGAAGACCACGGCCACGCGCTCGGCCGACGGAGCGCACTATGTGCTCAACGGCGTCAAGCAGTTCATCACCAGCGGCAAGCACGGCGACGTGGCCATCGTCATGGCCGTGACCGACAAGGCCGCCGGCAAGAGGGGCATCAGCGCCTTTATTGTGCCCACCGCCACGCCCGGCTACACCGTGGCACGGCTGGAAGACAAGCTGGGCCAGCACGCCAGCGACACGGCGCAGATCGTCTTCGAGAACTGCCGCGTGCCCGCGGCCAACCGGCTCGCCGATGAAGGCATGGGCCTGAAGATCGCCCTGTCGGGGCTGGAGGGCGGGCGCATCGGCATCGCCAGCCAGGCCGTGGGCATGGCGCGGGCTGCCTTCGAGGCGGCGCTGACGTACAGCAAGCAGCGCGAGACCTTCGGCCAACCCATCTTCCAGCATCAGGCCGTGCAGTTCAAGCTGGCCGACATGGCCACCCAGATCGAGGCCGCCCGGCAACTCATCTGGCACGCCGCCAGCCTGAAGGACGCCGGCCAGCCTTGCCTGAAGGAAGCCGCCATGGCCAAGCTCTTCGCCAGCGAGATGGCCGAGCGCGTGTGCAGCGATGCCATCCAGGTGCACGGTGGCTACGGCTACCTCAGCGACTTCCCGGTCGAGCGCATCTACCGCGACGTGCGGGTCTGCCAGATCTACGAGGGGACTTCGGAGGTGCAGAAGATCCTCATCGGAAGGGCGCTGGCGTAGCCGGCCAGCCGGCTGCCGGCCCCGCGGGCCGTCGGTCCAGGCCGTTTTGCCAGGCGCACGCTACATTGCGCCGGTCCGTGAACCCATCCGACCCCACCTTCACCGAAGCCGCCGCGCGGCGCGTGCTGCTGCTCCAGGCTTTCGAGTCCGGCCCGGCCGACAACCCGCAATGGACGCCCGAGGACCGTGCCTGGGCCACCCGCATGGCGCGGGAGACCGACACGCCCGCCGCCAGCGACGCGCAGTTCCTGCAGGCCCGGGCGGGCCATGCGCTGCAGCGGCTGGTGCCGCGCGACGTGGGCGCTGCGCGCGAGGCCGCCTCGCGGCGCTGGCGTGCGGCCTGGGTGGGCCTGGCGTTGCTGGCCGGCTTCGGCCTGGGCCTGGCCGTGGACGCCATCGGCAGCAGCCAGCGCATCAACCTGCTGGCCCCGCCCGTGTGGGCCGTGATTGCCTGGAACGCGCTCGTCTACCTGGGCCTGGTCTTGCCCATGCCGAAGGGCCCCAAGGCGTGGTTGGTGAAACGCTTGGCCGGCCGGGGCCCGACCGGCACGCCGATGGCCCGCTTCCATGCCGCCTGGGCGGCCGCAGCCGCGCCCTTGCTGCGGGCTCGGGCGGCGCTGTTGTTTCACGGGGCTTCCGCTGCCCTGGCGGCGGGCTTGATCGCCGGGTTGTACCTGCGCGGCCTGGTGCTGGACTACCGGGCCGGCTGGCAGAGCACCTTCCTGGATGCCTCGCAGGTCCAGTCGGCCTTGGCCACCTTGCTGGCCCCGGCGGTGTTGTGGACCGGCATCCCGGTGCCGGATGCGGCGGCCCTGCAGGCCTTGCGCGTGGCCCCCGAAGCCTTGCCCGTGGCCAGCGCGGCACCCTGGATCCACCTGTACGCGGCCATGCTGGTGCTGTGCGTGGTGTTGCCGCGCACGGCCCTGGCCCTCATGGCGGCCTGGCGCAGCCGCCAGCGCGCCCGACGGCTGGTGCTGCCCTTGCAGGCGCCCTGCTACCAGGCCCTTCTGCGCGAGCGGCGGGGGCAGGCCGCGCAGGTGCAGGTGCTGCCTCATGGCGCGGCCGTGTCGCCGCACGCCCTGGCCTGCCTGCGCACGGTGCTGGCCGGCGCGCTGGGCAGCGGCCTGCAACTGCACGCGGCCACGGCCACGGCCTATGGTGACGAAGAATCGGCCTCCGCACTGGGGCCCCCACCCGGCACCACCTTGCGGCTGGCCCTGGTGGACCTGGCCGCCACGCCCGAAGACGATACCCATGGCGCCTTCCTGAGCGCCCTGCGCGCAGCGCCCGGCGCCGCCGCGCCGCTGGTGCTGGTGGCCGACGAGACAGCCTTTCGCGCGCGCATGGCCGGCCTGCCCGAGCGGCTGGCCGAGCGGCGGGCCGCCTGGCAGCGATGGGCCCGCGTGCAGGCCGTGGGCCTGGTGTGCGTGGACCTGGCGCAACCCGACCAAGCCGCTGCCGCGCGTGCGCTGCAGGCGGCCCTGCAGGCCTGAACGATGGCCACGCTGACCCTGAGCCTGGTCTCGCACACGAACGCCGGGAAGACCACGCTGGCGCGCACGCTGCTGCGCCAGGACGTCGGCGAGGTGCGCGACGCGCCGCACGTCACCGAATTCGCTTCCACCCACGAACTCATCACCTCGCCCGAGGGCGACCGGCTGTGCCTGTCGGACACCCCGGGCTTCGGCGACAGCGCACGGCTGGTGCGCCGCCTGGAGCAACAGGGCACGCCGCTGGGCTGGCTGCTCAGCCAGGTGTGGGACCGCTGGCGCGACCGGCCACTGTGGGCGAGCCAGCAAGCCTTGCGCCACGTGCAGGCCGACAGCGACGTGGTGCTGTACCTGGTGAATGCGGCCGAGTCGCCGGCCGCCGCCGGCTATGTACAGCCCGAGATGCGCCTGCTGGCCTGGGTCGGCAAGCCGGTGCTGGTGCTGCTCAACCAGTTGGGTGTGCCGCGCAGCGCCGCCGAGGAGGCGGCCGACGTGGCCGCCTGGCGCGAGCACCTGGCGCGCTGGCCGCTGGTCCACGCGGTGCTGCCCCTGGATGCCTTTGCCCGCTGCTGGGTGCACGAGGCCACCTTGCTGGCCACCGTGCAGGCCGCGCTGCAGGGCGAAGCCGCGGCGGCCATGGCCCGTCTGGCCGCGGCCTGGGCCACGCAGGGCGAAGCGCGTTTTGCGCAGGCCATGGCGCTGCTGGCCGGCTGCCTGGCCCGTGCGGCCCTGGCGCGCCAGGACGTGCCCGAGGCCTCTGGCGGGCTGACCGACTGGGGGGGTCACCTGCGCAGCCTGCGCCGCGTGGGCTCGGCCCTGGCGGGCCGCCCGCCGGCCGGAGATGGTTCACCGGCTGCGGCCGCGCAGCAGGCCTTGCTGCAGGGATTTGAAAGCGACCTGCAGGCCTGCACCACGGCCCTGGTCGCCCTGCATGGCCTGCATGGCCAGGCTCGGGAGGAAGCCCTGGCCCGCCTGGACAGCGCCTTCACGCTGCGCGAGAAGGTGCCCGAAGGGCGGGCCGCCATCCTGGGTGGCGCGGTGACCGGCGCGGTCGCGGGCCTGAAGGCCGACATCGTGAGCGGTGGCCTCACGCTGGGTGGCGGCCTGCTGGCCGGCGGCCTCCTGGGGGCCCTGGGGGCGGCTGGCGTGGCCCGCGGCATCAACATCGTCCGCGGCACCGGGCAAAGCTGGGTCGCCTTCAGCGACGCCGCCCTGGCCGAGGCGTCGCAAGCCGCGGTGCTTCGCTACCTGGCGGTCGCCCATTTCGGCCGCGGCCGCGGTGACTGGGCACAGACCGCGGCGCCGCTGGTGTGGCAGACCGCGGTGGCAGCTGCCGTGCAGCGCCACCACGAGGCGCTGCGGGCCGCGTTCCGCGCCCGCGGGCCTCGCACCGGGTCGCCCGACGACGCTGCGGCCCTGCAGGCGGCGCTGCAGCCGGCGCTGGACCGCCTGGTGCGCGAGGTGCTGCTGGCCCTGTACCCGGCGGCGTCGGCCTGAAGCTTCAGTGCCAGGGCGGCTGCACACCCAATTCGGCGGCCAGGGCCGACAGGTCCTTCAAGGTCTGCCGCGGCAGCACCAGCCCTTCGCGGCGATGGTGCGCGTCGTGGCGCGCCTCGAGCTCGCCGGGCACCAGGATTTCGGTGCGGCCCTCGGCCAGCGGGCTGGCCTTGAGCTCGTCGACCAGCGCTTCCATGCGCTGGCCGAACTGCGTCGGATCGATGAAGGCGGCGATGTTCAGCGCCAGCACCAGGTGCCCGCAGCCGCTCGGGTGCTCGCTTTGGTACGGGCCCTGCACGCCCAGGCCGAAGCGGCTGCCGGTGAGCACGCCGGACAGCATGTCCATCATCACCGCGATGGCGTAGCCCTTGTGCCCGGCCATGGGCGCGATCAGTCCGGCGATGGCGGCGGCCGGGTCGGTGGTCGGCTTGCCGCTGGCATCCAGCGCCCAGTCGGCCGGAATGGCCTGGCCCTTCTGCCGCGCCAGGTACACCTTGCCGCGCGCCACCGCGGTGTTGGCGATGTCCAGGACCAGGGGCGGCTTGCGGCCGGCGGGCGCGGCGATCGACCAGGGGTTGGTGCCCACCCGCTTGTCGCGCCCGCCCCAGGGCGCCATGGCGGGGCTGGCGTTGGTCGTTACCATCACGATGCACCCCTCGGGCGGCCCCATGAGGCTGTAGAACATGGCCGTTCCGAAGTGGTTGGACCGCCGCACGGCCACCGCGCCGATGCCGTGTGCCCGGGCCCGCTGGAGGGCGCTTCGCGTGGCCTGGGCCGCCAGCACCTGTCCGATCCCGTCGTCGCCGTCCAGCACGCCCACGGCGCCGGCATCGACCACCCAGGATGCCGCCGTGCGGGCCTTCATCACGCCCGATTGCAGCCGCCGCGCGTACCACGGCAGCCGCATCACGCCGTGCGAGGCGTGGCCCCAGGCGTCGGCCTGCACCAGTGTGTCGGCCAGCAGGCGCGCGTCGGCCCCGGGGACCCCCAGGGCGGCGTAGATCGCGGCACCGAAGGCCGCGAGCTCGCCTACTTGAACAGCAGGTGCGGCAGCCACAACGACAAGGGCGGCCAGAAGGTGATGACCAGCAGGAAGCCGATCATCGTCAATAGCCACGGCCACACGGCCACCGTGAGTTCGGTGATGCCCATCTTGGTGATGCCCGAGGCCACGTACAGGTTCAGGCCCACGGGCGGGTGGCACAGGCCGACCTCCATGTTCACCGCCATCAGGATGCCGAAGTGCACCGGGTCCACGCCCATCTTGACCGCCACCGGGAACAGGATGGGTGCCATGATCAGCACGATGGCCGCCGGGTCCATGAAGTTGCCCGCGGCCAGCAGGATGATGTTGACCAGCAGCAGGAACACCACCAGCCCGAAGCCCTGGCTGGTCATCCACGCGGCCATGGCCTGCGGGATCTGCTCGGACGTCATCAGGAAGCTGAACAGCACCGCGTTGGTGATGATGTACAGCAGCATCGAGCTCATCGCCGCGGCCGTCAGCAGCGACTTGGGCACGTCGCGCAGCTTCAGGTCCTTGTAGACGAAGACGGCGATGAAGAAGGCGTAGACAGCCGCCATGGCCGCCGCCTCGGTGGGCGTGAACTTGCCGCTGTAGATGCCGCCGATGACCACCACGATCAGCAGCAGGCCCCACATGCTCTCGCGGAACGCCCTGTAGCGCTCGGCCCAGGTGGCCTTGGGCATGCGCGGGTAGTCGAACTTCTTCGCCCGCCACCAGGTCGTCATGCCCAGCAGGAAGCTCAGGCACAGCCCGGGCACGATGCCCGCAAGGAAAAGCGCACCCACCGAGGCCGAGCCCACCGGCTGCCCGTCGGGCCCCACGCCGTTCATGCCCGCCGTGGCGATGGAATAGATCACCAGGTTGATCGAAGGCGGGAACAGGATGCCCAGGGCGCCCGATGTGGTGATCACCCCCGCCCCGAACTGCTTGGGGTAGCCCTGCTTGACCATGGCCGGCAGCATGATCGAGCCCACGGCCACCACCGTGGCCACCGAGCTCCCCGAGATGGCGGCGAACAGCGCGCAGGCCAGCACACCGGCCAGCCCCATGCCACCGTACCAGTGGCCGATCATGGAGGTGCAGAAGTTGATCATCCGCCGCGCCACGCCGCCGTGCGTGAGGAAGTTGCCGGCCAGGATGAAGAAGGGGATCGCCATGATCTCGAACTTCTCGATCCCGGTGAACAGTTTCAGCGCCACCGATTCGATGGGCACGTCGGTCATCGTGAAGAGGAATGTCAGGACCGTCAGGCCCAGCGAGATGGAGATCGGCATCCCGGTCAGCATCAGCAGGACCAGCAGGGTGAAGATGATGAGCGTGTTCATCCGCGCGACCCGGTCTTGGCGGCCGGCTCGGTGGCCAGCACGGCGGTGGCGTCTTCATCCACACCGGCCACGGCGTGGTGGTCGGCGTGCGGGGCTTGCCCGGTGCGCCAGAAGTGCCAGGCCACCTGGAGGAACCGGAAGCACATCAGGTAGGAGCCCAGCGGCACGCAGGAATAGGCGATCCAGGTGGGGATCTCCAGGTCGGGCGAGGTGGGGCCTTCGGGCACGTCGCCCAACTCGATCCCGAAGCGGTGGAACAGAGCGTAGTGAAAACCGTTGTCCCACACGAAGCGCGCACCCAGGGTGCCCACCACGCCGGTGAACAGGGCCCCGGCCAGCATGCCGAAGAGCACCAGCCACTTGGCCTGTTCGGGCGCCAGGCGCCGCACCACCACGTCCACGCCCACGTGCGTGCCGTTGCGCACACCGTAGGCCGCACCGAACTTGGCCATCCACACGAACATGTAGATGCACAGCTCCTGCGCCCAGCTCACGTCCAGCCGCACCGTGTAGTCCTGGATGTAGGGCACGCCCGACAGGAAGCGGTGCAGCACGGCCAGGAAGATCACGAAGGTGGCTGCGCCGATGAGGAAGGTGATGAGCCATTCCTCCAGGTGGTCGAGCAATCGGTTCATGGGGTGGATCGTGGGAGGCGTGGCCGGGACGACAGGAATTGGGGCGGCGCCCCGCTCGCCGCGGGGCGCCGCGCGTCCCGGGCTAGAAGCGCGTGCGCAGGCCGACGGCCATCTCGGTCTGGTTCTGGAAGCCGTTCGTCGCGCCGAACTTGTACCCGTCCTTCAGCTTCAGGTAGTCGCTGGCGAAGTAGACCTCGGTGATCTTGTCGAAGTGATAGAAGACCGAGCCGTACAGCGTGGTGCGGTTGCCGGTGGCCACCGCCGTGGCGCCGCTGGCGTTCGCGAAGGCGTTGAGCACGTTGCCGCCGCCGTTGACCGCGGCGTGGTCGGCCTTCATGTCCTGGTAGCCGATCTCGTAGGTCAAGGCGCCGGCCGGGCTGAACTTGGCCGAGATCGTGTAGGCATCGTCCGTGCGGTCGCCCAGGGCACCCAGCGCGCCTTGCTGCGCGGTGTAGTGGAAGTAGCCTGCGTTCAACCGCACGATGCCGAAGGTGTAGTTGCCACCGAAGGAGATCGTGTGGTTGGTCAGCGCCGCGACCTTGGCCTGTGTCACGAAGCCGGCCACGTTGTACGCGCCACCGGCGTAGGCCACCGACACGGTCTCGGTGGTGCCGTTGCTGAAGTCGCCCGCGATGCCGCCGAACTGGTACTGCGCGCCCACGTAAAGGCCGTTGTCGAAGGCCTTCTTCCAGACCACGCCGTTGTTGATGCGTGTGCCCGTGGCGCTGCCGGCGTAGAAGATCAGCTGCTTGAAGTTGTTGTTGTTCGAATAGCCGCCCTCCTCCAGCGAGGGTGCGGCCGGGCCATACGGGCCGCCGTAGATTGCCGAGGCGATCGGGTCGCGGGCGATGGCGTTCTGCCGGCCGAGCGTGAGCTTGCCGAACTTGGCGCTTTCCACACCCACCCACGAGTCGCGGTTGAAGGTGGTGCCCGGGGTATCGTCGTTGCCGGTCTGGCTCTCGTACTCCGCCTCCAGGCGGAAGATGACGTTCAGCCCGGTGTCGCCCATCGGCCGCTTGCCTGTCACGCCCCAGCGGTTGCCGCTGAACCAGGCCACGCGCGGCCCGGTGAAGGTGTCGTTCTGGGCATCGGCGTGATTGACGCGCAGGTACGACACGTCGATCAGGCCGTACAGCGACAGGTTGGCGCCCATGGTGTTCACGCTCAGGCCCTTGCCCTGGGCATAGCTGACGCCATCAGTCGTGGCACCGGAAGCCGTGGCCGGGCGGGCGGCGGCGGGCGCGGCAGGGGCCGCTGCCTGTTGCTGCATCACGCCGTTCAGGCGCTGCTCCAAGGCATCCAGGCGGGCCTTCTGTGCCGCGGCGGCCTGCTTCTGGGCAGCGATTTCGGCCTTCAGGTCGGCGATCTCATCCGCGTGGGCCGGCATGGCGGCGGCGAACGCGCACAGCAGCGCGGTACTCAGGGCGGTCTTCTTGAACATGGGTTGTCTCCTCAGGGGTGGAACGGCTCTTGGGTTGGTCAATCAGTTCTTCACTTCGGCGCCACGAAGCCGGCGGCCTTGTAGACCGCTTCCACCGTGGCCTTGCCCACGCGCGACTCCATCTCCTGGTGCACCGGCATCAGCGCCTTCCTCCACTCGTTGCTCTCGGCAGGGGTGAGGCTGTAGATGGTGGTCTTGCCGCTGGCCTTGATCTTTTCGAGCGCCGTGGCGTTGTCGGTCGATGCGATGGCGTTGGCGTAGGTGGTGGCATCCTTCATGGCGCCTTCCAGGATCGTGCGGATGTCGGCCGGCAGGCCGTCCCAGAACTTCTTGTTGACGATCACCGCATAGGCCAGGTGACCGTGGTTGGACAGCGTGATGTGCTTTTGGACCTCGTAGATCTTCTGGGTGTAGAAGTTGCTGGGCACGCCTTCGGTGCCGTCCACCACGCCCGACTGCAGGCCCTGGTAGAGCTCGGAGAAGGCCATCACCTGCGGGATCGCCCCCAGTGCGCGCATCTGCGCGTCCAGCACCTTGGAGCTCTGGATGCGCATCTTCAGGCCCTTGAAGTCGGCCACGGCGTGCAGCGGCCTGTTGGCGCTCATGATGTGGAAGCCGTTGTCCCAGTAGGCCAGGCCCTTGATGCCTTTGGGTTCCAGCTTCTTGAACAGGTCGGCGCCCACGGGCCCTTCGGTGATGGCGCGGAAGGCGGCGTCGTCCTTGAAGATGAAGGGCAGGTCGAAGACCTCGAAGTCCTTCACCCCCAGCGGACCGAACTTGGCCAGGCTTGGCGCGAGCATCTGCACCGAGCCCAGCTGCAGGGCTTCCATCTCTTCCTTGTCCTTGTAGAGCTGGCTGTTCGGGTAGACCTCCACCTTCACGCGGCCCTTGGTGCGTTCCTCGGCCAGCTGCTTGAAGCGGTCGGCGCCCTTGCCCTTGGGCGTGTCGGGGGCCACCACGTGGCTGAACTTGATGACGATGGGGGCCTGCGCCAGGGCAGCCATCGGGGTGGCTGCCAGGGCGATGACGGCGCCGAGTGCGGCGGTCCAGGCGGTGGCGGCCAACAGGCCGCGGCGGTGGGATTGCAGCTTCATGGTCTTCCTGTCTCCACGGGTTCTTCGGGGCGGCGGATTGTTGGCGCAGCACGTCGCGTCGCGCCAGTTGTGGACTCCCACAATCGGGCCGACCCTGTGCCTTCACCCGCGCCGTGCGCCGCTAGACTGCCCGCATGCCTACAGCGCCCCTGACCGCTGCCGCCAGCCGTGCCGCATGGGCCTGGCCGATGGCGCTGGCGCTGGCCTTCGCGGCCAGCGTGGCGCTGTGGCTGCAGTGGTCGGACGCCCGGGACGCCGAGGCCGAGCGCACCACGCTGATCGCCGACGCCTTGACGCTGGAAAGCCGGATCGCGGCGTGGGTGGGCGAAGAACAGCAGCGCGTCACCGCCCTGGCCGCGGCGCTGCCGCAACGGGTGGACGACGCCGGCCTGCTGCGCCTGGGCGTGGTGGCCGCCGGGTTGCAGCGCCTGTGGATCAGCGTGACCGTGCTGGATGCCGGCAACCGGCTGGCGGCGCACGTGCCGGCCCAGACCCCGCGGACCATGGCCAGCGCGGCCAGCCGCGGTCTGGACCAAGGGGGCCTGACGGCGCACCTCTCGTCCCCGCTGGCCGGCGGCGGCCGGTTGGTGGTGCGCTTTGCACCCGCCACGCTGCTGCGCCAGACCGTGCCCTGGTGGCTGTCACGCAAGTACGACGTGCGCCTGGTGGATGGGCAGGGCCAGCTGATCGCCAACGCGGGCGATGCGCGCTCGGCAGATGGCCGCACGCCGGCGCGGTCCTTGTCGTCCACCCAGGCCTCCAACGAGAGCCACCGCGTGACGGTGGAGCCCGCGCTGGCCGACACCTGGCTCGAGCTGACCGTGCGCGAGCGCCGCGCGCCGTGGTGGAGCACCTTGCCGCTCCTGGTGATGGGCGTCTTCCTGGCGCTGACCGCAGCCGCCACCTGGACCCTGCGCAAGCAGATGCTGGGCGCGCGCCGCGCCGAGGCACAGTGGCGCACCGAGGCCGCCTGGCGCCGCGCGATCGAGGATTCGCTGACCGTGGGCCTGCGCGGCCGCGACATCCAGGGCCGGCTGATGCACGTCAACCGGGCCTTCTGCGACCTCGTGGGCTACGCGCCCGAGCAGCTGCTGGGGCGCCTGCCGCCCATGCCCTACTGGCCGCCGGACGGCCTGGAGGGCAGCATGCAACGCCACCACCGCAACATGGCCGGGCGGGCTCCGCGCGAGGGTTACGAGAGCCGCTGGGTGCGCGCCGACGGCACGCCCATCGAGGTCATGATCTTCGAGGCCCCGCTGGTGGACGCGCTGGGCGAGCAGGTGGGATGGATGGGATCCATCGTCGACATCACCCAGCGCAAGCGGGCCGAGGAGCGCGAGCGCCGCCAGGTCGAGACGCTGGCCACACAGGCGCGCCTGACCACCCTGGGCGAAGTCGCCTCGGCGCTGGCACACCAGCTCAACCAGCCGCTGACGGCGATTGCCGGTTACAACGCCGGCGTGCTGCGCTCGCTGCAACGTGCGGGCTACCCCGACGCCATGGTGCTGGAGGCCGTGCGCCGCCTGGGCGAGCAGGCGGCCGAGGCCGGCCGCATCGTGCAGCGCATCCGCAGCTTTCTCACGCGGCGCTCGCCGCAGCGCGAGCGTTGCGAGGTACCGCACATCGTGCAGCGCGCACTCGGCCTGCTGCGACGCGACCTGCAGCGCCAGCACGTGGCCGTGCACACGCACTTCGAGCCGGGCCTTCCGGCCGTGCTCGCCGACCCGGTGCTGGTGGAGCAGGTGATCATCAACCTGGTGCGCAACGCCGCCGATGAACTGCAGTCCGCCGCCGCGGCCCAGCCCCAGGTCTGGATCACGGCGCGGCCCGACCCTGGTGAGGGCGCCGTGCGCTTCCTGCGCGTGGACGTCGACGACAACGGGCCCGGCCTGCAGGGCCGCTCCATTGAAGCCCTGAGCGCTCCGTTCTACTCCACCAAGACGGACGGCATGGGCATGGGCCTGGCCATCTGTCGTTCGGTGATCGAAGCGCACCGCGGGGCCCTGGCCGGCGCCCAGAGCGCCCACGGCGGTGCGCGCCTGAGCTTCACGCTGCCGCTGGACGACGGCAACGCCGCAGCCCATGCCGAACCGCCTGCCGCTGCGATGCCCGGCACCGAACACCATGGATCCTGAAGCCCAGGTGCACCTGGTCGACGACGAAGCCGCCGTGCGGGACGCGCTGGCCTTTCTCTTTCATTCGCACGGGTTGCCCGTGAGGGCCTACGCCTCGGGCCCCGAACTGCTCGACGCATGGGCCGCCGGGCCCTTGCGCGGCTGCCTGCTGCTGGACGTGCGGATGGAGCCCATGTCGGGCCTGCAGCTGCACGACGAACTGCTGGCCCGCGGGCTGGCCCTGCCGGTGCTGTTCCTGTCGGGGCACGGCGACATCCCGATGGCCGTGGAGGCCCTGCACAAGGGGGCCTTCGATTTCATCGAGAAGCCCTTCGGCGACGAAGCTCTGGTGCAGCGCGTGCAGAGGGCGCTGTTGGCCGAGGCCGCGCAGCACGAGGCCCGCAGCGACGAAGAGCGCCATGCGCTGCGCCTGGCCAGCGTCACTGAGCGCGAGCGCGAAGTGATGCTGCGGGTGGCCGCCGGCAAGCTCAACAAGGTGATCGCCGACGAACTGGCCATTGCCGTGCGCACCGTGGAGGTCCATCGGGCCCGGGTGTTCTCCAAGCTGGGCGTGCGATCGGCGGCCGAACTGGCCACCGTCCTGGCGCGCCCGAGGGTCTGAGCGGCGACAGGCGGCGTCCGGGCTTGGGCGATACTGCCGGCCCGCCAACGCACCGTTCGTGCCCCGCATGGAACATCCCGATCCCATCGATTTCCGCCGCCGCCACCTGGCTTGGGCAGCGGCCACGCTGCTGTCGGGCTGGCCTGGCCACGCGGCCTGGGCGCAGGCCAAGGCCGCACCCGCCTGGCCGAGCAAGCCCGTGCGCCTCGTGGTGGGCTTCCCGGGTGGGTCCACGCCCGACGTCGCCGCGCGCGTGCTGGCCGACGTGCTGGGCCCGGCTCTGGGCCAGCCCGTGGTGGTCGACAACCGCCCCGGTGCGTCGGGCAACATCGCGGCCGACGTGGTGGCCAAATCGACCGACGACCACACCCTGGGCATCCTGATCAACGGCAATCTCACCACGGCCCGCCGCCTGAACCCGCGCCTGCCCTTCGACCCGGCCCGGGACTTCACGCTGCTGTCGCTGCTGGCCACCGCCCCGCTGGTGCTGGTGTGCCCGGCGGGCGAGCCCGCTGGCGCGGCCTACTTCGCAGCGGCCAAGGCCGCGGGCGACCGCTGGAATTACGGCTCGGTGGGCGCCGGTTCGGTGGGCCACCTGGGCATGGAGCTGCTCAAGGACCGGGCGCCCGGCTTCAACCCCACGCACATCCCCTACAACGGCAATCCGGCGGTGATCACGGCGTTGATCAGCGGACAGATCCAGGCCGCACTCGTGCCACCTGGCCTGGCGCTGCCACAGGTGCGTGCCGGCAAGCTCAAGGCCATCGGGCTGACCGGCGGGCGCAGCACGCTGGCGCCCGAGGTCCCGCCGCTGTCGGAGCTGGGTGTGCCGATGGACAGCCTGGAGGTCTGGGTGGCGCTGGTCGGCCCCGCAGGATTGGCCCGCGCGGCCCGCGAACGACTGGCCCGCGACGTACCGGCGCTGCTGCGCGAATCCGGGGTGCGGCAGCGCATGTTCGCGGCCGGCTGGCAGGTGCAGGGCAGCTCACCCGAAGGGCTGCGGCTGCGCGTCCAGAGCGAAGGCATGCTGCTCGGCGGCATCATCACCTCGCGCGGCATCCGGGCGGATTGAGGCGGCCACGGTCGGCAGCCAGAGGGTGACGCGGGTGCCCGTGCCGGGCGTGCTGGACAACGCCAGGCACCCGCCCAGCAGCTCGACGATTTCGCGCACGATGCTCATGCCCAGGCCCGTGCCGGGAATGTTGCCCGAGGCGTCGGCGCGGTAGAAGCGTTCACCGACGCGGGCCAACTGATCGGGGGTCATGCCGATGCCAGGGTCGGTCACCTCGATGCCCACCTGCTGCGCCTGGGCGTCCTCGCCGGGGCGCAGGCGGACTTGCACGGCCCCGCCGTCCGGCGAGTACTTGTAGGCGTTGGACAGCACGTTGCTCAGCGCCTGGTGCAGCTTGTAGCGGTCCACGCACACGCGGTGCGAGCCGGGCAGGCCGGCATAGACCGGCAGGGCCCGCTGCTCGGGCGGCTTGAAGTCGCGCAGCACGTCGGCCACCAGCTCTTCCAACTCGATCGTCTCCAGCACGAAGTCCTTGCCGCGCCGTGCCTCGATCCGCGCCAGATCCAGCAGCTCGTTGATGATGTGGATCATCAGGCTGGCCTGGCGGTGGATCTTGGCCAGCATCTCAGACTGACGCTGTGGCGTCATCGACCGCATCATCATCAGTTCGACGAAGCCGTAGATGCTGGCCATGGGCGTGCGCAGTTCGTGGGCCGCCGTGGACAGGAACTCGCTCTTCATCTGGTCGACTTCGCTTTCGTGCGTGATGTCGCGCAGCGACAGCACTTGCGAGATGGCGTTGGTGGTGCCCTCGCGCAGGCCCACCTGCAGCACCCGCTTGCGGGGCCGCTGCAGCTCGAAGACATCGCGGCGCGGCGCACCTTCGGCATGCCTGATGCGAAGTTCCCGCCGCAGTGCGTCGAAACCTCGCCAGCTTGCGTTCGGGGCGCACTGCGCGCGCACCAGGGCCTCCAGTTCGGCCTCCTGCAGTCCGAGCACGCGGGCGGGGAACAAGCCCGTCAGCTGTGTGAACGCCGGGCTGACGTAGTTGGCGCGCCGCTCGTGATCGAAGGAGACGAAGCCGTCGGGGCTGAGCGCGAAGATGGCGTCGAGCTGCTCACCGCGGACTTGCAGCCGCGCGACGAGGTCCGAGATCATGGCCGAGATGGCCGACAGGTCGCCCGCGCCCCCGCCGTCGCGCGGCACCGCGGCGTCGTGCGTCAGGCCTTCCAGCACCTGGCGCAGCGAGGTCAGCGCCGCCTCCCGTGCGCCGAGTTCGGTGCGCAGCCGCTGGTCCAGGATGTGCTGCTCGCTGATGTCACGGCAGGCCAGCACGTAGCCGGCGGCGGTGCCGCCGGCTTCCAGGATCGGCGAAAGGGTGGTGTCCAGCACCACGGCGCGGCCCGCTCCGGGCGACAGGGTCACCCGCTGTGCGGTCCAGGGCTCCAGGGTCTGCCCCACGGCATGGCCCAGTGGCAGCACCTCCGCCACGGGCCGGCCGAGCACGCTGGGCAGGTCCTGGCCGAGCATCGCGCAGGCCGCTGGATTGGCAAAGACGATGCGGCCTGCTTCGTCCAGCGTGAACACGCCATCGGCGATGGCCGACAGCGTCACGGCCGCCTGCGCACGCTGGGCTTGCAGGCTGGCCGCCGCGCGGCCCAGCACTTCGAAGGTCTTGCGGAACTCGGCCGGCGCTTCCTCGGCGTCCAGCATGGCGGGCGTGGCCTGCCCGCTTTGCATGGCGGCCTCGAAGTCTCCCACGCGGTCCAGCCGGCCCAGCCAGCGCACCAGCGGGAACCGGATCACGACCAGGCCGCCGGCCAGGCCCGCCAGGGCCAGTGCCAGCGCCATCCGGGTCTGCTGCCAAAGCCCGCCGGCAATGCGATCCGGGGCAAAGCTCAGGCGCAGCACGCCGTAGTCGCGGCCGCCCACCGCAATGGTCTGGTTGTTGTCGTACAGCCGGGAGGACACGGCGCGGACCAGCCATTGCGGCGGGGCCACCGCGGGCGGGTCGCTCCGCGGTGCCCGCACCACGCCGCCGCGCAGGTCGATGAAGCTCGCCGAAGAGAAGGACGAGTGGTGCACCGCACGCTCCAGCGTGCGTCGGATGCTGTCGTAATCGCCGATCACCGCACTGTCGGTGATGGTGGGCGTGATGACGGCGGCCAGCGCTTCGGCGCGCAGCTGCGCCTCTTCGAGCTCGACGTTGAACTGTTCCCAGTAGAACAGACCCAATCCCAGCCCGATGAACAGCATCAGCGTGACCGAGTACAGCGCGAACACGCGCCCGATCAGGGACCTGGGCAGCAGGCGAGGCACGGCTTGGCGAGATGGAAGGCGGCGCGCGGTATCAGCGCAGGTTCACCGGCGCGGTGCGGTAGAACTCGCGCATGGCGCCGTACTCCGCGCCATCCGAGGCAATGAAGTAGGCCTCGGCCGTCAGGCCGACCTGCATCGAGGCCTGCTGCAGGATCTCGCGCCCGACCGGGTCCTGGTGCATCCCGATGAAGGCGCGCATCACGGCCTTCTGCACGCGCTCGGGCACCTTGGCAGACACCATCAGCGGCAGGTCGTGCAGCGGCGCGCTGGACCACAGCACGCGGTATTTCTTTCCCTCGCGGCGGCCGTAGCCCTCGGCCAACTGCGAGTTGACGCCTGCCGCGGCCACCTTGCCCGCGAAGAGCTGGGCCAGCGATCCGTCGGAGTTGCCGCCGAACACGGTCTTGAAATCTACTTTGCGGGCGATCAGCTGCGCGGCGTTGAACTTGTAGGCCACCAGGGCTTCGGGCCCGGCGAAGGCGACTTCCTTGCCTTGGAGTTGCACCAGATCCATCACGGGCGAGTCGGCCGGAACGATGATCTGCGAATGCACGGGCGGGGTGAGCCGCCGGCCGAACACCTTCCAGCCCAGTTGCTCGCGCTCGGGGCTGAAGAGGTGGTTGGTGAAGACGAACTCCACTTCCTGGGCCAGCACGTACGCCGTGGTGTCGGCCGAAGTGCGTCCGATCTTCATCTGCAGCTTCACGCCGCTCTTCTCGGAGACGTAGGCGATGATCGGGTTCCAGTAAGCGGCCGTCAGGGCAATCCCGTACTGGTTCACCGGCGAGAAGCGGTACGTGGCGTCGTCCGCCGCGGCCGGGGCCGTCTGCGCATGCGCAACAGGGGCCAAGGCAGCCACGGCCAAGGCCACCGCCGCGAAGCCACAGCCGCGCAACCAGTCTCGGCGTGCAGCGGCGGGAGCGGCCCACGGTGTCCGGCTCGGGCGGGTCTGGAACATGATGGGCATTCGGGTTGAGGCAGTCCTGCAGGGGCGGGCCTGCCCGTGCCCTAGAGGTATCGGCTGCCGCGCTGCGACCTTGAGCAGCCCCCCCGCGACGGATGGAGCCACTCAGACCGAGGCTGGACGCTGGGCGGGCGGGCGCTTATCGTCGCGTCATGTGCGTTCATCCCCCGCGCCGAAGCGCCCCGTCGGAGAGCCGATGCCTGTCCTGAATTCGCAGCTCGATCCCCGGTCCGAAAGCTTCAAGGCCAGCGCCGGGCAGATGCGCTGTCTGGTCGACGACCTGCAGGCGCGGCTTGCGCAGGTGGTCCAGGGTGGTGGCAGCGTGGCACGCGACCGGCACATGGCCCGCGGCAAGCTGCTGCCGCGCGAGCGGGTCGAGATGCTGCTGGACCCCGACACGCCCTTCCTCGAACTGGCGCCACTGGCCGCGCTCGACCTGTACGACAACGCTGCGCCGGGCGCCGGGTTGATCACCGGCATCGGCCGGGTCAGCGGCGTCGAATGCCTCATCGTCTGCAACGACGCCACGGTCAAGGGCGGCACCTACTACCCCATGACCGTGAAGAAGCACCTGCGGGCGCAGGAGGTGGCGCAGGCCAACCGGTTGCCCTGCATCTACCTCGTGGACAGCGGGGGCGCCAACCTGCCCAACCAGGACGAGGTGTTCCCCGACCGCGACCACTTCGGCCGCATCTTCTACAACCAGGCGCAGATGAGCTCCCTGGGCATCCCGCAGATCGCCGTGGTGATGGGTTCCTGCACGGCCGGGGGCGCGTATGTGCCGGCCATGAGCGATGAGGCCATCATCGTGAAGAACCAGGGCACCATCTTCCTGGGCGGCCCGCCGCTGGTGAAGGCGGCCACCGGCAAAGAGGTCAGCGCCGAAGACCTGGGTGGCGGCGATGTGCATACCCGGCTGTCGGGCGTGGCCGACCACCTGGCGGATGACGACGCCCACGCCCTGGTCATCGCGCGCCGAAGCGTGGCCCACCTGAATGCCCGCAAGCCCGCGCAGTTGCTGACCCAGGCCCCGCGGCCGCCGCTCTTCGACGCGAGCGAGCTGCACGGCATCATCCCGCTGGACGCGCGCAAGCCCTTCGACGTGCGCGAGATCATCGCCCGCATCGTCGACGGCTCGGAGTTCGACGAATTCAAGGCCCGTTACGGCGCCACGCTGGTCACCGGCTTCGCCCACATCGAGGGCCTGCCGGTGGGCATCGTGGCCAACAACGGCATCCTCTTCGGCGAAAGCGCCATGAAGGGCGCGCACTTCATCGAGCTGTGCTGCCAGCGCCGCGTGCCCCTGGTGTTCCTGCAGAACATCACCGGCTTCATGGTGGGCCGCAAGGCCGAGAACGAAGGCATCGCCAAGCACGGCGCCAAGATGGTCACGGCGGTGGCCACGGCCACGGTGCCCAAGTTCACCGTGATCATCGGCGGCAGCTTCGGCGCGGGCAACTACGGCATGTGCGGGCGCGCCTACTCGCCGCGATTCCTGTGGATGTGGCCGAACGCGCGCATCAGCGTGATGGGCGGCGAGCAGGCCGCCAGCGTGCTGGCAACGGTCAAGCGCGATGGCATCGAAGCCCGCGGAGGCGCCTGGAGCGCCGAGGACGAGGCGGCCTTCAAGCGGCCGATCACGGACCAGTTTGCCCGCCAGGCGCACCCCTACTACGCCACCGCACGCTTGTGGGACGACGGCATCATCGACCCGGCGGACACGCGCCGCGTGCTGGCCCTGGGCTTGAGCGCCAGTCTCAATGCACCGATCCCCGAAGGCCCGCGCTTCGGCATTTTCAGAATGTAGAGCCGCGCCATGGACCTGACCCACCTCATCGCCATCGCTGCAGCCTTGGGCTGGGCCAGTGGCCTGCGGCTGTACGCCGTTGTCTTCGCCATCGGTGCGCTGGGCTGGATGGGCTGGCTCGACCTGCCGGCCGGCCTGGTGATCCTGCAGCACCCGCTGGTGCTGGGTGCCAGCTTCGTGCTGGGCCTGCTGGAGTTCTTCGCCGACAAGATCCCGGGCCTGGACACCCTGTGGGATTCGGTGCACACGCTGGTGCGGATCCCGGCTGGCGCTGCGCTGGCGGGGGCGGTCATCGGCGGCGACCCGGCGAACTGGGGCGCCGCATGGACCACCGTGGCCGCGCTGGCCGGCGGCAGCCTGGCGGCCACGGCCCACGCCGCCAAGGCCACCACGCGGGCGGCGGCCAACACCTCGCCCGAGCCCTTCTCGAACATCGCGCTGTCGCTGGCCGGCGACGCCACGGTGCCGCTGATGCTGTGGCTGGCTTGGTCGCATCCATTGTGGTTCTTCCCGTTGCTGGCCGTGGCCGTGGTGCTGGCGCTGACGCTGGTCTTCGTGCTGCTCAAGTTCCTGCGCTCGATAGCCACGCGCCTGGCCGGCAACGCCATGGCCGCCAACGCCGAGGCCCACCTGGGCCACCTGCCGCCCATGCCGGTGGCAGAGGCTTCCGGCGACGCGCCTGCCGGCCTGGCCGGCGGCCGTCATTGAGCCGTCGTCCGTGAGGGCGCGCGCCGCACGGGCCCTGGCCTGTGCCCTCCCGGTGGCGCTGTGGTGCCTTGGGCCCGCATGGGCAGAGCTGCTGGCCCCGGTGCCCGCCCCGGCCGCGGCCGACCCGCGCGCGCTGGACCTGCGCGAGACCGTCGAGCACATCCCGGTGACGGTGGCCGATCTCTACGGGCGCGTCGCCACGCGCGACATTCCGCTGACGGTCTACCGCCCGGAAGGCGCCGGGCCGCAC
Organism: uncultured beta proteobacterium; assembly: GCA_903822435.1. Classification (GTDB taxonomy): domain Bacteria; phylum Pseudomonadota; class Gammaproteobacteria; order Burkholderiales; family Burkholderiaceae_C; genus Rubrivivax. The sequence continues at coordinate 297 of CAIJPE010000214.1, read as the reverse complement.
CCGCTCGTGATCGTCAACCACGGACGCGCGGCCGGCGAGAAGCGGGCGCGGCCGCTGCGCCAGCGCTACGAGGCCCTGTCGCGCTACCTCGTGGACAAGGGCTTCGCGGTCATCGTGCCCACGCGCGTCGGCTACGGCGAGACCTACGGCACCTTCGACCCCGAATCGTCGGGCGGCTGCGATCGCATGCATGTCGAGCCGATGGCCAAGGCGGCCAGCGACCAGGTGCTGGCCGCCCTGGCCTGGGCCCGCAGCCAGCCGGACCTGGACGTCTCGCGCTGGGTCGCGCTGGGCGCT
>CAIJPE010000213.1 GCA_903822435.1 uncultured beta proteobacterium | reverse complement strand
CGCTACCCTGGCGCCAAGCGCAGCGCCGAAAGCGATGATGTGGCCGTCGTACCCGTCCGCGCGATCAAGGCCACGTCGGCCCGCACGGGCGGGGTCAACAAGGCGGATTGACCGAGGATCTTCGTCCGACCTGGGACCAGGCCCCGCCCGGGGCCTTGTCCTTCAGGCGCAAAGCTGGATCAGACCGCGGGTGCTGCCGGCGGCTTGGGTTGGACGACGCCATCGGCCGGGGCCGGATAGGTCTTGCCTCCCAGTCCGACCAGCGGCGGCATCGCTTGTCCCAACGGCCCTGGCCAAGGTGGAGGCGGCACAGGCACCGGGCGCGGAGACGGCGGTGTCGGCTGGACGATCGTCGAACCCGGCGCCGGCGGCGGCGGCCGGGATGCCACGGCCGCCACGCGCCCAGCCATCGAAGGAGCCTGGTCCACCCGCGGCACGCCGAAGGGCGGCAGGCCGAGCAGGTCGATCACGGTCTTCGGGATGCTGGCGTGCGAGTGCCAGTGGTTATCGATGCCCTGGGACACCGCGCCGCCGAACACGATCAATGGGATGCGTGAGCCGCCCAGGGCCTGGAAGCCCTGCGGATGAAGCGCATCGGGTACGCGTTCGATGTCGGGTGTGAGCACGTGGTCGGCGTACCCGCCCCAATCGTCCCAGGTGAGGATGAATACCGTGTGGTCCCATCCCCCGCCCCGCACCACCGCATCCACGCGGTCCCACACGGACTGCTGACCGCGGGCGATGTATTGCGGATCGGGCCTGGAAGGCGGGTGCTCGTCGGCGCCGGCCGGGGCCCAGGCATACACCAACTGTGGCAACGTGCCGGCCGCGGCCATCGTGATGAAGTCGGCGGCATTCAGGTGGATATGCTGCTGGGCCGCAGGCGTATTGAGCTCGCTGTAGTACTGCAGCGGATACCCGTTGGCGCCAGGAAAGGCGGCCCACGAAAGGCCGGCACGTTCGGCGTGCAGGAAGATGCTGGGGATGTCCCATTGCGGACCACCGGAACCGAATGGCGGGTTCTTGAGAGTCGGCGTCTGCCCGCCAACGGCCATCATGTGTCCCGGGGTGGAATTCGAGCCCACACCAAAGTGGTGGTCGCAGAAGGTGTGGTTCTTGGCCAGCCAGGAGTAGTAAGGAATGACGGCGTCGTTGTCCAACTGGGCGGCCAGTCCCGGGTAGTCGCCCATGCGGAAATGCACCCAGGCCGACCGGTCGTGCGGCTGGTCATGGTCGGGCGGGGCCTTCAGCAGCGGCCCGCCGGCGCGGATTTCAGCGCCCCACGCGGCCAGCGAGGGGAAGTAGAAATCGGTGGTCTTGTTTTCCTGAAGGAAGACCACCACTCGCTGGATCACCGCCCGTCCACCACCAAGTGCCTGGGATGCCATGACAGACCTCGATACGCCCCGAGAGTCGGTCAGTCTGCCAGATCCAGGCCCGGCAGGACGCGGGTGCCCTCGCGCCGCACGGCCTCCAGGCGCTGCGGTTCGAGGCCTAGCGCGCGCAGAATGGTCGGCGCCACCTGGGCATTGGTGACAGGGGTGTCGACCTTGGAGGGACGCAGGCTCGGGTTGGACAGCACCAGCGCGACGTGCGTGTCGTCGTCGGCAAAGCCACCATGCTCGGCAATCTTCTTTTTGCTCGAACTGTAGATGGTGCCCGGTATCGGCTGGATGATGATGTCCGGGGTGCGGCCGGCCGCCGGATGGCCGAACTGGGCCTGCAGCTCTGCGCCAGCGTAGATCTTCTGGATGCGCGTGTGGTTGGCGTGCGTGCGGTCGGCCTCCAGAAGGGCCAGCGCCGCCGCGAGTTGGCCCTGGTTGGCCAGCCAGATCAGCGAAACATCGTCGGCCGTCTCCTGCGCCAGGGCCACGCCGCCGCCGCTCAGCAGGTCAGCCGGGTCCATCACATCCAGGGCTGCCGCCTTGGGGTTGGGCGTCCCACCCTGAGCCGGCGGCATCATGTGCAATTGACCCACGTCGATCGGAGATTGGCCGTGCTTGGCACCGACGATCAGCAGCGTGCTGCGGGTCAGGTGCTGTGCGTCCAGCGCACCGAGCATTTGCGTCAGGGCCGCGTCGACCGCGTCCAGCGAGGCAGCCAGCTGCACGCTGGGCGTGCCCTGCGCATCCAGGTACCCGTCGGCCGTGACCTTCTGGGCCACGCTCACCGCCTGGAAGTTCATGCCGAAGATCGCCGGCACGCCGACCACGCGCATGCCCGTGTGGTCCATGCCCCGAATCTGATTGAGGACGCCAGCGACCTTGTAGCCATCGTAGACGCGGGTGTAGCTCGGG
>CAIJPE010000212.1 GCA_903822435.1 uncultured beta proteobacterium | reverse complement strand
TGGGGCTCGGCCGACGAAGCCATCCGATATGCGATGAATCGCGCCCGCGAGCTCATCCGCAGCCGCTCGACGATGCTCACCTGCTGAGGTGCCCAGGCGGCGCGTGCAGCCCCCGGGCCTGGCTCAATCGGGCCTGATGCCCGCGCGCAGCACGATCTCTTTCCAGACCTTCTGCTGCTGGGCGATGCAGGCCGCGAACTCGCTGGATGGCCCGCCCCGCCCACGGCGCTGTCCGAGGCGAAGCGCTCGGTCACCGCGCTCGATTTCAGGGCCTTCAGCGACTCTTCCTGCAGCCGCTTGACGATCTCCGGCGGCGTACCCACCGCGATGGCGCGCAGCTTGCCGGCCCGGATCTGCGGCAGCAGCGCGGGCAGCCCTGCCGAGGTGGCCTGGGTGCGGCCAGCCAGCAGGTCGGCCAGCATCGGACCCGTTCCGCGATAGGGAATGTGCGTGTTGAACATCCCCGTCACCAGCTTGAGGTACACCATGGCCAGATGGCCCGCACTGGCGTTGCCGGCAGTGCCGTAGCTCAGCTGCCCCGGGTGCGGCTTTACCTACCACACGAACTCGCGGAAGTCGCGCGCCGGCATCTCGGGGTGCACGACGAAGAGGTTGGGCACCTTGGCCAGCAGCGTGATGGGCATGAAGTCCCGGTTCACGTCGAAGGGCTGGTTCGGAAAGATCACGGGGTTGACCGCCAGAGAGCCCACGTGCCCGAGGATCAGGGTGTAGCCGTCGGGAGCGGCCTTGGCCACGTCCTGCATGGCGGGCAGGACGGCGCCGCCGCCCTTGTTCTCGACGGAGTCGGTGTGCCCCAACTGGCGCGTGAGTTCATTGGCCACCGTGCGGGCCACGATCTCGGAGGTGCCGCCCGGCGCGGCATCCAGGCTTCGGGGCGATTTACGGCGCGCCTCAGTGATTCAGCGCTGCCGCCACGCCCAGCACCAGCCCCAGCCCGGCCACGCCGAACATGCCCCACTCCAGCCAGCGCTTCTTGGTCAGCAAGGCCATGGCGGCCAGGGCGATGCTGATCTGCAGCGCCGTGGTGGCCTGTGCCCAGCGGTGGTGCACATGCATCTGCTCGTCGGACTGCTTGTCCCATTCGGTGGATTCGGCCTCGAGCTTCTCGGCGCCCAGCTTGATATCGGCCTTTTCCTTCTTGTAGCGGTCCACTTCGTCGCGGTAGCCGGCGCGCCTGTCTTCAGGCGCCAGCACCACGGCCAGCTCGGCCAGGTTCTGCTTGTTGCTCTTGGCCTGGTAGTAATTCCACTGGTTGGAGGCCTCGGTCTTCTTGATGGCCGCGTTGTTCTTGTACAGGCCGGCGTTGGCTTGCGTGGCCCCGCCCATGTAGGAAAACAGCGCCCCCACCGTGGCGATGATGGCCGTGGCCACCGCGATGGTGCCGGCCGAGGGGTCGCTGGAGCCGTGGCTGGCGACGTGTTCGATCTCATGGTCGTGCGGGCCGTGGACGTGAAAGCCGTGGTCTGACATGGAAGACGGTCCTTGCGCTGAGGGTATGGGGCTTGCCTGGGCCAGGCAGCCAGGATTGTGGCGTGCCCGGATAATTGCGGCCATGGTCAAAAAGAGGGTGGTCGTGGGGCTGAGCGGCGGGGTCGACTCCGCGGTGAGCGCCTGGCTGCTTCAGCAGCAAGGCTTCGAGGTCATCGGCGTCTTCATGAAGAACTGGGAAGGTGACGACGACGACGCCTACTGCGCTTCCAACGTCGACTTCGTGGACGCCGCGGCGGTGGCCGACGTGCTGGGCATCGAGATCGAGCACGTCAATTTCGCGGCCGAGTACAAGGACCGCGTCTTTGCAGAATTCCTGCGCGAGTACGGCGCCGGCCGCACGCCCAACCCCGATGTGTTGTGCAACGCCGAGATCAAGTTCAAGGCTTTCCTGGACCACGCCATGCGGCTGGGGGCGCAGCACATCGCCACCGGCCACTACTGCCGGGTGCGCGAGCGCGACGGGCGCTTCGAACTGCTCAAGGGCCTGGACCCGGCCAAGGACCAGAGCTACTTCCTGCACCGGCTGAACCAGGCGCAGCTGTCGCGCACGCTGTTTCCGGTGGGCGAGCTGCACAAGACCGAGGTGCGCCGCATCGCCGCCGAGATCGGTCTGCCCAACGCCCGCAAGAAGGACTCCACCGGCATCTGCTTCATCGGCGAGCGCCCCTTCCGCGAGTTCCTCAACCGCTACCTCAGCCATGAGCCGGGGCCTATCGTCGACGAGCGGGGCCGCGAGGTGGGCCGCCACGTGGGCCTGTCGTTCTACACCCTGGGCCAGCGGCAGGGCCTGGGCATCGGCGGCGTGCGCGAGGGCGGCGGGGTGCACGCCCCCTGGTTCGTGGCTCACAAGGACTTGGCGCGCAACACGTTGCACGTGGTGCAAGGCCACGGGCACCCTTGGCTGCAGTCCTCGTGGCTGGAGGCCGAGGACCTGAGCTGGGTGGCCGGCGAGGTACCCCAGGCCGCCGCGGGCCTGGCGGCCAAGACGCGCTATCGCCAGGCCGATGCGCCCTGCAGCCTGCGCGCCGACACGTCGGCGGCCGGCGAGCAGGGCATCCGGCTGGATTTCGCGGTCCCGCAATGGGCGGTCACGCCCGGCCAGAGTGCTGTGCTCTACGCCGGCGAGGTGTGCCTGGGCGGCGGCGTGATCGCCCGGGCGTCCCTGCCCTCGGTGGTGCCCTTGCAGGCCGTGGTGCCGCGTCCACGGCCACGGCGGCGCAAGCCCACCGCACCGGCCCGGGTGTAGTTCAGGCTGGTCTGGCAATCCCTCGTTCCCGTGTTCGATCGGGATCTGCCACGCGAGGGCGCCGCCCTATACTTTTTTCGGGGCGGCACCTACCACGGCGTGATAACTTTCACGGGTCGCTTCCGCTGCCGGCTGGCTCGTGCGGCGGTAAGGAACCGATCCGGCTGCGGGGCTTCGATGCGCGGCGCGCAAGACCCTGACCGTACGGAGGGGCGCCTGTTGGACACCGCAGCGGGCACCTCGGATTGGCCCCGACGAACGCGGTGAAGTTTCCTGAGGGTTTCGCATGCAGATCGCTTGCCATGGCCGGGATCGGCCATTCGTCAGACACGACGCGTCCACGCCGGGCCCTGGCCGGTCCCTGGCCCGAATGGCCCTGCGCTGGGCGAGCGGCGTGTGCCTGGCGGCGGTTTTCGGTGCCTCGGCCCAGACCGCCGACGCGCCGCAGGTTGTCGAAGTGGTGGCCGGCGACACCTTCTCAGGCATTGCCGCGCGGCTGATGGGCAGCCTCAAGGGCTGGAGCAAGCTGTATGACCCGCAGCTCAGCCACCTGCCCGACCCCAACCTGATCCTGCCCGGACAGCGCATCGAGCTGGTCACCGAGGCGGGTGGCCGGCGCTACCTGCGCCTGATCGGCGGGCCGGCCACGCGGCTGGCAGCAGCCCGCCCGGCGCCGGCGGCCGCCCCGGCGCATATGCCGGGGCAGGTGCCGGCGCGCGTTCCTGCAGCGCCGCCTGTGTCTGCCACGCCGGCTGCCGTGGCTGAACCGGCGGCGCCCGAGGCCCTCGTGGTGGGCGTGGTGCCCAACATCGGCGCTGCGGCGCTGGTGGCACAGTACGAAAGCCTCAAGACCTACCTCGAAAAGAAGAACCCGCAGAAGGTGCGCATCGTCGTGCCGGCCAACTTCAAGGCGTTCTACGACAGCGCCGTGCGCGGCGACTACGACCTGGCCGTCTCGCCGCCCCACATGGCCCGCCTGGCCCAGGTCGACGCCCGGCTGGTGCCGCTGGTGATGTATGAGCCGCGCATCAACGCGCAGTTCATCGCCCCCACCGACAGCGGCATCACGGGTCCGCGCGACATCAAGGGCCAGTCGCTGGCCTTCGCCAATCCGCAATCGCTGGTGGCCTTGTACGGCCAGCAGTGGATGCGCCAGCAGGGCCTGGAACCCGGCAAGGACTACGAGATCAAGGCTGCCCGGACCGACATGGGCGTGGGCCGCATGCTGCTGTCCGGCGACGTGGTGGCGGCCATCATGAGCAACGGCGAGTTCCGCTCGCTGCCGGCCGATGAAGCTTCGCGGCTCAAGATCGTCGAAATCTTCGCCCGCATTCCCAACTTCATCATCCTGGCCCAGCCGCGCCTGGGCGCTGCCCGCCTGGCCAGCCTGAAGTCGCAACTGATGGCCTTCATGGCCGACAAGGACGAAGGAGCGGCCTTTTCCAAGGCCACGGGCTTCAATGCCATCGTCGAATCCGACGAGGCCACGCTCAAGGAGCTGGACCCCTACGTGGCGCCCACGCGCCGGCTCATGAATCCCGGCAACTGAGCCCCGGTGCCGCGCTTGAACGACCGCCTGCACGCCCGGGTTGCGACCATGCCCTTCGTCGTGAGCTCCGTGTTGCCCGACTCCCAGGTCGGGGGGCTGCTGCCGGGCACGGCGCTGGTGTCCGACCTCGCGCGCATGTTCCGCGAGCTCGGTGTGCAGTTCCTGCGTGCCTCGGTGGTGCGGATGTCGTCGATGGCCTTTCAGGCGGCGTGGTCGATCAGTGACCACGGCGAGGTCAGCGACGGTCCGGCAGACCGCGGTCTGGACAGCGTCTTCCCGGGGGCTTCCAACACCATCAGCCAGCTTGCGCAGGCTGCCACCGACGCCACCCTGGTGCAGAAGCTCAGCCCGCGCCAGTGGGCCTACGGCTGGCGCCTGGACGACGACAACGCGTTGATCTGCGAAGTGCACTACCGCGAGAAGCGCGACACCGTCACCGACATGGATTCGGCCATGGTGCGCCTGGTGTGCAGTGCCAGCTTGCGCGGCAGCCTGGCCGCCGTCCCGGTCAGCCTGGACGGCGGGCCGACGCTGGCCTGGCCGGCCGTCGAGCGACGGGCCGGTCCGCGGGCAGCCTGGCAGCGTGGCCTGGCGTCGCTGCTGGCGGCGGGCGCTGCGTTGCTGGCCGCCTGGCTGCTGCTGGCGCCTGTACCTGCGGCGCAGGAGGCCATGGCCAACCAGCAGGCGGAGCTCGATCGCCTGAACAAGGCGGCCGACGGCGCGCTGGTGCACGGGCTGGCCGTGGCCCTGGCCACGGGCGATTACGGCGAGGTGCAGACCGAGCTCTCGCAGTTCTACGCGCTGGGCTACTTTGCCAGCGCTGCGGTCGTCAATGAGCGCGGACGCGTGGTGGCCGTCGATGGGCCACTGCCCGGTGTGCGCATCGGCGAGCCGCTGGCGCCGCCCATCCCTGGGGCGCCACGCACCTTGCCCCTGGCGCTGGCTTCGCAGCCCTATGGCCAGCTGGTGCTCACGCAGGCGCCTGCAGCCGTCAAGACGCTGGCTGCCGCCGAGCCATCGGCACCGAAGCAGTCGGCCATCGCGCAGGTGCGGCTGGCCGCGGGTTTGCTCGTGCTGGCTTGCTCGGCGGCTGCAGGCTTGCTGGCGTGGCGCCCGAGGGCTGTTTAGCGCAACAGAGCGCGGCGGCCCTTCGGCCCGCGCAAGGCCTGGGTTCCTGCCGCGCCGAACGCCGGTTCGGTGCTGAAAATCCGGGAAAACCCGGGGCGGATATATCCGAGGGCGGGTGCTTCGGCTGCCAGCGAAACACGGCTGCACGCCTACACTCACGGGCTTTGCCTGAACGCCTGCAGCCCGCTGCCCACCCGTGCCCTGATTGAGCCGCCCCGATGAGCGACGACATCATTCTCGAGACCCGCGCCTTGACCAAGGAGTTCAAGGGCTTCGTCGCGGTCAGCAAGGTCGACCTGCGCGTGCGCCGGGGCACGATCCACGCCCTGATCGGGCCGAACGGGGCGGGCAAGACCACCTGCTTCAACCTGCTCACCAAGTTCCTCACGCCGACCTCGGGCCAGATCCTCTTCGACGGGCACGACATCACGCCGGAGACACCGGCGCACATCGCGCGGCGCGGCGTGATCCGCTCGTTCCAGATCTCCTCGGTCTTCCCGCATCTGTCCGTGCTCGAAAACGTGCGCGTGGCCTTGCAGCGGCAACTGCCCACCTCGTTCCACTTCTGGCGCTCCGAGCGCTCACTGCAGTCGCTGGACGGCCGCGCGCTTGAACTGCTCCACGAGGTCGACCTGGAGAGCTATGCCCACCTGACGGCCGTGGAGCTGAGCTACGGCCGCAAGCGCGCGCTGGAGATCGCCACCACCCTGGCCATGAGCCCCACGCTGATGCTGCTGGACGAGCCCACGCAGGGCATGGGCCTGGAAGACGTCGACCGCATCCGCCAACTCATCAAGAAGGTCGCGGCCAGCCGCACGGTGCTGATGGTCGAACACAACATGAGCGTGGTCAGCAGCATCGCCGACACCATCACGGTGCTGCAGCGCGGCGCCACGTTGGCCGAAGGGCCCTACGAGCAGGTCAGCCGCAACCCCGCCGTGATCGAGGCCTACATGGGCAGCGCCCAGACCGAACTGCAGGGGGCCCACTGATGGCCGCGGGCAAGCGTTTCCTCGAGGTCAAGGATCTTCACGGCTGGTACGGCGAGTCGCACGTGCTGCATGGCATCAGCTTCCACGTCGACGAAGGCGAGGTGGTGACGCTGCTGGGCCGCAACGGCGCCGGCCGCACCAGCACGCTGCGCGCCATCATGGGCCTGATCGGCAGCCGCAAGGGCTCGATCAACGTGCGTGGCACCGAGACCATCGGCATGGCCACGCACCGCATCGCGCGGCTGGGCATCGGCTATTGCCCCGAAGAGCGTGGCATCTTCTCCAGCCTGTCGGCCGAAGAGAACCTGATGCTGCCGCCGGTGCTGGCCGAAGGCGGCATGGCCGTCGACGCCATCTACGCCATGTTCCCGAACCTCAAGGAGCGCGCCCAGAGCCAGGGCACGCGGCTGTCGGGCGGCGAGCAGCAGATGCTGGCCGTGGCGCGCATCCTGCGCACCGGCGCGCGGCTGTTGCTGCTGGACGAGATCTCCGAAGGCCTGGCCCCGGTGATCGTCCAGAAGCTGGCCGAGATGGTCATCGCCTTGCGCAAGCAGGGCTACACCATCGTCATGGTCGAGCAGAACTTCCGCTTCGCCGCGCCCTTGGCCGACCGCTTCCTGGTGGTGGAGCACGGCGAGGTGATCCAGTCTTTCACGCAGGCTGAGTTGCCCGGCCGCATGGAACGCTTGCACGAATACCTGGGTGTGTGATGAGGCCCCCGAACTCGCTGGCGCTCGCTACCCCGCAAGGGGGGCGAGCCGGATCCGTGGCGGGAAGCTTGGTCCTTTGGTTGCGTTGTGCGGTTGACACTTTTCAATTTTGTTTTTAGGAGACTCACAAACATGAAGCTGAACAAACTCGCTGCGGCTCTGTCGCTGGCCGCTGCTGCCGCCCTGCCCGCTCACGCCCAGATCTCGGGCGACGTGATCAAGATCGGCATCATCACGGACATGTCGGGCCTGTACTCCGACATCGACGGCTCGGCCGGCGTGGAGGCCATCAAGATGGCGGTGGCCGACATGGGCGGTGCCGTCAACGGCAAGAAGATCGAAGTGCTGTATGCCGACCACCAGAACAAGGCCGACGTGGCAGCAGCCAAGGCCCGCGAGTGGTTCGACACGCAGGGCTTGGACATGCTGATCGGCGGGACCAACTCGGGCACCAGCCTGGCCATGGCCAAGGTGGCGGCCGAAAAGAAGAAGCTCTTCATCAGCATCGGCGCGGCCACCTCGGCCCTCACCAACGAACAGTGCAATCCGTACACGCTGCACTGGGCCTACGACACCGTGGCGCTGGCCAAGGGCACCGGCAACGCCGTGGTCAAGGCCGGCGGCAAAAGCTGGTACTTCCTGACCGCCGACTACGCCTTCGGCGCGCAACTGCAGGCCGACGCCTCGGCCGTGGTCAAGGCCGCCGGTGGCACCGTGGTGGGCTCGGTCAAGCACCCGCTGTCGGCCAGCGACTTCTCGTCCTTCCTGCTGCAGGCACAGGGCAGCAAGGCGCAGATCCTGGGCCTGGCCAATGCCGGTGGCGACACCATCAACTCGATCAAGGCCGCCAACGAGTTCGGCGTCACCAGCACCATGAAGCTGGCCGGCCTGCTGGTCTTCATCAACGACATCCACTCGCTGGGCCTGAAGACCACCCAGGGCATGTACCTGACCGACAGCTGGTACTGGAACAAGGACGCCGAGACCCGCGCCTGGAGCCGCAAGTTCTTCGAGAAGATCAAGCGCATGCCCTCTTCCATCCAGGCCGCCGACTACTCGGCCACGCTGCAGTTCCTCAACGCGGTGAAGGCCACCGGCAGCGACGATCCGGACAAGGTCATCGCCCAGCTGAAGAAGGTGAAGATCAACGACGTCTACACCAAGGGCGGCTTCGTGCGGGGCGACGGCAGCATGATCCATGACATGTACCTCATGCAGGTCAAGTCGCCGGACAAGTCGGTCGAGCCCTGGGACTACTACAACGTGGTGCAGACCTTCAAGGGCGAAGAGGCCTGGACGAGCAAGGCCGAGAGCAAGTGCAGCCTGTGGAAGTGAGGCACTGAGCCCCGGGCCCCGCACCCCTACCGCCCATCACCATGGACATCTTCGGCATCCCCTTGCAGGCCTTCCTCGGCCAGTTGTTGCTCGGGCTGGTCAACGGCTCGTTCTACGCCATGCTCAGCCTGGGCCTGGCGGTCATCTTCGGGCTGCTGGGGATCGTCAACTTCGCCCATGGCGCGCTGTACATGATCGGCGCCTACGTGGCCTGGTTCGGCGCCGAGAAGCTGGGCATCGGCTTCTGGTGGGCGCTGGTGCTGGCACCGCTGGTGGTGGGCGCCCTGGGCGTGGTGATCGAGCGCACGCTGCTCAAGCGGCTGTACAAGATCGACCCGATCTACGGCTTGTTGCTGACCTTCGGGCTGGCGCTGATCGCCGAGGGCATCTTCCGTGACCAGTTCGGCGTCTCGGGCCAGCAGTACGCGGTGCCCGAGCTGCTGCAGGGCGCCACCAACCTGGGCTTCATGGTGCTGCCCAACTACGGCGGTTTCGTGGTGTTCGCCTCGTTGCTGGTGTGCCTGGCCACCTGGTGGACGATCGAGCGCACGAGGCTGGGCAGCTATCTGCGCGCGGGCACCGAGAACCCCTCGCTGGTGCAGGCCTTCGGCGTGAACGTGCCGCTGATGGTGATGCTCACCTACGGCGCCGGCGCGGGGCTGGCGGCGCTGGCCGGCGTGCTGGCCGCGCCGGTCATCCAGATCACGCCGCTGATGGGCAGCAACCTCATCATCGTCGTCTTCGCGGTGGTGGTCATCGGCGGCATGGGCTCCATCCTCGGGTCCATCCTCACCGGCCTGGCGCTGGGCCTGGTCGAGGGCCTGACGAAGGTGTTCTACCCCGAGGCCTCCAGCATCGTGGTCTTCGTCATCATGGCGATCGTCCTGGTCATCCGGCCAGCCGGGTTGTTCGGCAAGGAAAAGTGATGACCGACACGAACGAAGCCGGCCTGGCCCGGCGATCGCGCCTCGCGGCCCTGGTGGGGCTTGCCTTGTTGATGGCCGCGCCGTTCCTGGGCATCTACCCGGTCTTCATGATGAAGGCCCTGTGCTACGCGATCTTCGCCTGCGCCTTCAACCTGCTGCTGGGCTACACGGGCTTGCTGAGCTTCGGGCACGCAGCCTACCTGGGTGCGGCCGCCTACTTCACGGGCTGGCTGGTGCGCTCGGCAGGGCTCAGCCCCGATCTCGGCATCCTGGCCGGCACGGCCGGGGCCGGGGTGCTCGGCCTGCTGGTGGGCCTGATCGCCATCCGCCGGCAGGGCATCTACTTCGCCATGATCACCCTGGCGATGGCGCAGATGATCTACTTCGTCTGGCTGCAAGCCCCGTTCACGGGTGGCGAGGACGGCCTGCAGGGCGTGCCGCGCGGCAAGCTGTTCGGGTTGATATCGCTCGAAAACGACCTGGTCATGTACTTCGTCGTCCTGGCGGTGTTCGTGGCCGTGTTCCTGGCGATCATCCGCATCGTGCACTCGCCCTATGGCCAGATTCTCAAGGCCATCCGCGAGAACGAGCCCCGGGCCGTCTCGCTGGGCTACGAGGTCGACCGCTACAAGCTGCTGGCCTTCGTGCTGAGCACCACCCTGGCGGGCCTGGCGGGTTCGCTGAAGACCCTGGTGCTGGGCTTTGCCACCCTGTCCGACGCCCATTGGTCGCTCTCGGGCGAGGTGGTGCTGATGACGCTGCTGGGAGGCATGGGCACCTTCGCGGGTCCGGTGCTGGGGGCCTTCACGATCATCGGCCTGCAGAACTTCCTGGCCGACCGCGTGGGCTCCTGGGTCACGGTCATCATCGGGGTGATCTTCGTCGTGTGCGTGGTCGGCTTCCGCCGCGGCTTCGTCGGTGAATTGCTGGCCTGGCAGCGGCGCCGCAGCCAGGCCCCGGCTTCCAAGTAGGCGCGCCGGCCAGCCGGCCGAAAGTTCTGGGCCGGGCGGCCGATAAGGCTCTATCGGCTGTGTTCCAAGGTCACCGCGCGGCGACCGGCTCGGCCGTTGTTGGGCGTGCAGTACCGGCGCCAAGGATTCAGCGGCCCCACCTTGAGCCCACCTTCCCTCGTCCAAAGTCCTTCGCAGCCGGCCCCCGACGCCGGCTTGCGTTCGCCCAGGCCGGAGCCGGACGAACGGACCGATCTCCTGACCGGGTTGCCCACCCGCCCGGCCCTGCACGACCTGCTGGTGTCCGCGCTCGTGGACATGGCGGCCGAGGGGCCGTTCCCGGCGCTGATGGCGCTGGACCTGGATCGCTTCAAGGCCATCAACGACAGCACCGGCTTGTCCACGGGTGACGGCGTGCTGCGCCGCGTGGCGCAGCGCATCCGCGGTGCCTTGCCGGCCGGCGCCACCGTGGCGCGCATCAGCGGCGACGAGTTTGCCGTGCTGCTGCCCGACGGGCGCGACGGCACGGTGCTGGCTGCCCGCTTGCTCGACCTGATCGGGCGCCCGTATGCCGTCAACGGCCACGCCGTCACGCTGAGCGTGAGCATCGGCCTGGCCCTGGCGCCCCAGCACGGCGGCAGTGCCGAAGAGCTCTTGCGCTCGGCTGCCATCGCCCTGCACCTGGCCGAATGCCAGGGCAAGAACCGCTGCAGCGTCTTCGAGCCCTGGATGCGCGACAAGGCCAGCGCGCGTCAGTCGCTGGAGACCGACCTGCGGGCTGCCCTGGGCACCCAGCGCACCGAGCTGCGCAAGGCCCTGCATGTGGATCAGTTCGAGGTGCACTACCAGCCGCAGGTCACCCTGCAGGGGCGGCGCCTGATCGGCTTCGAGGCACTGGTTCGATGGCGCCACCCGGTCCTGGGCATGGTCGGACCGGACCGCTTCATTCCGCTGGCCGAGGAAATCGGCCTCATCGGCCTGCTGGGCGACTGGGTCATGCTGACCGCGTGCACCGCCGCGGCAGCCTGGCCCGTGCCCCGCCACGGCAAGCCGCTGCAGGTGGCGGTCAATGTGTCCCCGCTGCAGCTGCGCGAGCGCCGGGCGCTCGTGGCCAGCGTGGCCGATGCGCTGGCCCGCTCGGGACTGCCCCCGGAGCGCCTGGAAATCGAAATCACCGAAAGCGCACTGATGGGCGATGCGCAAGAAACGCTGCGTGCCATCAAGGCGCTGGGAGTGGGGCTGTCGCTGGACGATTTCGG
>CAIJPE010000211.1 GCA_903822435.1 uncultured beta proteobacterium | reverse complement strand
GTTCCGCGGGACGGTGTCGCAGACGTCGGTCTACCCGCGCGAGGTGGTCAAGGAGGCTCTCGTCCGGAATGCGGCAGCCGTAGTACTGGCGCACAACCACCCTTCGGGCGCGGCAGAGCCCAGCCGGGCAGACGAGTTCCTGACGCAGACGCTCAAGTCGGCGCTGCAGCTGGTCGACGTGCGGGTGCTCGATCACCTGGTCGTCACGTGCGACGAGGTCATTTCCTTCGCGGAAAGGGGTCTCGTCTGACCCGTGCTGCGGCGGACGCGGGCCGCCGCTTCTCAGATCGGCGTGCCGACGGTGCAGTTGCGATGTGCGATGAGTACGGCTCTGAAGTCATCGCTCCACTGACCCCGGTCGGCATCAAACATTCGCCATGGGCTCCGGCCTATGGATCGAGAAGGATTCGACATGGACATTGACCATTTGATCAAGCAGATCGTTGCCTGTCAGGCGCGATCGGAACAGGCCACCGCCAAGGCTGCGGAGGCCTTTGGGCGGTTGCTGGAACTGGCCGAGAGGGGTACCTCGGGTCAGGCGAGGTATGTGGCGCGCTTCATCGCGGCGACCTTCGACAGCCAAGAGGACCGGTACGACCCCTTCGACTTGCGGGCGGTCGATGTCGCTATCAGCGACGACATGCTGACCTGCCTGGACGCACTGCGATGGGCGCGAGCGGATCTGCATACGCTGGTGGCCGATGGTGAGGCCCGCGCACGGGCGGTGATCGCACGGTGGGGCGGTTCGTCAATCGACGGTCCTGCTCACTGAGTCGCGGAGTTGGCCCGCGAGGCGGCCGGAGGGTGCGGGCGGTACCCGCACCCGAAGCCTCATGATGAGCGCAGCCAGATGACCAGTGTCGCGGAGACGACGGCCGAGACCGAGGCCGTCGCCGCGTGTGTCAGCCAGCGCTCCCAGGGCCGGTCCAACCGCTCGACGACGGGCTGCACGGATGTCATCAGCCGTCGCAGGACAGGGCTGAGCTCCGCCTGGAACATGGACTGCGCCACGTCGGCCATCGCCTGGGTCTGAGCTTCTCGCGCCACGCGGGACGCCTCGACGACATGGTGAGCGATGTGCTTGGCAGTGTGGGCCTTGGCCTGGTCGGTGAAGGAGATGATGCTGCGCTTGAAGTCGTCGGTGCGCGCGTCCAGATCCGTGTGGGCTTTTACCAGGGCCTCGGTGGCCCGCTCATGGGCCGGAAGCAACCGGTCCAGTCGATCCAGGACGAGCGCGAGGTCACCGATGGCCTCGGCCAACAGCATCTCGCGTGCCATGGCCGGCCGGTTCATGTTTGAGCCTCTGGAACGAGCCTGTTCATCGCCTCGACGGTGCCGAAGTTCAACGCCAGTGTCGCAAAGCAGCGGTCCAGCTCCGGGATCACGCCTAACGCCAGGCGCCGGTTGGCGAGCTTGTCCGCCAGCGCGAGCTTGGACTGCGGGTCCCTGGCGTGTGCAATCAGCCGCTTGTAGTCGGTCGGGTCCTTGGCCAACGATGCAATGTCGGCGTCTTCGAACTGAATGCGCTCGTAGAGCTCATTCATGCCCAGCTTGCAGGCCGGATTGGCAACCGCAAGCGGATGGCTTGACAGGAAGGTCAGGATCGGTGTGAAGGCCTGTTCCACGTCGGCCTCGTGTTCGACCCGGTTGAATACCAGCTTGATCCGCGATGCCGGCACACCCAGCGAGGCCAGTTCCGCCAAGGTGGCGATGGTGTCTTCCTGCTGCTTGCGGGACGGTACCGTGGGGACCACGAAGGTATCGAAGTCTTCTTGGCTGCCGGTGTAACGGCGGATCCGGGCGATCAGCTCTTCGACGTTGCTGGCGCCGATGTCCACGATCGCACGGTCCACGGTCTGCAGATAGGCCTGCAACTCAGCGAACTGGCGCCCGCGCAGAGCCTGCGTCTGACCCGCGTCAGCGTTGATGCTCTCCACGTGCAGCAACTTGGCGCCGGGCATGCGGGGCAGCAGAAGGTGGCGGGCTATGGTGGACTTGCCCACATTCCCAGAAAAATTCATAACGGCTATCTTCATCGGTGTTCCTTGTCACGCACTAGGGGGTTGGAATTGAAGTTACTCATGAATTCAGCAGCAATGTCCTTGCTGCTGCGCTTGTCGGCGCCCAGTCTGGCGACCGGGGATGCGCCGGGTACTTCTGGCAGTGCGGGCGGTCTGCCCGATGGAAGACTTGGGCTGAGCCGGACGGTTGGTTCCGGTATGTGTTGAGCCAACGTCGGTGGAATTGGCCTGCCGACCTCTCGGTAGACGGTGGTTCTGTGGACCTGGACGCCGAGCGCGGCCAGTGCCTCGCAGATGGATTGACAGCTGTATCCGGCAGCATGCAACTGCCGGATCTCTGCGTGGAATTGACGGGCCTTGCGGGTCCGACGGCCGGGCGGGGTTTTGGGGGCCAATGTCATGGCAACGGGTTACTTCACAGTGGCTCCATTGTTGGTCTCCTCCAACGCTGTGAGGGCGATGACTTTGCGGGGTGAATCATCGGAATGCAGGTTCAGCCCTCACTTTCGGAGGACTGAACAAAACCTCACTTGATTAGCGATGAACCTCAGCAACCCTGATTTCATGCTCGGGCTGCCGCGGGGTGGCGACGAGTGCGCACAACAGGCTGCGCAGCATGCCACGCATGTTGTAGCGCCGGTTGAAGCGGAATTGC
>CAIJPE010000210.1 GCA_903822435.1 uncultured beta proteobacterium | reverse complement strand
ACCTGGGCATAGCCCGAAGCCACCCAAGGGAAGCCCGTGAAGATGACGCCGCGCGCCAGTTCGGCCAGCAGCCACAGCGCGGCAAAGAGCGCCGCGTCGCCGACCCGGCCTCGCCGCCAGCGCGCGTAGGCTGTCGCAGCCACGGCCCAATAGAGCGACAGCGCACCCGACAGCGCCAGAACCGCCAGCGCCGCCAACGGCGCGGACAAGGGGCCGTACCGGTGCATGCTGATGAACAGCCACCACACGCCCGCACACAGCCAGGCCGTGCCGTAGCACCAGCCCAGGAGCGCAGCCCGGCCCGGCGAGGCCCCGTCCAGGCGCCACGCCAGCCAGGCCGCCGTGGCGACCGGCAGGGCCCACGCCCAGGTGGTGTGCACGTAGGCCAGCGTCTGCAGCGCGCCCAGACCGAGCGCCAGGGCCGCCTCGGCCCATCGCGAGAGGCCGCCGGCGCCTGCGGGCCGGCCGGAGCCGGCGTTCAATCGACGTCGCCGCCGTCGGCCGAAGTGGACGATGCCGCCAGACGCATCACCCGGAACCAGCGCACCGCGCCGCCACGGGTGATCATCACGGAAAAGCGCAGACCACCGAGGTCCACCGCCTCGCCGCGCCGGGGCACCCGGCCCAGCTCATGCGCGATCAGGCCGCCGATGGTCTCGAAGTCGGCCTCGGAGAGGTGGGTGTCGAAGGCCTCGTTCACCGCAGAGATGTCCACGTCGCCGGCCACCCGGTGGCTGCCGTCGGCCAGCGTGTAGATGCCGTTTTCCTGCTCCTGCTCGTCGAACTCGTCCTCGATCTCGCCGACGATCTCCTCGAGCACGTCCTCGATGGTGATGAGGCCGGCGGTGTTGCCGAACTCGTCGATCAGGATGGCCAGGTGATTGCGGTTGGACCGGAAATCGCGCAGGAGTTCGTTCAGCCGCTTGCTCTCGGGCACGAAAACGGCCGGGCGCAGCAAGGTGCGCAGGTTCAGCTCGGGGGCCCGCTGCAGCTTCAGCAAGTCCTTGGCCATCAGGATGCCGATGATGTTGTCGCGCTCGCCGTCATAGACCGGAAACCGCGAGTGCGCCGCGCGGATGACCGACTCCAGCAGGTCGTCGTAGTCGGCCGAGATGTCCAGCAGGTCCATGCGCGGGGCCGGCACCATCACGTCGGCGGCAGTCAGGTCGGCCATGCGCAGCACGCCTTCGAGCATCAGGCGCGATTCGGGTTCGATCAACTCACGGTTTTCGGCGTCAGCCAGCGTGCGGATCAGCTCGGCCTTGCTGTCGGGCCCCGGCGAGACCAGCTCGACCAGCCGCTCGAAGAGCGATCGCTTGCCCGTGTGATCAACCCGCTCGCCCCGCTCGTGCCGGTCGTGTCGATCTGCACCGCCCGAACCGGGAGGGGGCAAGGCAGCAGCCGAATGGGAACGCGAGGATCGGGGCGTGGCGGGGTCGGACACTGGGGGCGGTGCCGGCGATGAACAGGCCCAGAGAATAACCGAGTGCAAGCAGCGCTCGCCAGCGTCGCGCTGACCGGCGAGAATGCGCAGTTGCCGGGGGCCGGGAATGGCGATCTTGACAGGGCACGGGCCTTGCAAGACAGTCTTCAGCCCCCATATCACCCGGCTGACCACTCAGCCAACCAGCGTTGCGAAGCCAACATGACCCAAACGTCTGCAGCGTCCCAGGCCAAGCCCGCCGCCTCGACCACACCGGTGGTGCAGGGCCTGATCCCCGCCACGATCCTCACGGGCTTTCTCGGCTCCGGCAAGACCACGCTGCTCAAGCGGGTGCTGTCCGAGGCCCACGGCCAGAAGATCGCAGTCATAGAGAACGAATTCGGTGAAGAGAACATCGACAACGAGATCCTCGTGGCCGACACGCGCGAGCAGATCATCCAGATGAACAACGGCTGCGTGTGCTGCAGCATCCGCGAGGACCTGCGCACCACCCTGGCCGACCTGGCCGAGAAACGGCGCAAGGGCGAGATCCAGTTCGACCGCGTGGTGATCGAGACCACCGGCGTGGCCGACCCCGGCCCCGTGGCGCAGACGTTCTTCATCGACGACGAGATCGCCGAGAGCTACCTGCTGGACAGCGTGCTGACGCTGGTGGATGCCAAGCACGCCAACGCGCAACTCGACGACCGGCAGGAAGCGCGCCGCCAGATCGGTTTTGCCGACCAGATCTTCATCAGCAAGACCGACCTGGTGGAGCCCGCCGCCGTGGAAGCCCTGATGCACCGGATCAAGCACATGAACCCGCGCGCGCCGCAGCGGGCCGTGCACTTCGGCGAGGTGCCCATCGCCCAGGTCTTCGATCTCAAGGGCTTCAACCTGAACGCCAAGCTGGATATCGACCCCGATTTCCTGAATGCGGAGGATGCCCACGGGCCTCACCACGATCATGATCACCACGGCCATGACCATGCGCCCGGGGAAGCCTGCGACCACCCCCACCACCACGCGCACGACGACGACGTGAAGTCCTTCGTCTTCCGCAGCAAGCGGGCCTTCAGCCCCGCCAAGCTAGAGGACTTCCTGGGCGCCATCGTGCAGGTGTACGGGCCGAAGATGCTGCGCTACAAGGGCGTGCTCTACATGAAGGGCAGCGAGCGCAAGGTGATCTTCCAGGGCGTGCACCAGCTGATGGGCAGCGACCTGGGACCGAAGTGGGGGCCCGGGGAAGAGAAGGGCAGCAAGATGGTCTTCATCGGCATCGACATGCCCAAGGACGTGCTGCTGCAAGGCCTGGAGCAATGCCTCGCGTGATCGAATCGAGCTTGCCGGCCACCCTTGACCGGCGCCAGCGCGCGCCGTGGCTACAATCCGCGCGCTTTCAGGGCTTGGTTCATTCGACAAAGCACCCTGCCGACCGTCCTTCCGAGAGAAGGCCCATATCCAGATTCAGCGATCCCGGAAGGGCGAGGAGGTCCCTGTGAACAAGCCACCGGCCAAGGCAGGCCCAGCCATCAAGGCGGGCACCAGCGCAGCCAAGCCGGCCAAGGGCGCCGGCACGTCCCCTGAGACCGCCGTGGCAGCACCGCCTGCCGCGCCTGCCCAGGTTGCCGCCAAGCCCGCGGCGTCCAAGCCGGCGGGCGGCCGCAGCAGCAGCCGCAACCCGCCGCCGGCGCCGCCATCGCCGCCCTCACCCACCCCGGTATCCAACCGTTTCACCGACCGATTTGCACCTGCGCGGCATATCAACAAGCCGATGAACGATATGGATGACCTGCCCCGTGCAGCCCACAAATCCGACCCGAAGCTCGTCAACGCCTGGAAGACCAAGGCCGGGCGTGAGCTGACCGAAGAAGAACTGCTCGCGATGCCCGAGTCCGAGTACATGAACGACAAGCAGCTCGACTTCTTCCGGGCACGCCTGCAAAAACAGAAGGACGATCTGCTGTCCAACGCCGGCGAGACCACCGAGCACCTGCGCGAAGACACCTCCATCGTCCCCGATCCGGCCGACCGCGCCACGATCGAGGAAGAGCATGCGCTGGAACTGCGAACCCGTGACCGCGAACGCAAGCTGCTGAAGAAGATCGCGCAATCGCTCGGGCGCCTGGAAAGCGGCGACTACGGCTTCTGTGACGAAACCGGCGAGCCCATCGGGCTGGCCCGGCTGATGGCCCGCCCGACCGCCACCCTCTCGCTGGAAGCGCAGCAGCGGCGCGAGCTCAAGCAGAAGATGTTCGGCAACTGAACCCCGGGCGCCCCCCGGCGGGGCCGTTCCGTGGTGCAAATGCCGCGCTCGTCCGTTTTCGCCGGCCTTTTGGGCGGGCTTGGGCACTGTGCCCCGGAGTACCATTCCTGACATGGCAGAGAGCGAGAGTTTCTTCCGCAAGGTGGTGAGGTTCGTCGCGAACCCGGCCACCGACTGGACGGACCTCAGCTCGCGTCAGGAAGACACCCGCGAACTCGAGATCGAGAAGTCCGAGCTCAAGGCAATGATCGAGCGCAAGCGGCGCAACGACTTCGTCCGCAAGCGCGAGTTCGACATGCTGCGGCGGGTGCGCCGCGAAGGCCTTTCGCCCGAACAACTGGCTGCCCTGGGAGGCTCCTCGCGGCTGGACGACTCTGAAGCCCGGCTGCCGGAAAACCCGGCTGCGCGTCCGCTGGGCGTGAAGGCCAAGATCGACGAAATCGAGCAGCAAATGGTCGGCGATGCCGGCTTTCACACCACGCGCAACCGCGCCGCGTCCATGCCTTCAACGCCTGCGGCATTCCGCGACGCGCCCTTGGAATCGCGCCGGGGCCCCGCGACCGGCAATGCCCCGCTGTCGTCGATACCCGCAGCCTTGGGCAGCAGGTTGCCGCCCCAGGCTGCGCCGTCGCCGGTCCAGATGGCGGGCGGCCTGCCGCCCCTGGCGCCGCTGTCGTCCGTCTCGTTCAACGGCAACGCCGAGGCCGGTGAATCGGGCGACTTCGGCAGCCCCTTCGCGGTAGAAGTCAGCGAGGTGGTCCACGACCCCGAACTCGACGAGCCGGTGATCGCCTTCGCCAACGCCGACTTCAGCCAGTGCGAAGAGGCCCTGCAGGCCTTGACCGCCCCGGGCGGGGCCCGTTCGCAGCACGCCGAGACCTGGCTGGTGCTCTTCGACCTGTACCGTGCCACCGGCCAGCATCAGCGCTTCGAAAGCCTGGCCATGGAGTACGCGCAGCAATTCGGCTGGTCGGCACCGCAGTGGTACTCGCTGCCCAAGCTGGTGGCCGATGCGATCGCCGACGAGCCGATGATCAATTCCACGGCGCCAACACAAGGCAGCGGCGACGTGGGTTGGATCTGCCCCGAGCTCCTCGACATCGACGCCGTGGCCCACCTGCGTTCGCAGTCGCTGCAGATGCCGCTGCCCTGGGTCTTCGACTGGAGCCAGTTGCGCCGCATCGACCCCGAGGCCGCCATGCAGCTGTCCATGCTCTTCCGGCTGTGGTCCGGGCAGGTACTGGAATTGCGCTGGCTGGCCGGCGAGCGCCTGTTCGCGGTGCTCCAGGAAGCCGCGCCCACCGGCGTGCGCGATGCCGACCCGGCCTTCTGGCTGACCCGCCTGGACGCCCTGCGGCTGGCCAACCGGGTCGATCAGTTCGACGAAGCCGCCATCGACTACTGCGTCACCTACGAGGTCAGCCCCCCGTCCTGGGAGCCGACGCGCTGCAAGGTGCACATCAGCGGCTCGGGCATGTCCACGCGGACACCTTCGCTGTCGCGTGTGAGCGAGGTTTCATCCAGCTTCCTCGAATCGAGCCAGAACGAAGACGGCGGCGGCGTCGAGATGGCGCACGTGGAGCTGTCGGGCCAGCTGGTGGGCGACATCGGCTCCACCTTGTCCAAGCTGCAGAGCGAACTGAGCACCGCACCGATCATCAGCGTGTCCTGCGCCCGGCTGATCCGCGTGGACTTCATCGCAGCCGGCGACCTGCTGAACTGGGTGCTGGCCAAGCGGGCCGAGAACCGGGCCGTGCATTTCGTCGACACACACCGGCTGGTCGCCCTGTTCTTCGGCGCGATGGGCATCAACGAGCACGCCAAGGTCCAAGTCCGCAAGGTGTGACCATCCGCGGAGCAAGGCACCGCGGCGCCGGGCTTGAGTTCCCGTCCCACGTGCCCAACTACCATCTCTCAATGGAAAGCTTTCACGGCACGACGATTCTGAGTGTGCGGCGCGGCAGCGTCGTCGCATTGGGGGGTGACGGGCAGGTCACGTTGGGCACCATCGTGGTCAAGGCGGGTGCGCGCAAGGTGCGCAAGCTCTACCGCGATCAGGTGCTGGCGGGCTTCGCCGGCGCCACGGCCGACGCCTTCACCCTGTTCGAGCGCTTCGAGGCCAAGCTCGAGAAGCACCAGGGTCATCTGCAGCGGGCCGCGATCGAACTGACCAAGGACTGGCGCACCGACCGGGTGTTGCGCCGCCTGGAAGCCATGCTCGCCGTGGCCGACGCCACCAGTTCGCTCATCATCACCGGCAACGGCGACGTGCTGGAGCCCGAATACGGCATCGTGGCGATCGGTTCCGGCGGGGCCTATGCCCAGGCCTCGGCCCGCGCGCTGCTGGCGCACACCGAGTTGCCCCCGGATCAGATCGTCAAGCGCTCGCTGGAGATCGCCGGCGACATTTGCATCTACACCAACCAGAACCACATCGTGGAGACCTTGGGATGACACCCCAGGAGATCGTCACCGAGCTCGACCGCCACATCGTCGGTCAGCATGCGGCCAAGCGCGCGGTGGCCATCGCCCTGCGCAACCGCTGGCGGCGCCAGCAGGTCGACGAGAAGATGCGCGGCGAGATCACGCCCAAGAACATCCTCATGATCGGCCCGACCGGGGTGGGCAAGACCGAGATTGCCAGGCGGCTGGCGCGGCTGGCCGACGCGCCGTTCATCAAGGTCGAAGCCACCAAGTTCACCGAGGTGGGCTACGTGGGCAAGGATGTGGACACCATCATCCGCGACCTGATGGACATCGCGGTCAAACAAGAGCGCGAGCAGCAGATGCGCAAGAAGCGCGCGGCCGCCCAGGAAGCCGCCGAGGAGCGGGTGCTGGACATCCTGGTACCGCCGCCGCGCGATGCGCGCGAAGGGCGCGGCATCGGATTTGCCAGCGACGCCACGCCGGCGGACAACACCGCGCGCCAGATCATGCGCAAGCGGCTGCGCGAGGGCACTCTGGACGACAAGGAGATCGAGCTCGACCTGCCCGAGCCCAAGCCCACGCTGGAGATCCTGGGGGCGCAGGGCATGGAGGAGATGGCCGAGCAACTGAAGGGCCTTTTCTCGCAGGCCGGCGTGGCCAAGCGCAAGACGCGAAAGCTCAGGATCGGCGAGGCCCTGGCCCGTCTGGTCGACGAAGAAGCCGGCAAGCTGGTCAACGAAGACGAGATCAAGACCGCGGCAGTGGCCAACGCCGAAGGCAATGGCATCGTCTTCATCGACGAGATCGACAAGGTCGCCTCGCGCGGCGAGAGCTCGGGTGCCGAGGTCTCGCGGCAGGGCGTCCAGCGCGACCTGCTGCCGCTGGTGGAAGGCACCACGGTCAGTACCAAGTACGGGCCGGTGCGGACCGATCACATCCTGTTCATCGCCAGCGGCGCCTTCCACCTGGCCAAGCCCAGCGATCTGATCCCCGAGTTGCAGGGGCGGTTCCCGATCCGCGTGGAACTGAGTTCGCTGTCGGTCTCGGACTTCGAAGCCATCCTCACCAGCACCCACGCCAGCCTGATCAAGCAATACCAGGCACTGCTGGCCACCGAGGGCGTGGACCTGCGCATCTCGCCCGATGCCGTGCGCCGGCTGGCCCAGATCGCCTTCGAGGTGAACGAGCGCACCGAGAACATCGGCGCACGCCGCCTGGCCACGGTGATGGAGCGGCTGCTCGACGAGATCAGCTTCGACGCGCCGCAGCGCGCCGGTCAGGTGGTGGACATCGACGCCGCGATGGTCGACGCGCGGCTGTCGGACCTGGCGCATAACGAGGATCTTTCCCGATATATCTTGTGAGCCCCCAAGCTCGCTGGCGCTCGCTACCCCCCGCGGGGGCTGAGGGCCGCGGACGGGCGGAGCCGGATGCGTGGCGGGAGGCCGGGGTGGGGGCGGGTCCTTGACCAGCGTCAAGCTGCAGGGGGCGGTGGCGGCCTAGGCTTGGCTGTCCATGTCAGCCATGCACCCCCAGGCTGGGCGCGAACGCCATCTGTTGCCGCCAGAAGTCATCTGGCGGTGGCCGGTCGTGGGCGCGTTGCTGCTCACGATCCCCGCGTTCTATGCCGAACTGCTCGACGCTGCGCCGGGTGCGTGGTGCCGGGTGGCCTACCTGCTGGCTTCGATGACGGTCGGGGCCTCGGTCGCGCATGCGCGATGGGGCAAGACGGCGGGTGCGCGGCCGCAGCAGGGCCACCGGGCGCTGGACGTCGTGCTGGCGCTGGGCCTGCTGATCGCGGCGCTGGGGCCTTCGAGCCTGAACTCGGGGCCGATCCTGGCGTTGCGCCTGGCGATGGCCTTCCTGGCGATGGCGCGCATGGTGCTGGCTGTTCGCCACTGGGTCAGCCGCGGCGGCCTGCTCTATCTGATGGGCGTGGCCTTCGTGGTGCTGCTGCTGTGCGGCGCTGGATTCTGGTGGCTGGAACCGCGCACGCCCACGCTGGCGGACGGCCTGTGGCTGGCCTTCACGACCGCCGCCACCGTGGGCTATGGCGACATCGTGCCCAGCACGCCGGCCTCGCGCATCTTCTCGGTCTTCGTGGTGCTGCTGGGCTACGGCGTGCTCACGCTGGTGACCGCCGCCATCGCCACCACCTGGATCGAGACCCAGGAGCGGCGCATCGAGCGGGAGATCCTGCACGACCTGCACCGCGAGGTGCGGGCCCTGCGCGGCGAGATCGGTGCGCTGCGCGATACCGTCCGGTTGGCCACGGCCGGCCCTCGCGAGCCGCCGGTGCACTGAACCGGACGCCGCCTCAGGCCTGCGCGGACGCGTTGCTGCGGCGCCGGGCCTGCATGCCCATCAAGCCCAGCCCGCCCAGCCACAACGCCCAGGTGCCGGGCTCGGGCACGGCCACCACCGAGCCGACCAGGTGCAGCTGCACGCTGTTCAACGTCAGGTCGGGCCCGCTGCCATTGGTGGACAGCAGGCTCACCGAGACCGTCCGATCGAAGCTGCCCACGGTGCTGCCGCCGAAAGCGACGGACAGGCCATTCAGCGCGCTGCCTGCGGCCACGCCGGCAAAGCTGTTGAAGCCGCTCAGCGTGAACGGGTCGCCTGCTTGCAGGGCCGAGAGATCGAAGGACCCCGCCATCGCATCGGCCGGTCCCGTGGCAATGTTGGCCAGGCTGAACAACGCGGTGCCGCCCGTGGCGCCGGACAGGACAGAGCCGAAATCCAGCGTGTACACGGTGCCCGAGCCGCTGAAGGTGCCCGCCCCGGACTTCGTCAGGCCCGCCTTGGCCAGGTTGTTGACCTGCCCGCTGAGTGTCACCGTGCTGCCGCCCAGGGCCAGGTCGGCCATCTCGGGGTTCTGGCTGGTCAGCGTGACGACGGCGTTGCCGGTGTAGATCCCGGCCACCGCGGTGTTCAACGACACGTTCAGGGCGCTGGTGTTGCTGCCGCCTGCCACCACGCCCAGGGCGGTGCCCGAAGCCGAGAAGGCCGTGGCGCCAGTGGCGATGCTGGCCTTGAGGGTATCGGTCAGCGCGCCACTGGCTGTGTTGGCCACGGACACATTGCGCGCCCCGACGGCGTCGCCCACCCGCACGATGCCGAAGTTGACCGCAGGGGCCACCTGCGCCACGGCCGGCGCGTAGACGTTCCCGCTGACGCTGACGGTCTGCGTACCCGCGCCGGCCACGCCCAGGCCGTTGCTGACGCCGGCCACCGTACCGGTGGTCTGGTACTGCAGCGTCGCGCTGCCGGTCTTCGCCCCGGACGTGGCGGTATTGATGCCCACGCTCATCGCCGTGCTGCTGCCGCCGGCGAGCAGCCCCGCGATGGCCCCGCTGCCCGTGACGCCCCCGGTGAAGCCTCCGAAGCCGGCGTTCAGGTCTTCGCTGTAGCTGCCGGCAGGCGCCTGGTTGCTCACGTTGAGCGCCGCCGTGTTGCTGCCGCCCACACGCTGGGCGGCCACCACGATCGGGGCGGCCGCGCTGCCCACTGCCGCGTTGTAGGCCGCAGCACCGCCGGCCATCACGATGGACAGTGTCTGGTCGCCGATGTTGCTGAAGTTGCTGGTGAGGTTGACGGCCTGGCCGTTCAGCGCGGCCACGGGGCCGGCCGATGCGACCGTGAGGGTCACGCCCAGGTTGCCGCTGCTGCTGCCCGGGCCGCCCGTGCTGTAGAGCCCCTGCGAGACGCCGCTGCCCGACAGCCGGCTGTCGGTGATGTGGCCGCCATTGACGCCGGTCTGGATCGCGCCACGCAAGGTCGGCCCGGTGGTGCCGAGGTTGGCCACCTGGTAGTTGAAGGTGGTCGAGCCGACGCGAACGTTGCCCAGCGCCAGCGCGGGTGTGGCGGTGCCGCCGCCGGTGACGCCACTGCCGGTGATGCCCTGTGCCACATCGCCGCCAGCCACCACCAGCCCGGCGCCGTTGATGCCGGCGCGCTTGGCGAAGGAGTCGCCACTGCCCGCGGCCACGTTGGTGTAGTCGCTGGTGATGACGAGGTTCTGCGGGCCGATGTTCAGCGTGGAGCCAGCGGCACCCATGACCAGCTTGCCCTGGGTGTTCGCCGCGTTGGCCAGATTGGCCACGCCCGCCGCGTCGACCTGCAGCGTGCCGGTGCCCGTCAGCGTGTTCTGAACGGTCAGCGTACCGTTCTGGGCGCGCAGCAGGCCGTTGTTGGTGAAGCCGCTGACGGCGGCAATGGTGAAGCTGCCACCGCCATCGCTGTTGATGGTGCCGTTGTTGGTCAGGGTGGCGGCGCCGCCTGCGAACGCCTGCTGGCCGATGTAGCCCGTCACGCCGTGCACCGTGATGCCGGTATCCAGGACGAGGTTGCCGGCTTCCACGTTCAGGCGGTTGCTGCCGCTGCTGTCGGTGAAGACGATGCTGCCCGTTCCGGTGATGGTCTGGTCGCCCTGCGGGGCCAGGATGCTGTTGTTGCCGATCTGGATGACGCCATTGAGCGTCATGCCACCGGCGCTGATGCGTTCGATGCCCTGGCTGGACCCCATGTCCAGGTTGCCGTTGATCGTGGTGCCGTTGAGGAAATTGCCGCCGCTGCTGGAAGGCACGATGCGGCCGGCCCCGCTGAGCTGGCTGCCGGTCACGGTGGTGCCGTTCAGCACCAGCACGCTGCCGCCTCCCGCTTGCAGCACGCCGCCGGAAATGCCCGGCCCGTTGCCGTTGAACTGCAGCGTGCCGCCATTGCTGGCGCCCATCGTGCCGATGTTGGTGATGCCGCCGTTGACGTCGATGATGATCGTCCCGCCCGCTGT
>CAIJPE010000209.1 GCA_903822435.1 uncultured beta proteobacterium | reverse complement strand
GGGCGAGGTTCTCTCGCTGGAGCGGTTCCAGTCGCTGGCGTTTGAGGCCAAGGCGCGGCTGGAGGGGCTTGCCATCCGCAATGCCCATGTGGTGTGGGGGGATGGTCTCGCGGTGCCTGCCGAGATCGGCCTCTTTGACCGCATCATCCTGCATGGCGTCGTCGATACAATTCCAAGCTGCATTCTGGCAGCCCTTGCCGAAGGCGGGCGGATTGTTTTTGCCCGCAAGGCGCCAAGCCGCTCTGTGGCGGACGCCGACAGCGGCCAGACAGGGCGCGCCGATGTTGAATTGGCCTGCGTCAGCCATCGACCCGCCAAAGGGCTCTCCACGCCGTTCGAGGACAGCGTGATCGGGCCGTGCCGGTTGCCGCGACTTTTGCCCGGATTATCCCGCGCGCTCTGATTTTTGCGTCCCGATGGCGGGTTAATCGTAAAAATTTACGCTGATTCCGACGAATAAGGCTTCCAAGCGATTCATCATAAACCTCCCCTTAACCCGCAGCAGGTTGAATGACGCTGTTCATTGTTGCGTCATGTGTGGGTTGCGTCATGAGTCATGTGGTCTCTTTGCTCGACGGCCGTCGCGCCCTCTCATTGGCGTGTGCCAGTGTTACCTTTGCGCTTCTCGCTGGCTGTTCCGCAGATTCCAGCCGGATGGGAGACCCCTTCGGAAATCCTTTCGGGTCCTCGGCGCGCATGTCCAGCGTCGATCGCCAGCCGACAGCGTCCACCCAGGATAACGGCTACGCCAACACTAACACGAGCGGCTATCAATCCGCGCCGGTCGGTCGTGTCGCCTCGCAGGGCCTGCCACCGATCCAGTCCTCACCCATCGCGCCTGTGCGCGGCGCAGGCTTGTCGCAGACCTACGCCACAGCCCCGCATCCAAGCCCGGTTCGTGTCTCGGCCGCCGGCACGGGTGGCCTTGGGGCACGCGCCGGCTACGACATTCCCACCGCCACCACTGTGAACCACGCGGGGACGGCTGCCTCTGCGCATGGCGCATGGAGTGCGGCAGGCGGCACGCCCATTGTTGTGGCGCAGGGCGAGTCGGCTGCGCTGCTGGGCCAGCGCTACGGCGTTCCGGTGGACAGCCTGCTGCGCGTCAACGGCTTCTCATCCGCCTCCCAGGTGCAGCCTGGCGCCCGCATGGTGATCCCTGTTTACAGCGCGAATTCAAGCACCCGCACAGCCGCGGTGGAGCCGCCAGCGCCGGTGGCAGCTGCTCCGGTTCGCACCGCGCATGTTCGCCCCGTCAGCACGCCCGTGCGCACGGTCGAGGCCGCCCCGGCCCGGTTGGGCACGCAGCCCTCCAGCCATGAGAAGTTCGCCTTCCAGAAGGGGCCGGAAGCGGCACCCCTTCGCAAGGGCGCGACGGACAAGGTCGGCAATCTTGATCGCAAGACCAGCAAGGTTGTGTCGGACGCGCGGGCCCAGACGCGCAGCGAGGCGACCGCCAAGGTCGCGCCAGCCAAGGCCGTGTCTGAGAAAATCGCAGCCGCGAAAGTTGTGCCTGTGAAGGTGGCAAAGGTTGAAGCGGCGCCTGTTGTTGCCGCCAAGCCGCCGCGTGTGGCCGCTGTTTCCACAGCGCGCACAGACGCAACGCCGACCGCATCGACATCAGATCCGGCTGTTGTTCAACCCGCCGCCGCAACGTCGCCCGATGCCGCAGCACCTGAGTTCCGCTGGCCTGCTCGCGGCCGCATCATTCAGGGTTTCAAGACCGGCGGTAACGATGGCATCAACATCGCCGTGCCGGAAGGCACGTCAGTCAAGGCCGCTGAATCCGGTGTTGTTGCCTACGCTGGCAACGAACTGAAGGGCTACGGCAATCTCGTCCTGATCCGCCATCCCAACGGCTTCGTCTCGGCCTATGCCAACAACGGCGAAATCGATGTGAAGCGTGGCGATACCGTCAAGCGCGGTCAGACCATCGCCAAGTCCGGCCAGACGGGCAACGTCGCATCGCCCCAGCTGCACTTTGAACTGCGCAAGGGTCAGACCCCGGTCGATCCGACCCAGTTCCTCGCGGGTCTTTAACATCAGGAATTCCTGATCGGTCAAAAGCCGGTCAGGCTGACACCGCGGCTTCCGCGAGACACGAAAGCCGCGTGCGC
>CAIJPE010000208.1 GCA_903822435.1 uncultured beta proteobacterium | reverse complement strand
GGCCTGCGTCAAGGCCGCATGGTCGAAGCTGGCCGGCTTCCAGGCCTCAAGCTTGTGGCACTTGTCGCAGCCGACGCTCAAAGTCCTGTGCAGGTCGTTCTTCGGCGCGGCGTGGCAGGTATCACATCGGTCCCGCGTGGCCACGCGCAGCATGGCGTGTGAGAACGGCTTGCGGCTGCGCTGCGTCAGCTTCGGGCCGGCGTGGTCGCTGTGGCAGGCCATGCAGTTCCGGTCGTTCAACTCCTGGTGGAACGACACCTTTATGGGCTTGGCATTGACGACGGTCGCGCCTTTGGTCGTGCGCAGGCCGATGTCAGGCAGTGCGTGACAGGCAATGCAGCGGTCGGCCGTGGCGCCACGCCCCGGCGTGTGACAGGCAAAGCAATCGGTGGCCAGTTCGGCATGCCCGGCCACCAGCGGGCCCGGACCTACCATCAGGTGCGGGTAGATGAAGGCCAGCGCCACCAGCACCACCAGGTTGGCGCTGATGATGATCCACAGCCAGCGGCCTTTCACCTCCAGCTCCAGAACAGGCACTCAGCCACGATGTGCGCCAGCGCCAGCACCGCAAAGGCCAGCGTGATCGGAAAGTGCACCGAGCGCCACTGCTTGACGGCGTCGAAGGTCAGGCTGTCCCAGTACGTGCGCTCGGACTGCTGTTCGGTCGTCAGGCCCTGCGCTCGCATACGCTGGCGCGCTTCATCAAGACGACGTCGCGATCGATCGAGCAGGAACTTGCCCGTCAAGCCGCTGGCGACGTTAATGATCATCGCCAAGGTGGCCAGCCAAGCCAGGATCGAGTTGAAGTGGATGCCGGCATGCACCAGCACCAGCAGCGACCCGGCCCACGCCATGTACTCATGCAGTCGCAGCAACTTGACGGGCTGGCCGGACCGGATCAGTTTGCGCTTGCGCAGCGAGTAGGCTAGCGACCCCAGGATCATCAGAGTGCCCGGTATGCCCAGCCAGCGCCCGATCCACACCGCGTTTAGCAGATGCAAGGCTGCGTCGCACAGCAACGCGGCTGCCGCCAGTGCCAGCAGCGAGAGATAGAACGGCAGCACCTCGCGGCTGAACAGCCGGGCTTGCAGGGAACTCATGCCGCGTTCCTCATACATCCAGCACCAGGGCAGACTGCGGCTTGCCAACGCACAGCAGGCAGTGGCCTTTCAGGATGTCGAAGTCAGGTCTGTCCGCGTAGGTGACGGCGCCGGACAGCAGCCGCGTTTGGCAGGTTCCGCAACTGCCGGTTCGACAGCCCGAATCCACCGCCAGGCCATGGCGTTCTGCGAAGTCGAGCAGGTTGGCATCCTGACCGTCCCAAGCCAGCGTGCGACCCGAGCGGCTGAAGCGCACATCGATGGAAGCCGAGTTCGCGACTGCAGGCTCGTTGGTCACCGGACCTGCTGGCCGTACCGAGGCAGGGCCGAACGCTTCGAAGTGGATGTCGTCGGCCTGCACACCCCATTCGCGCAAGGCGGGCACCAGGCTCTGCATCATCGGCGGAGGCCCGCAGACGTAGAACTGGTGGCGGCCATGGGGCAAGGTGCGGCGCAGCAGCGTCAGGTCGATGTAGCCCAGGTGCTGGTAGTCACGGTCCAACACGTCGTCAGCCCCGGGATTGCCGTACACCACGTTCAGTTTGAAAGCCGGGTGTGCGGCCGCAAGGTCCTCCAGCACCTGCTTGAAGGCATGGTCGCCGCTGCTGCGAACGCCGTAGTACAGATGCACCAGGCGTTCGGGCTGCTCCTCGATGCACCAGCGCAGCATGCTCATCATCGGCGTGATGCCAATGCCGCCGGCGATGAACACGGCCGGCACGCTGGCATCGGGATCGATGAAGAAGTGGCCCGACGGTGCCCTGACCTGCAGCACATCACCCTCGTGCACCCGGTCATGGAAGTAGCCGGACGACAAGCCGGGCGGTAACTCCGGCCTGTCTGCAGGCGCCAGCGCACGCTTGATGGTGATTCGGTAGCCTGTCGAATCCGGCCGATCGGACAGCGAATAGCACCGCGTGATGGTGCGCGCGCCGCCGGGCGCGCCCGCAACGGCCTCAGGTGTTTTCAGCGAAAACGTGAGGTACTGACCCGGCTGGAATGGCGTGAGCGGCACGCCATCGACCGGTTGAAGATGGAACGAGCACTGCGTCTGTGCGGCATCCTCGAACTCGCGGCGCACAACTCGGAAGTCACGCCAACCCGACCATGCGCCCGTGACGGCTGTGACGACTTCGTCCGCTGAGGCCGGCGCCGGCGCACCAACCGTCGCGGGGCGTCGCCACACCGCGAATGCCACGCCCGCAGCCACCTGCAGCAGCAAGGCCACGGAGATGTAGGCCAGCAGTTGGGTGGCGGTCATGGGCGGAGAGTCGCGGTGTGGACTGAGAGACCGAGTGGGTCGTCGTCAGTCGAACAGTTCGCGCCAGAAGGAGCGGCGCTGGCCCTGCTGACCCGGCTGACCCTGCTGACCGTGGCCATAGTCCTTGTGACCGAAGTCTGAGTCCTTGAAGCCTTGGCGGCCGTCGTGCCCTCGGCTCGTTTCCTGGGCATGCACAGGTGCGGCGGGCGAGCCACTCACCTGCAAAACCGATCGTTCGATCAGCTTGTCCAGTTCGCCTCGATCCAGCCACACGCCTCGGCATGTCGGGCAGTAGTCGATTTCGATGCCTTGGCGATCGGTCATCACGAGTTCAACGCTCTTGCAGACAGGGCAGAACATGCTGGTCATCCTTGGTGGGCTGGTGGCTCGGAAGCATGAGCACGCGCGCTTATGGAATTCTTAGTCGCTGATGACCAAGAGGTCGTCGAAGCGGAGCCGATGCCAGCACGGCGGCGACCTCGATCCCGATCGCAGACATCGGGAGAGGTCCGCAGATCGCGGGATGCGCCTATCGGGGGCGCGAAGGTGCCGCGATCGATAGGTGCCAGACGGCGATGAACATCGCGGCGACCGCCAGCAGCAGGGGCGGCATCAGACTGCACGGACGGGTGCCCCGTTGTCGGCCAATCGGGCGCAGGCACTGCGCAAAAGCCGCTCGGCGGCGTCTGCAACGGCCTGCACTTCAGGCTTGCCGACCAGGCCCACCATGATCTGCGGATCCAGAAAGCCCACCACGACGCGTTCGGGCGCCTCTTCGCGAACGATCACGTTGCAGGGCAGCAGCAAGCCGATGTCCGGCACCGCCTCCAGCGCCTGGTGTGCCAGCTTCGGATTGCAGGCGCCGAGGATTCGATAGGGCGGCATCTCGACACCGAGCTTGTCCTTCATCGCGCCTTGAACGTCGATGTCGCTCAAGATCCCGAATCCCTCGCCCTTGAGTGCCTCGATGGTCCGGGTCAGCGCCTGATCGAAGGTGATGCCGGTGAGTGTCGTTGTGAATCCGTACATGGCGCTGCCCTTCCCGCCGATCCATTTCATCGGCATCTTGACCCTACGTCTGTGCGGGTAATTGGTCTGTTCGGCGACGCACAGTGGGTTGTCAGCAGGGCAGCTAATCTGGCACCCGTGAAAAACCGCGATGCCGTGGCGACAGCCTCGCGCCGAGGCAGCGACGGCCGCCCTGGAACGGGACGCGCATCCCGACCCGCGCGAGCAGAGGTGCGATCCGGCCGCGCCCTGTCTCGGCTCGAGACATACAGGCCCTTGCTGGCAGGGCTGGTCACCGCCTTGTTGATCTGGGCATTCATCCAGATCAGCAGCGAGATGGTCGAAGGCGACACGCATGCCTTCGACGTGGCGATCTTGCGCGCCGCTCAAAACTTCAGGGTCGGCCATACGTGGGTGGCTGAAGTCATGCGGGATGTGAGCGGGCTCGGCAGCACGGCCGTGCTGACGCTGTTCACCGTGATTGCAGTCGGCTATCTGGCAGTCGTCAGGGCGCGGCTGATGGCAGTGCTGGTGGCGGCGGCAGTCATCACGGGTTCTGGGGGTGTGAGTGTCCTCAAGGGACAGTTCGGTCGGCCACGGCCGGGAGCGGAGTTTGCAGAACTTGTTGCACCCGGCCTGAGCTTTCCCAGCGGCCACGCGACCATTTCAGCGATCGTGTTCCTCACGATCGCCGCGCTCATTGCAAGCACGCGCACGCGGGCGGGCGAGCAGACGTACATCCTGGCGACAGCAACGCTGATGGCGCTGCTTGTGGGCCTGAGCCGCATTGCACTTGGCGTCCACTGGGCTACCGATGTGGTCGCCGGCTGGGCCTTTGGCGCCGCATGGGCTGTGGCTTGGCTGTTGCTCGCACGCGGGCTGAAGCGAAGATTCCCTGGGAGTGTCGGCGGGGATGGTAAGTAGGACTTTGGCGACCATCCGTCGGTCGAAGCCAGACGCTCATTTGCGATGCTCGAAGCCCTTCTCAGGCGCCCATTCCGTAAAGCCTGGACCGGCAATGTAGTTGTTGCAGCAGTCGTCGCCGTCGGCCAGGGTCTTGGTTCGGACGAACCGAAGGCCCATGAGGTGGGCCATCAGGTAGTCGATTCGGCAGGCATAGGGGAACACACCGTCTTCACCGATGGCTCTCAGCGCCTGCAAGGCCCCGCATTGCGTCCAGGTGGTGCGGTGGCCGCCTTCTGCGGGCTCTTCGACGACCACGCGCCAGTCCATGGGATGAAGCAGCCCTTGTTCTCCCTTGAGTTGCGCGGCCCGAAGTGACTTCAGCATCGTCTTCGAAGTTGCCATGCGACCCAGCAGAGTTCGAATGGCCGATGGGAAGCGTTGCAAAAGGTTCTCGTTCATAACCCAGAGCAACTCACCCGCCCGGTCCCGGGTTTCGTCGAACTGCTTGAAGGCATGGACGAAGGGCACGTAGGCCGTGATGAACGCATAGCTCATCGATGCGACGCTGTTGCCGAGATCGGGGATTCGCGGGATCAGCTCTCGCAGCTTGTCGTCGGCGGCCGCTCTGAAGTTTCGGTAGAACGCTTCGCCATAGGTCTCCCGGAGGTAGGTGGCATTGGCGGACATCATCACCCGGTAGGCGGTACGCGCTTTCATTTCAGCGCAAGTTAATGCGCGGCGCCCATGCTGTCGGTACGCCAACACGCAAGACAAGGACCTCGACATGCAAACCGACCTTCACGACTTCATGGTCCGCATCGCCAGAACGATCGCGATGACCTTGATCCCGATCGCATTCATCGCGTTCGTCACGATGCCGGCCAGCCTTCACCATCACATCGGAACCTCTGCCAACCTGGTAGATGTCGCGCCTCAGCACATGAGCTGAGGCCAGTTCGGGTTCAAACGGCGTGTTCAGTACGCCGACTATGGACTCGCTTGACGCCCTCGAACCACACCATGCTGAGCACGGCAGCGACCAACGCCGCCAGCAGCATGGCGGGCGGCGGCGCAGCGAACGCGAACACGCGGCTGATCACAGGCACGCTCAGCACAATGCCGAGCACGACCACCGTGCCGGCGGCAATCCAGCCGAACTGCTTGTTGGATTCGGGGTTCCCGGCCAAGACTGTTCGGCCCCAGGACCGGTTGGCATGGATCAGGCCCAGGTTGGACAGGATCAGCACTACAAACGTCAGCGCCCGAGCGATGTCGTCGCGCTGGCCGTCTGCGGGCAGCCAGGCTCTGGCGCCCGCATACACGGCGAGCAGGAGCAGCAGCAGGCCCGAGCCTTGCCAGAGCCCGCGAACCATCACGGCCTTGTCGAATAGCTTCTGGTCTGGCCTGCGTGGCGGCAGCCGCATGGCGTCGGGCTCCAGCGGTTCGGCCTCGAATACCACCGAACAAGCCGGGTCGATGATGAGTTGCAGGAACAGGATGTGCACTGGCATCAACAGCATCGGCCAGCCGAACAGCACCGGCACGATGGACAGGCCGACGATGGGCACGTGCACCGCCACCACGAACACGATGGCCTTGCGCAAATTGGCGAAGACACGACGGCCATAGCGCACTGCCGTCACGAGCGACGAGAAGTCATCGTTGAGCAACACGAGCGCCGCCGCCTCGCGGGCGACCTCGGTGCCGCGCGCGCCCATGGCCACGCCGATGTCTGCAGCCTTGAGGGCTGGTGCATCGTTAACACCGTCTCCGGTCATAGCCACCACGTCGCCGCGCGCCTTGAACGCCTGCACCAGGCGCAGTTTCTGATCGGGCTGGACCCGGCAGAAGATGTGCGTTGTGCCCAGGCGCTCAGCAAGCACTCCATCACTCAAGGTCGCAAGCTCGGTACCGGTGATGACCGGCGCGTCAGTGCTCAGGCCCGCCTGGCGGGCCACCGAGATGGCGGTCGCCGGGTGGTCGCCCGTCATCATCACCACGCGGATGCCGGCGGCGTGGCATTCTGCAATGGCCGCTGGCACGTCCGGCCGCACCGGGTCTTCCAGCGCGATCAGTCCGAGAAATGCGAAGCTGAAGTCGTGCTGCTGGTCGGGCAACTCGCCCGAGGGGAAGGTGGCGCAGGCCACACCCAGCACCCGCAGGCCGTCGCTGGCCATCGCATGGACCTGCTCGATGATCGCAGCACCTTGCGCTGCATCGAGGTGGCAAAGGTCGACGATGGCCTCTGGCGCGCCCTTGGCGGCGATCAGCCGCTCAGCCTGGTCCGGCGACTGCCACACGCGCGACATCGCCAGCATCTCGGGCGACAGCGCGTAGTCGTCCACCAACTGCCAGTCGCTGTGCAAATGCTCGCTCATGTGGTCGGTTTGGGCCAGCAGGCGCTTGCCCGCCTCACCAATCGCCGTCTCCATCGGATCGAAGGCGCGGCGGTGACTCGCCAGCACCGCGTATTCCAGGACGCCGTGCAGTTCCTCCGGTAACGGGCCTGGGCTGGCCGCCGCCGTGTCAAACGCCGCCTGCGGCGTCCAGAGCCGCCGCACGGTCATCCGATTGGCTGTCAGCGTTCCGGTCTTGTCGACGCACAGCACCGTGGTGGCACCCAGCAACTCCACGGCCGGGATGCTGCGTGCCAGCACCTTCTCGCGTGCCAGTCGCCAGGCGCCGAGGCCGAGGAACAGGGTCAGCACCACCGGAAGCTCCTCCGGCAGGATGGCCATCGCCAGCGTCAGACCTGCCAGCAGGCCGTGCAGCCAGTCACCCAGAGCAATCCAGTAGGCGATCGCCAGCGCCGCGGCCAGCGTCAGGCCGACCAGCGCAACGACCTTGACGACCCGGCGGGTCTCCTGCTGGATCGGCGTGGTCTCTACGACGATGCCTGCAAGCGATTGACCGATGCGACCCAGGGCGCTGCGTGCACCAGTCGCCACGACCGCGCCGTGCGCCGTCCCGCGCGTGACCAGCGTGCCGGAGAAGGCCTGACATTTATCCGCGCCCTCCCGCGGTGTACCTTGCTGGGCACCGTCCACGGGCCCTGTGGACGCCTCCTTCACGACGGGTTCCGACTCCCCGGTCAACAGCGACTCATCGACGGCAAGGTTCGAGACCTCGACGAGTTGCACGTCGGCCGGTACCCGGTCGCCCTCTGCGAGCACGACCATGTCGCCCACGACCAGATCGCGGGCCGCGACATGCACCGGTGTGCCGTCCCGCACGGCGAGGGCACGCGGGCTCGACAGGTCGCGCAGCGCCTCCAGCGAACGCTCGCTGCGCCGCTGCTGTACGAAGCTGATGCCCATAACCACGAACACGAAACCGAGCAGCATCAGCGCTTCCTGCCTGTCGCCCAGCAACATGTAGATGGCGCCGCAGGCCACCAGCAGGAGGAACATCGGCTCGGATGCGACCTCGCGCGCCAGTCTCAGCACGCTGCGGGGCTTGGAGACCGGCAATTCGTTCGGGCCGTCCTTGGCCAGACGCTGGCGTGCTTCGGCATCGCTCAGCCCGGCAGCAACCGCAGGTGTCTCGCGATCGCGAACGAGGTCGTCCATCAGCTCGCGGGCACGGCCGCTTCGGCGTGATCCAGGTCGGGCCGGCGCCACGGGTCCACGTGCGTCATCAGGTTGAGCACGCGATGCCGTTGAAGTACTCGCTGACGCGCTTCAACGGCAATGTCATGCCCCGCCTCGACGCTGATGGCAGCATCGACCTCGATGTGCGCATCGACCACGATCATGTCGCCCATCTTGCGCGTGCGGATGTCGTGGACGCTCTTGACCCCGGGCGTGTCCACCAGCGTCTGCCGGATCGCGGCGACTTCCTGTTCGTCGACCGACCGGTCCATCAGGTCATGCATCGCATCCCAGCCAAAGCTCCAGCCCATCTTGGCGACCATGAAGCCGACGATCAGCGCGGCGATCGGATCGAGGATGGGGTAGCCCGCCAGATTGCCGATGATGCCGATGCCCACCACCAGCGACGATGCCGCGTCCGACCGCGCGTGCCACGCGTTGGCCACCAACATGCTGGACTTCACCCGCTTTGCCACCGACAGCATGTAGCGGAAGAGTAATTCCTTGGCGATGAGCGCTCCGCCGGCGACCCACAGGGCCACGATATGGACCTGCTGGACGAGATCGGGCTCCTCGAGCTTGCGGAACGCCGA
Source organism: uncultured beta proteobacterium (assembly GCA_903822435.1). Taxonomy (GTDB): domain Bacteria; phylum Pseudomonadota; class Gammaproteobacteria; order Burkholderiales; family Burkholderiaceae_C; genus Rubrivivax. Next base: position 9,600 of record CAIJPE010000208.1, on the reverse strand, counting down.
CCACAGCATGCCGATGCCGACCGCCAGCAGCAGCGCGCCGAGCACCAGCGACGCCGCGGTCTCGAAGCGCTGATGGCCGTAGGGGTGGTCCTCGTCCGCGTCCTTCTTGGCGTGGTGACTGGCGAACAGCACCACGAAGTCCGCAACCAGGTCCGAGAGCGAATGAATGCCGTCCGCCACCAGGCCCTGCGACTTGGCCAGGATGCCGACGGCGACCTGGGTGATGGTCAGGATCAGGTTCACGCCGACACTGACCCAGGTACTGCGTGATGCAGCCGCTGCCCGCTCTTCGGGGCTGTGCTGCGGGTCTTCGGGGTCGTCGGCGAGGTCGGTGATCGGCATGTCAGGTCGAAAGAGAGTCCAGGGCAGCATTCCAGGCAACACGGCCGGGTCGCCGCCCGAGGCAAGCCTTCGACTCTGACGGCCGGATTAAGGGACCGAGGGGTTCGCCAGGGTGCCCCGCGTCCAGGCGATGGGCGTCTGGAACAGAAGAGCCCGGGTGAGCCCGACCCTCGGTCGCCCCAGTATCGGTTTGGGCCGGGCACCACACTGTGCGGCGGCGTACACACACACACCTGCTCACGTTGCCTCGACGAGGGTCGATCCCTCCAACAGCCGCATCTATTCGTCAGCGCGCCTGACCACGGTGACCGGAACCTTGGACGTGTGCAAGACCGCCTGCGAAACCGAGCCCAGGAGCGCACCGCGCAGGGCGCCCAGGCCGCGGGCGCCGATGAGGATGGCCTCGCAGTGGGTTCGCTCAGCGATCTGGATCAGGGTCGGCGCCTGCTCGCCCGAGCCGATTTCCCGTTCGAAAGGCATCCCTGCCTCCACGCACAGCGCCTCGGCGCCTTCGAGTGCACGGCCGCCGACGGCGCCCGAGACCTTTTCGAGCACATCGGAGTCGGGTGGCAGCACCATTTCGTAGAGGTACGTCGGAGCCTGCACGGTGGCCAGCACCAGCGAGGCCTTCAGTCCTTCACGCCACAGGTGCAGAGCATGCCGAACGGCGTCTAGAGCGGCTTCCGAGCCATCCACCGCGACGAGGATCTTCATCGGTCAACACCTGATTGATGTGCTGGCATCGGTCAGTGATCTTGGCGCGGCCACGAGGTCGTGTACGTCTGCGAACGCACAGACCTCCTCCTAAGGCACGCGCAGCATTTCGTGCTACGAACGATCCGTTCGATCTAGATGACCCCAATGCAAGCACTCGTCTACAACGGTCCCGGCAAGAAGGCGCTTGAGGATCGCGCCAAGCCCACGATCCAGGCACCGACCGATGCGGTGGTCCGGATCACCAAGACCACCATCTGCGGCACCGACTTGCACATCCTCAAAGGCGACGTTCCGACCTGCGCTCCCGGAACAGTGCTCGGCCACGAAGGCGTCGGCGTCATCGATGCGGTAGGTGCGGGCGTGACGACCTTCAAGCCCGGTGACCGGGTGCTGATCTCCTGCATCAGCGCCTGCGGCCGCTGCGAGTACTGCCGCAAGGGGATGTTTTCGCACTGCACGACCGGCGGCTGGATCCTCGGCAACCGCATCGACGGCACGCAAGCCGAATTCGTCCGCATTCCGTATGCCGACACCAGCCTGTACCCGATCCCTGCCGGCGCCGATGAAGAAGCGCTGGTGATGCTCAGCGACATCCTGCCCACCGGCTTCGAGTGCGGTGTGCTCAACGGCAAGGTGCAGGTGGGCGGCAGCGTCGCCATCGTGGGCTCCGGGCCGATCGGTCTGGCAGCCCTGTTGACGGCGCAGTTCTACTCGCCCTCGCAGATCATCATGATCGACCTCGACGACAACCGCCTGTCGGTGAGCCAGCGCTTCGGAGCGACCGAGATCGTCAACAGCACAGACGGCAAGGCCGCCGAGCAGGTGATGAAGCTGACCGGCGGGCGAGGAGTTGACACGGCCATCGAGGCGGTGGGCATTCCGGCGACCTTCGAACTGTGCCAGGACATCGTCGCCCCGGGCGGCACCATCGCCAACGTCGGTGTGCATGGCGTGAAGGTCGACCTGCACCTGGAGCGCCTGTGGTCGCACAACGTGACCATCACCACGCGGTTGGTCGACACGGTGACGATCCCGATGCTGCTCAAGACCGTGCAGGCCAAGCGCATCGATGCCGGCAAGCTGATCACCCACCACTTCAAGCTCGACCAGATCCTTCAGGCCTACGAGACCTTCGGCAAGGCCTCGAGCACCAAGGCGCTGAAGGTCATCATCGAAGCGTGACGGGGCCCGGACATGAAGACCTCAATCCGATTCCAGTTTAACGGGCAACCCGTCACGCTGGACACCGACGATGACCGCATGCTGCTGTGGGTGTTGCGCACCGAGCTCGGACTGACCGGCACCAAGTACGGCTGTGGTGAGGCGCTCTGCGGCGCCTGCACCGTCACGGTGGAGGGCAAGGCCGTGAAGTCCTGCAAGACACCGATGCGCAATGTCGCCGGCAAGGCAGTCGTCACCATAGAGGGCTTGGCAAACGATGGGTCCGCGCGCGGCGGCGAGCTGCACCCGCTGCAGCAGGCCTTCATCGATCACGGCGCCTTCCAGTGCGGCTACTGCACGTCGGGCATGCTGATGTCGGCGGCCGCCCTCCTGCGCGAAACCGCCAAGCCTTCGCGCGAAGCCGTGGTGGCTCACATGGAGCGCAACCTGTGCCGCTGCGGCGCGCATCAACGCATCGTCGACGCCATCGAAGCGGTGGCGAAGCAGACGGACAAGGCGTCATGAGTAGTGAATTGGGCCTCGACCGCAGAAGCTTCTTCCAGCTTGTCGGCGGTGGTGTGGTCGTGCTGGTCAGCCTCGGCCCCGATCTGCTTTTCGCCCAAGAGGCCAAGCGGCTGTACCCGGAAGACTTCAACGCCTACCTGGTGGTCGGCGAGAACGGTCGCGTGACCGTCTTCTCCGGCAAGATCGAAATGGGCCAGGGTGTGCTGACCTCGCAGGCGCAGATGGTCGCCGAAGAGCTCGGGGTCGACCTCGCGGCCATCGACATGGTGCTGGGCGACACCGACCGCTGCCCGTGGGACCGGGGCACCTTCGGCTCGCTCACCACCCGCATGTTCGGTCCGGCCCTTCGCGCGGCGGGTGCGCAGGCGAGGCTGGTGCTTATGACTCTGGCGGGTGAGCGGCTGGGTGTGCCCGTGGACCGGCTCGTGGTCCACGGTGGCGTCGTCACGGTGGCCAGCGAACCGACGCGGTCGGTCAGCTACGCGGCCTTGTCCAAGGGCGCTCGGATCACCCGGGTCGTCGATCGCAAGGCGGTCCTGCGTGCGGCGGCCGATTTCAAGCTGATGGGCACCTCACCGCAGCGCCTGGATGCGCGTGGCAAGGTGACAGGCGCGGCGCAGTACGCCGCCGATATGCGGCTGCCCGGCATGCTGTACGCCCACGTGCTGCGACCGCCCATGCATGGCGCGACGCTGACCAGGCTGGACACGTCCGCCGCCGAAAAGCTCGCGGGCGTCACAGTCGTCAGGCGCGACGATATCGTCGCCGTGCTGCATGCCGACCCTGAACCTGCCGCCAAGGCGTTGGCAGCGATTCAGGCGGCGTGGCGACTGCCGGAAGCCAAGCCGGACCCGGACGGCATCTTCGCCCACATCGTTGCGAAGTCTGCAGGCCTGGTTGAGGTCACCACTCGCGGCGACATCATCGCTGCCAAGGCCGGCGCGACGCGGGTCTTCGAGACGACGTTCCAGAAGGGCTACGTCGCCCATGCGGCGCTGGAGACCCACGCCGCCCTGGCCGAGTTCAAGAACGGCCGCATGACGGTCTGGGCGTCCACGCAGACGCCTTTCCCCGCACGCGACCAGATCGCCAAGGTGCTGGGCCTGGAAGGCAAGGACGTCCGGGTGATCACGCCGCTGGTGGGTGGCGGCTTCGGCGGCAAGAGCGCGTTCGGACAAGCCGTCGAGGCCGCGCGGCTGGCCCAGATCACGGGCAAGGCGGTGCAGGTGGCGTGGACCCGCGCCGAGGAATTCTTCAACGACACCTTCGATCCCGCTTCGGTAGTGAAGATCGCCTCAGGCGTGGATCAGACCGGCCGGGTTTCGCTGTGGGACTACACGGTGCATGCCGCCGGTGTTCGCGGCACGACTTTGGCCTACGCCATGCCCAACGCCCGCATTCGCTCGGCCGGCAGGAACGGCGACGCGCCGGCGGCCGCCGGCAGCAGCGTTCATCCCTTCGCCGTCGGCGCGTGGCGCGGGCCCGGCGCCAACATGAACGTGTTCGCGGCCGAGTCCCAGATCGACATCATGGCCTCGGCGCTGGGTGTCGATCCGCTCGAGTTCCGCCTGCGCAACCTCACCGACGCGCGAATGATCCGCGTGCTGCGGGCCGCCGCCACCGCGTTCGGCTGGAAGGCAGCGCCTGCGCCCAGCGGCCGCGGTTTCGGGCTGGCCTGCTCCATCGACGCCGGCAGCTACGTGGCGACCATGGCCGAGGTCAAGGTCGATGCGGCGAGCGGACGCGTCAAGGTCGTGCGGATCGTCTGTGTGCAGGACATGGGCATCGTCGTCAACCCCGAGGGCGCGAAGATGCAGATCGAAGGCGGCCTGACCATGGGCCTGGGCTACGCGCTGAGCGAGGAGCTTCGCTTCCGCGGTGGTGAAATCCTGGACCGCAACTTCGACTCCTACGAGATACCCAAGTTCAGTTCGGCACCGCGGGTCGAGGCCGTGCTGGTGAAGAACGACGAGCTGGCGCCCCAGGGTGGCGGCGAACCTGCGATCACGACGACGGGTGCGGTCCTCGCGAATGCCGTCTTCGACGCGGTGGGTGCCCGGATGCTGCGCCTTCCGATGCTGCCCGACAGGGTCCGCAAGGCGATCGCAGCCAAAGGCACCGGCTGAAGGCAAGGCGTGAAGCGAAGGAGTTCGACAGCGCACAGACATGCGCGTGGGTCGCGCCTATGGTGTCTCCCATGGACATCGATCAAGTGGAAGCCGGGAAGCAAATGCCCGGAGCCCGTAAGCGTGTGGGCCGGGTTCTGGCTGCGGCCGTGTTCGGCCTGTCGGCGATCTCGCCACTGATGGCCCAACCGCTGCAGTTGTCCCCGCTGGTGACGCCGAGCAGCCAGGAGCACCACGTTGGCAAGGTCGTCCTGGTCCAGCTGGTGACCCCGGATCTGACCGTGGCCAAACGCTTCTATGGCGGGCTTCTCGGTTGGCGCTTTCGCGACCTCAAACTCGGCGGCGACGACTATGCCGAGGCATCGCTCGATGGCCAATTGGTTGCCGGGATGATGCACAAGGCCGTCACCACCGGCGAGCGCCGTCAATCCAGCTGGCTGACCTTCCTGGCCGTGCGCGATGTGGATGCGACGAAGAAGCTGGCCGTCGCCAACGGTGCGAAGGTGCTGCTCGAGCCGCACACGATTCCCAACCGGGGGCGGGAGGCGGTCTTCTCGGATCCACAAGGCGCCGTCTTCGCCGTGCTCGCCTCCAGCACCGGCGATCCGCCCGACGAGATGGCCGATCCCGGGGAATGGATCTGGAGTTCGCTCAGCACCACCGACCCCGACGCAAACGCCGGCTTCTACCAGACAGTCTTCGACTACGAGGTCTTCGATCTGCCGGCTGATCAGGGCGCCAGGCACCTGATGCTGGCGACCGACAACTACGCCCGCGCCAGCGCGAACACCCTGCCCGCGAACCGCCCGAACGCCCGGCCACACTGGTTGAACTACATCCATGTCGAGGATGTGGGCGCGTCGAGCGCCAAGGTCGTCTCGCTGGGCGGCCGTGTGCTGGTGGAGCCGCGCCTGGACCGGCATGGCGGCAAGGTGGCCATCGTTGCCGACCCGCTGGGCGCTCCCTTCGGGCTGCTCGAATGGCCCGATGCGCAAGGCAAGGAGGTGACGAAGTGAGCACCCTCCGCATGCGCGGGGCTGCGATCGCCCTGCTGCTCGGTTTGAACACGTTCTTGCTGGCAAGTTGCGCCGTCACCGATGGCGGCGTTGGCTACAGCACCGACGTGCGCATCGGCCTGGACTACTACGACCCCTGGTTCGGCAACTATGGCGACTATGGTGGCTGGGGTCCGGGCTATCGCGTGGGGCCTCCGCGGCGCATCATGCCTCGACCCGATTTCGACCGAGGTCGACCACCTCACCAAGGGGGCTTCCGGCCGGCGCCGGGTGCTCATCCGGTTCCGACGATTCCGACGCGACCGCATCCTCGTGGCCCGCGGCCACGCAGGTGATCGGGGGCTCGGCAAACGCAATCCATGCGGCCGCCTGGAATGCGGCAGTCACTGTACGTTCGTACGGACGGAAAGTTGTCGGCGGGCGTGGAACGCGCCAGTGGCCCACTTTCACGCCCTATAGCCGGTAACTGCCATGTTCGGGATCGTCCTTGCGATCGCCGTCACGGTGATGCAGGGCTACGTCTTCTGGCGCGCCTCCTCGGTGCCCTTGGTGAAGGAACACGTTGCGCCAAGACTGCTGGTCGGGGCCGGGCTGGCGCTGTGGGCACTCTTCATTGTCGGCAGCACCGTCAGCGCAGATCTGACGGGCGTTATGGCAGTGCCCCTGGAACTCTGGAGCATGACCTGGTTGGCCATGTTGTTCCTCACGTCGATCGCGCTGTTAGCGGTGGACGTGTCGACTGGCTTAGGCACGTTGATGAAGCGAGCCGTGCCTCGCCTGCGCGGTGCGGGGCTGATCGCTGGCGGTGTGCTGTCAGCGATGGCTCTTGTCCAGGGTCTGCGGGCGCCAGTCATCGACAACTATGAGGTTCACATCGCGAGCCTTCCGGCCGCGCTGGACGGCACGGTGATCGTTGGTCTTTCCGACCTGCACCTGGGCTCACTGCTGGGTACGCCCTGGCTTGCGGCCCGCGTCCGCCAGGTTCAGGCGGAGCGCCCCGACATGGTCGTCTTCATCGGCGATGTGTTCGAAGGGCACAGTGCGCCGGACTCTGAACTACTCACTGAACTCCGACGCCTGTCGGCGCCGTTGGGCGTCTGGGGCGTACTGGGCAACCATGAGTTTCATGCGGTCAGCAAGGACAACGCGACCTTCTTCGAAGCGGCAGGCATCCATCTCTTGCGCAATGCCTGGGTCGAGTTGCGCCCGGGCTTGGTCATGGCGGGCGTGGATGACGCCCCGGCAACTGCAGGTACAGCCACTTTGGCTACCCCTTTGAAGGCAGCTCTCGCAGGTCGGCCACCAGGCGCATTGCTGCTGTTGTCTCATGTCCCGCTAACATCGGAGATCATCGGCGGCGCTGGTGTCGATTTGATGCTGGCCGGTCATACACACGGCGGACAGATCTGGCCTTTCGGATATCTCGTGAGGCAGCGGTTTCCGCTCTTCGAGGGGCGCTATGACTTGGGTGGCTCGACAGCCATCGTCTCGCGCGGGGCGGGAACCTGGGGACCGCGAATGCGACTGTGGACACCGGCCGAAATTCTCCGAATCACCTTGCGCAGTGGCATCAGTCCTGCGGCCGTTCGCTGATGTGTTGAGATCCAGGCGCCGGGCTGAACTGGCACACCCGCACCTGCGGGATCACATTACCCACCCACTATGTCGCAGCCCGCGCAATGCGCCGGGAGCGACCCGAAGGGCAATACCCGCGCCGCTTGCTGTTCTTGGCGGCCAGTTCCTCGTTGGCGCGGCCCAGTCCAATCTGATCGTCCCCAGGCGCCGCTTCCATGCTCACCGAAAGTGAGCAAAGTTGACATCGCCGCCATCGAGGAGCTGTTCGTCGGAGGCCGAACGTGTCCGCAGTGTTCGCCAGCAAACCGACTTCGGACGCCGATCGCGCTAGCTTGCCGTCAAGGCAATTGCCGATCGGCGACATGGTCTTCATAGACGCACGAGGCAGATTCAGGACCACAGACCGCAAGAAGGACATGACCGTCGTTGTCCGTAGCGGCGCTGCGCCGCGCCCGCCACCAGCGCGCGCGGGGCGCCGAGGCCGCCTCGGCTGCTAAGTGCGCCGGAGCCTCGCTGCTCAAGTCGCTGGCGCGGCAGTTCAAGTCGCTCGCGACCTGTGTGCTGGGTAATCTGGCCACCGCCATCGACATAGCTTTCGCCATGGCCCAGTCGAGGATCCATCGGCCCGGCACGAAGGCCGCCGTGGAAAAAGGCGCCGCTCTCGTGATCTGCCTGATGATGATGCAGCCCGCGGCGCTGGCGCAGGCCGCCAGCGCGCCGCCGAACTGGGCGGAGCTCGAGGCGGCAGGTGCACGCATCGGTGAGATCGTCGTCCGCAGCGACGACATCCGTTCCGCGCTTGGCGGTCGTCGCACCATGAGCATTGCTGCCGCCGCAACGCTGCTCGACGTCGCGTTCCCTGCTTCATCACGGCCAACGACGGAGACTCTGACATGACGCCCTCTACCCCCCCGCCACACCGCTTCTCGATGATCCGCGCCTTTCATTTGGCCGACTTCATCACACTGGGCAATGCCGCCTGCGGCGTGTTGTCGGTGTTCTTGGCGATGATGTACATGGCCAGCGGCTCGCTCACGCACTTTCTGCTGTCGGCCGCAATGACACCGCTGGCGTTCGTCTTCGACGTCTTCGACGGCAAGGTGGCGCGCTGGCGCCACCAGCATTCGCCGCTGGGCCGCGAGCTCGATTCGCTGGCCGACGTCATCTCCTTCGGCGTCGGCCCGGCCGCACTGGGCTTTGCCGCGGGGCTGCAGGGCGGTTGGGATATCGTCATCCTGTGCTACTTCGTCTGCTGCGGCGTCAGCCGGTTAGCGCGCTTCAACGTCACGGCCGAACAACTGACCACCGACTCGGGCAAGGTGGCCTACTTTGAAGGCACGCCGATCCCCACCAGCGTGATCCTCACTGCGCTGCTGTCATGGGCCGCCTGGCAGGGTGCGCTGGGTGCGCAACTGTGGGGCGGAGTGTGGCAACTCGGGCCCTGGCAGCTGCATCCCATGAGCCTGCTGTTCGCGCTGTCGGGCACGGCCATGATCAGCAAGACCCTGCGCATCCCCAAGTTCTGAAGGAGGCAGACCATGCATCGCTTGATCATGGACATGCCACTGATTATCTCGGCGTCGATACGGCATGCCGCCGACCACCACGGCAAGACCGAGGTGGTGGCGATCGCCAACGACGGCGACATCCACCGCTGCGACCATGCGACCGCGCACGCGCGCACGCAGCAACTGGCCAATGCCTTGCCGCGTCTGGGCGCGCAGCCTAGTAGCAGCCTCTTCAGCCTGGCCTGGAACAGGCGTCGAGGGTGTCACCTCGTACGGTCTCAGGCCGCGCGTCACACCTCAATCGCTCACGGTACCGCCAGCGTGTCGATGCCTGCCTCTGCGAGGCCCCGTTCTGGTGAGCAGTTTGCGGTTGCATCCAGCACGACGTCGATGAGACGCGATGCCAGGAAGCTGCCTGTGGCCTCCGACAGCAACTGGCCGGGTCGAGCCGGTGAGAGCTTGAGACTTGTCGCCGGAAACCTGACCTTGGTGGCAGCGCCGGGGCGAAATCTTCGAACCGGCCGTGAAGGACGGCTTGTGGCCGGGACCTGCGATTCGCCGAAAGTGCCAGTAAGCTGACCTCCGCTGCCGTGGCGGGTCGTGATGGCGATGTCAGCTTCTGGCAATCTC